>CAKVHC010000017.1 GCA_934747805.1 uncultured Clostridia bacterium | reverse complement strand
AGGTTTGAAGCCTGGTGCTAGCCTTGGCGAAAACGTTGACACTGTATTGGACTTGACTGTTGACTTTGCCAACACAACATCAGCATTCCTCGCTGGCACTGGCGACTACGTTACAGCTTTTGAACCAAGCGCAAGTATGATGGTTCGCAATAACAATTGTCACATCATCACTAGTGTAAGCACAGGCTCAGGCACAATTCCTTTCACGGCATTTGCATCAATGGAAAAATATTTGAAGAAAAACCCTGAAAAGATTGAGAAATTCATTCGTGCACTCAAAAAAGGTCAAGACTATATGCTCTCTGCTACTGACGCACAATTAATTGCTGCATTAAAGCCAAGTTTCAAATCTACGGATGACGACATTTTGGTTAGCGCGGTGAGAAACTATATCTCAATCGGTGCATACGCAGATAGTTTCGTACTCAGCGAAGCATCTTGGACAAAATTGCAAGATGTAATCGAGTCTGCGGGTGAACTCAAGGCTCGTGTACCTTACGCAAACGCAATCGACTGCTCTTATGTAACAGCTATGGGCTATTAATAGAAAAATAACAAAGGAATAACGAAATGAAAAACCTTGTTTCTGTATCAAATTTGAGTCTAACTTATCACAGCAAAAAAGGTGAAACTGAAGCACTAAAAGATATAAATTTTAATGTTAAAGAACGTGAATTCATTAGCATTGTAGGTCCTAGTGGTTGTGGCAAAAGCACCATATTATCACTAATTGCAGGACTCTTGCAACCATCCAGTGGCGAAATTTTGGTGGCGGGTCAAACGCCCAACACCAAAAATTGCCTGACTGGATATATGTTCCAAAAAGACAACTTATTTGACTGGCGTGACATTGAAGATAATGTGCTATTAGGCCTTCAGATTCAAAAGAAAAAGACGCCTGAAAACATTGCCTATGCCAACTCATTGCTTGAAAAATATGGGCTTGCGGACTTTAAATCCCACAGACCAACCGAGTTATCTGGTGGCATGCGACAACGTGTTGCGTTGATTAGAACGCTGGCTTTGAAGCCTGAGATACTTTTGCTCGACGAACCATTTTCTGCATTGGACTATCAAACAAGGCTGACACTTTGCGACGACGTGCACGAAATTGTGTCGAAAGAAAAAAAGACGGTCATTCTCGTAACGCACGACATCAAAGAAGCCATAAGCTTTAGTGACCGTGTGCTGATTTTGTCACCTAGACCTGCCCACATTGTTAAGGAAGTGAAAGTAGACCTAAGCAAATATGGCACACCTTTCAAGCGACGAGAATCGGCCGAAGCACACAAACTGTTTGAAGAAATTTGGAGTGATATACAATATGAAAAAATATGATTTTTCAAATGAGCATAAACTCTATTTGCGACGTCAAACTAAACACAACATTTTAATCCACCTTTGCCGCATTGCCCTACTCGTAATTTTTCTAGGATTGTGGCAACTGCTCACTGATGTTGGCGTTCTGGATGTGTTCTTCTTCAGTTCGCCAATTAGAATTGTGAAAAAAATAGGTGAACTCTATACAACTGGAGAACTCTTTTACAACATTTGGGTTACGCTGTCCGAAACGATCTTAGCATTTATAATCGCCACCGTGTTAGGCTTCATATTCGCAGGACTTTTGTGGCAAAGCAATTTCGTGAGAAAAATGCTTGAACCATACATTGTTGTGCTAAACAGCTTGCCAAAGATTGCACTCGGCCCAATCATCATCATTTGGATGGGAATTGGACAAAAAGCGATAGTAACTATGGGCGTTTTGGTCGTGGTTATTGTGACCACGCTCAACATTTTGACGGCATTTATGTCGGTGGACAATGCAAAAATTCAACTTATGCGGTCGTTCGGTGCAAACAAAATGCAGATTTTCTGGCTACTCGTGTTGCCTGCAAGCAAGAGCGACATAATCAGCACACTCAAAATCAATGTCGGTTTGAGTTGGATTGGCACAATCATGGGCGAATATATGGCGTGCAAAGCAGGAATCGGCAACTTGCTCAAATATGGCGGACAAATATTTGACCTTGACCTTGTGATGAGTGCGACGCTCATTCTATGCGTAATGGCTGCGTTAATGTATTTGCTCGTTGCATTTATAGAAAAACTGGTGAACAAAAAAAATTAAAAGGAAGTGCTCTTCCTTTTATTTTCATAAATAATTACAAATTCAATCAAAACTTTAATTGTGGCTTAGTGTATTTAAAAGTCTATTTCTTAAAGTCATTTGGGTTGTAAGACTTGTTCATCAAAGACAATATGACGCTCATTTTGTCGTCTGTCGCCGACTTATTGTTGTGTGTCTGTTTACATTTGTCACACTTGTAGCGGATTATATAGCCCTTTTTGGCACTTATCTCGACGTCGTATGGGATTAAATGCCCGCCACAATCGTTACTCCTATCACCTGGTAGAATGTCCACATGCTTACTCACAAGACAGAAGGGACAGTGATCTCGTGAAGTGTAGCCAAGTGGACTAACCGTCTTGCCACACCATTCGCACACAAATCCGTTATCGTTTTTTGCAATTTTCATAAGACTATTATACTACAAATAACTATGTAGCGCAAATATTTTTGTGCCTAACCCACTACTCTCGTTATTCGATAAAAAAATACACCAGAAATCTGGTGTATTTTCCTTATTTACGTTCGCTGTTTTCGGCTAGTTGACTATCTAGCACAGCGACCATTGCTCTATATATTTTTGGACTATTTTGACGGAGCGAATCGAGTTCTTTGTAGTTTACTTTGAAAATAATATTTCTAGGGTCTCTCACTAAATATTCGTTGCCGTTATATTCACTATTTGGACGATTTACGATGTGACTACTAACGTCCCCGCCATTTGCAAATCTAACTTGGTTTTCGTCACGTGTGAAGTCGAACACGCTATAACAATTTTTGATTCTAACTTTAAAGTCGTAACTTGTGAGTTGTTGGCCCATACTCATATTACTAAATCTAGCGTAACATTTGCAATATACATCATTTTTTTCTAATTTGTTTTGACGGGCATATTCGTCGATAAGTGCGCCTACTGGCAAAGAAATTTTGCTATTGACCTCTTTTGCCATTTCGGCTTCTTTTTCTATCAATTCTTTATACAATTCACGTTTTTCTTCAACGCCAAATTCTCTATTGCATTCAAGCTCGACTTTACGTGTCAATTCGCCAACTTGACGTCTAGCCCAAAACAACTCTTCTCCTGCAGCTGTCTTCTGACCGCCGACTGCCTTCATGTCGGCCAACATTTGTTCAATTAAACTTCCCATACCCCATACCCTTAATTGGTTTGATGATATAACATAAAAAATTGGTTGTCAATAGGGTTTTTCAAAAAAATTTGCAAAAAAATCGTAAAAAAAGCCAAGATTTTGGCTTTCTATTTACGTTCTGTAGTATTTGTGTTGTCGTTCTCACATTTTTCGCTCTCTTTACGTCTAACGACCGCACGAATGAAAGCTGGCTGTATGTCTGGCGACATCTTTAAGAAATCACCAATGTTATACGGCAAAATTGCATTTCGTATATTGTCTATTCGGATTTCAAAAGGGATAGTTCTCTTATGGTCATCTTGGGGGTCTTTACTAGCAGTTCCAATTTTAATATTCAAGTGCTCATATAAGGTTTTATTGTCCAAAAATTTCAATCTATTTGGATTTAACTCAATTGTCATTATTGGATAGATATGGTCGAACGAGAATAACAAAGTTGTACAATTCCAACCCCTATATATACGCTGTTTTAGGTCTTCAGTGTCTATTTTTGCATTGATTGAATTATCATTTAGTGCCACAGCCTGTATCTCACCGACGTCACCGTCAAGCAACTCTACTCGGATAATTCCTTTTTGGGTTTGAAGTTGCTTCTCTAGTTCTTCAACATATTCGCCAATGTTTACGTCCAAACTACCATGGAATTTTTCTAATAAATTGTCCAATCCGTCCCTAATGCTGATTACTCGTTCTTTTGCATCATCAACGCCATATCTATCTTCGAGAACCTGTTGTAAAATTTCTATTGTGTCAAACAATTTCATCTCTTTACATTCTTCTCTCTTTATCACAGTTTCCAACAACGTTGGCAAAGTTTTCTGCACTTTGTTTTGTGCAGCCATAAGCTCGTCGCAAGCAGAACCCAGTTTTTTGTTCTCATTAGCGACATCGGTCAAAAACTTTTCAATCAAACTAGCCATACTATCCCCCACCTTTTTGTGATTTGCATAATATCACGGGTAACTAGGCTTGTCAATAGGTAACAAAAAAATACCCTTGCGGGTATTTCTTTTTGTTATTTATTCTTGATAGCAGCTTGAGCAGCAGCCAAACGTGCGATAGGTACACGGAATGGTGAGCAAGAAACATATGTCAAGCCAATCTTATCGCAGAATTCGATAGTTGAAGGGTCACCACCGTGTTCGCCACAAATACCAAGTTTGATATTCTTACGAACAGATTTGCCCAACTTGACTGCGTTTTCAACCAACTTGCCTACGCCTTCTTGGTCAAGACGAGCGAATGGGTCAGATTCGAAAATCTTCTTAGCATAGTAGTCGTTCAAGAACTTGCCTGCATCGTCACGGCTGAAACCGAAAGTCATCTGTGTCAAGTCGTTAGTACCGAATGAGAAGAATTCTGCGACTTCTGCAATCTTGTCTGCCAAAACTGCAGCACGTGGAACTTCGATCATTGTGCCAACGTGGTATTGCAAGTTAACACCCTTTTCTTCCATAACTTTCTTAGCAGTTTCGTCAACTACGTTCTTAACGTATTTCAATTCGTTAACGTCGCCAACAAGTGGAATCATAATTTCTGGAACAATATTGTAATGCTTACGAGCGATTACGTCACAAGCAGCCTCGATAACTGCTCTGGTTTGCATTTCAGCAATCTCTGGGAATGTGATAGACAAACGGCAGCCACGGTGACCGAGCATTGGGTTGAATTCGTGCAATGATTCAACTTTTGCTTTGAGGCGTTCAAATGGAATGCCCATATCTTTTGCTAAAGAAGCGATTTCTTCATCAGTGTGTGGCAAGAATTCGTGCAAAGGTGGATCCAAGAAACGAATAGTAACTGGACGGTCTTCCATTGCTTCATAAATGCCGATGAAATCTTCTCTTTGCATTGGAAGAAGTTTATCAAGAGCAACTTTACGTTCAGCAAGGTTGTCAGCAACAATCATTTCACGAACGGCTGGGATTCTGTCAGCACCGAAGAACATGTGTTCAGTACGGCAAAGACCGATACCTTCTGCGCCAAATACTACAGCTTGTTTAGCATCTCTTGGAGTGTCGGCATTAGTACGAACTTTTAGACGACGATATTCGTCAGCCCAAGACATAATTGTGCCGAAATTGCCTGTAACACTAGCTGGAACCATCTTAACAGCGCCACCATAAATGTTACCTGTGCTACCATCGATAGCGATAGTGTCAAGTTCCTTGTAAACCTTGTCACCGAACTTAACAGTTTTGTTTTCTTCATCAATAACCATTGTAGAAACGCCAGCAACGCAAGCAGTTCCCATACCACGAGCAACAACGGCTGCGTGGCTTGTCATACCACCACGAGCAGTGACAACGCCTTGTGAAGCAACCATGCCTTCGATGTCTTCTGGGCTAGTTTCTTGACGCAAAAGCAATACTTTTGCATTCTTGTCTGCTTCTACAATTTCTTTTGCACGTTCAGCAGTAAACACGATTTGACCGCAACCAGCACCAGGGCTAGCAGGCAAACCAGTAGCGATAACTTCTGCATTCTTGAGTGAATCTTTGTCAAATGTTGGGTGCAACAAAGCATCCAAAGACTTAGGTTCAATCTTCATTACAGCGTCTTTCTTTGAAATCATGCCTTCGTTAACAAGGTCAACGGCGATTTGCAAAGCGGCAGTTGCAGTACGCTTACCATTACGAGTTTGGAGCATAAACAACTTGCCTTTTTCGATAGTGAATTCCATATCTTGCATATCTTTGTAGTGTTTTTCCAAAGTGTTTGCAATGTTTTGGAA
>CAKVHC010000016.1 GCA_934747805.1 uncultured Clostridia bacterium | reverse complement strand
GTTTAGGAACACTGGGTGACCCTTAACCACTTCTGCCAAAACGTCCCAAACGATTGGCTTTTGAGTGTCAATCATTTTTTGCGCTTTCCTAATATTGAGTGTTTCATTCATTTCAATCAAACGTTTGATAATGAATGGTTTGAATAGTTCGAGTGCCATAATCTTTGGCAAACCGCATTGGTACATTTGAAGTTCTGGACCAACAACAATAACGGTACGACCTGAATAGTCAACACGTTTACCCAACAAGTTTTGACGGAAACGACCGTGCTTACCTTTCAAGAATGCGTTGAGAGATTTCAAATCACGTTGTTGTGAGCCTTGAACGGCTTTACCACGTTTACCATTGTCGAACAATGCGTCAACTGCTTCTTGGAGCATACGCTTTTCGTTACGAACGATGATATCAGGTGCGCCAAGTTCGAGCAATTTCTTCAAACGATTGTTACGGTTGATAAGTCTGCGGTACAAATCGTTAAGGTCGGAACTTACAAACTTACCGCCGTCAATCTGAACCATTGGACGAATGTCGGGTGGAATAACTGGAACGACGTCCAAAACCATCCATTCAGGACGGTTGCCACTCTTGATGAACGCTTCGACAACTTCAAGTTTCTTGCTGGCTTTGAGTTTCTTTTGGCCAGTTGACTTGTCGATGATTTTTTGCAAATCAGCACGTTCTTGTTCTAGGTTGATTTCAGAGAGCAGTTCTTTGATAGCTTCTGCACCCATACCAACACGTAGACCTTTAGGGCCGTATTTTTCAACGGCCTCACGGTACTCACGGTCAGTGATTACTTGTTTTTTAACAAACTCTGTGTCTTTTGGGTCAAGTACGATGAAATTTACATAGTACAAAACTTGTTCCAAAAGTTTAACAGAAATATCTAGGACTGTGCCAATAATGCTAGGCACGCCTTTAAAGAACCAGATGTGTGAAACAGGGCAAGCAAGTTGAATGTGACCCATTCTTTCACGACGAACTTTGCTCTTTGTAACTTCGACACCACATTTGTCGCAGATAACGCCTTTGTAACGGATGCGTTTGTATTTACCGCAGTGGCATTCCCAGTCCTTCTTAGGTCCAAAAATGCGTTCGCAGAACAAACCATCACGTTCAGGCTTTTGAGTACGATAGTTAATGGTTTCAGGCTTGGTTACCTCGCCGTGTGACCATTCACGAATCTTTTCTGGTGATGCTATGCCGATTCTAATTGAATCAATATTATTTAGTGTGAACATTATTACATTTGCCCCCTATTATTCATCAATGTCATCGAACAGAGCCGACTCATCAAATGTTTGTGTTCCTGCTTTATCTTCGTATTCGCTCTGCAATTCGTCGAATTCCAAAGTGATATCTTCCAAACCTGTCTTGTTGATAGGTTGAATTTCAGCGGTATCGACGTCCTCGTTAGAAACTTCGTTCATAGTGAGTGCGTGGCCGTCAGCAGTTAGCAAGCTGATGTCCATACACAAACCTTGCATTTCCTTAACCAAAACTTTGAATGATTCTGGCATTCCTGGTTCTGGAATTGGATAGCCCTTAACGATTGCTTCGTAAGTCTTTTGACGTCCTTCAACATCATCCGACTTGACGGTGAGCATTTCTTGCAACAAATGGCTTGCGCCGTATGCTTCGAGTGCCCAAACTTCCATTTCACCGAAACGTTGTCCACCGAATTGTGCACGACCATTCAATGGTTGTTGAGTGATAAGAGCGTAAGGTCCAATGCTACGAGCGTGAATCTTTGCTTCAACCATGTGGTCTAGTTTCAACATATACATAACGCCGACAGTTGAGCGGTTTTCAAACTTCTCACCAGTACGTCCATCGTAGAGTTGAATCTTGCCGTCTTCTGGAAGGTTGTTTTCTTTGAGCAAGTATTGAATTTCTTCCGCAGTTGCACCATCGAAACCAGGAGTTGCTACGTGCCAGCCGAGTTGTTTAGCAACCAAGCCTAGATGCACTTCAAGCACCTGACCGATGTTCATACGAGAAGGAATACCAAGTGGGTTCAATACCACATCAACTGGTTCGCCGTTTGGCATATATGGCATATCTGCCGCTGGCAAAATCATTGATACGCAACCCTTGTTACCGTGACGTCCGCAAAGTTTATCGCCGACTTGCAATTTACTCTTTTGAGCGATGTAAACCTTAATCATGCTGTTTACACCAGGTGCAAGCTCGTCTTTGTTCTTACGGCTGAGTTTTTCAATGCCGACAACCACACCGCTTTCGCCGTGGTCAACTTTTAGGCTGGAATTACGCACGTCTTTGGTCTTTTCGCCGAAGATTGCTTTCAACAAACGCTCTTCTGGGCTGAGTTCAGTTTCACCCTTTGGTGTAACCTTGCCGACCAAAATGTCGCCTGTGCGTACTTCTGTACCAATCTTGATGATGCCGTCTTCGTCAAGGTTCTTCAAAGCGTCTTCGCTGACGCCTGGAATATCTCGAGTGATTTCTTCATCGCCAAGTTTGGTTGTGCGTGCTTCCACTTCTTTTTCCATAAGAGTGATTGAAGTGAACACGTCTTCTCTTGTAATACGGTCGCTGACTAGGATAGCGTCTTCATAGTTGTAGCCTTCCCAGTTCATAAATGCGACTGTTAGGTTTTTACCGATTGCAAGTTCGCCGTTCTTGGTGCTTGCGCCGTCGGCAATTACATCACCTGCTTTCACTCTTTCGCCTTTCTTTGCCAAAGGTTTTTGATTGAAGCAAGTCTTGTTGTTGGTTTTCATAAACTTATCAAGTTTGTATTCAACGTTACGTCCGTCGTCATACTTCACTTTCATAAGTGCGCCAGAAACGTAGGTCACAACTCCGTCGCCGTCTGCAATGACCATTGCGCCACTGTCACGAGCGATTTTACTTTCAACGCCAGTACCAATGATTGGTGATTCAGCTTGCAAAAGCGGAACTGCTTGGCGTTGCATGTTTGTACCCATCAAGGCACGGTTGGTATCGTCGTTTTCGATAAACGGAATAAGGTTTGTAGTGATAGACACCAACTGACTTGGTGATAGGTCTAGCATATCTACTTGGTCAGCGTTCACTTCCAAGATTGTATCTTTGTTACGGCAAACTACACGCTTGTTTGCGAGTGTGTGGTCTGGGTTGAGTGGTTCGTTGGCTTGTCCAATGAACAAGTCTTCGTCTTGGTCAGCAGTCAAGTAAACAATGTCGTCGGTCACCTTGCCGGTCTTCTTGTCGATACGGCGATAAGGTGCTTCGATAAAGCCATAGTCGTTGACACGAGCATAACTTGCAAGCGAACTTACAAGACCAATTGATTGACCTTCTGGTGTTTCAACGATACAAATACGGCCATAGTGCGTGTGATTAATATCACGAACTTCGGCAGTAGCACGTTCTTTCTTAACACCTCCTGGGCCACTAGAACTCAAACGACGTTTGTGTGTAAGTGTGCTGATTGGGTTGTCTTGATCCATAATTGGAGCAAGTTGGCTAGTTGCTATAAATTCTTTGATTGCCTTATTGATGTGTCTAGCATTCAAAATCTGTGATGGGCTAACGTCAGTTAGATCACGAGATTGCAATGTTTCCATAACTTGAGTTTTGAGTTTGGTCATGCCCTTGCGGAATTCTGCCATCAAAAGTTCACCACAGCAAGCGACACGCTTGTTGGCCAAATGGTCTTTGACGTCGATTGAGCCAAAGCCGTCGATAAGGTTCAACAAATAGCTAGTGCTACCAATCAAGTCGTCAAGTGTAAGTTGGAAGTCTTCCAATTTACGAGCGTTAGCTTTAACAGCCTTGATTTGAGCGTCTTTTGTTTTGTTTTCTTTCAAGATTGTCTTCAAGAGTGGATAGTAAACTAATTCAGTAATGCCCACTTCTTTAGGATCAATGTCGAGATATGCACGAAGGTCAACACGATTGTTACCGATAACACGGCAAGCCTTGTCTTTGTAAATGATGTCAACTGTGTTGATGCCTGCATTTTGGATTTCAACAGCGACTTCCGGACTGATTACTTCGCCAGCCTTGACAAAAGTCTTTCTGCCGAATATGATGTCGTCTTTCGCCACCTTGCCAGCAATACGAGTGGCAAGGTTGAGTTTCTTGTTGATCATGTAACGACCAACTTTGCTCAAATTGTAATATTGTTGAGTGAAGAACAAGTTTTGGATATATTCTTTACTTTCTTCAGCGGATGGAATTTCGCCAGGACGGGTGCGTTTGCTGAATTCGATTAATGCTTCGTCTTGGGTTACTTGTGGTTCTTTCTCAAGCGTGTTCTTGATGTAAGTGTTGTTTGCAAAAATATCCAACAACTGCTCGTTGGTGAATCCAAAGCATTTCAAGAATACGCCAAGGCTGAGTTTAAATTTACGTGTGAGTGTTACACGCAAACAATCACCGGCAACTTGCTCGGTGGCGATGTACATACCATGAACTGGGTTGATAGAACTTGAATAGTCAGTGTGACCAGACTTGTTCACTTCGCTGTCGAAGAAGACACCCGGACTCTTAACCAGCTGACCCAAAATAACACGTTCAACTCCGTTGAATAGGAATTCACCGTTTTCGTTCATGTAAGGGATGTCCCCTAGGAATACTTGTTGGTCAATGATTTGACCAGTTTCCTTGACCAAAAGTCTAGCTTTGACTTTCAAAGGAATGGTGTAGTTGCCTTGTGCGCCTTGACGCTTCTTGCACTCTGCCCATTCAAACTTTGGTGTGCGTTCGATAGAATAGTCTAGGAAGGTCAACTCCGCCTTGTTTGAGTAATCCACAATTGGATTGAACTCTTGGATAACTTCCCAAATGTACTCTGTGAGGAACTTTTCGTAAGAATTTTTTTGCATTTCCAACAAGTTTGGCAACTTGAATGGAATCTCCGTCTTTGCAAAACTATAACGCTCGGCTTTGCCATAGTTTATCTTTTTGATGACCGGCTTTTCTAATTTCATTTAACGCTCCCTATATTTAGTTGTTTTTATGCTTAGGACCACTATTTTTCACCCATACAAGTCAGTAAAGGGCATTCCACCGCATAATATTTGACTGAACTAATTTATCATAATTTAATCAAACTGTCAACGGTTTTTAGTAAATTAACTAAAATTGTTTGACAATTGTGCCTTATTTTTGATATGAGGTGTTATTTGACGTAATTAATACAATTCAACATATACTGCATAGTGGCAATAAAAAAAAGAGCCTAATGGCTCTCTTTTATTAAGATTCGGTGTCACTGCACTCTTGATTATTGCGTTATTCAACTTTTCTGTTGTAATCTTCGATTCTTATTGTTTTAATGTAAGTGAGGATTGCAAGCATAGTGAGCACGAGATATGCACACGCCATAACCCAAACATACCAGATGCGAATTGAATTGCCATAATCAGCAGTGTAGAACCCTGCAAACACGAACATAAGAACTGTGCCGACAAGTCCAACCATAAAGTTGATTTCCCAACCGATTTTGGAGTATTTCCAACTAGCAAGTTTGTTGCTGACAATTACCAAGAGTGCGTGAACGAATGAATAAACAACGGTTATCAGCATCAATGCCAAAGCGATTTTTTGATAGTCATAAGCTACATAGTCAAATAGTTTAATGAAAGCGACTGTGTCGCCTGTCATCACTTCGCAGATTGGCAAAACGGCAAACACTGCAATGGCAATAGTAAAGCAATATATGGCAATGTTTAGTGCCTTTGATGAGTGATAGGTTGGATTGATTTTATGTTTGTCATCCTTGCCCACCACCACATAGCTTAGAATGCTCAACACGCAAATTGCTGACTGCAACAACGAATAAACAATGGTGAATGGGGTGTGAATTTCGTAAAGCACAATGAGTAAATATACACTGGAAATACAGTTGGCAATCATACAAACAGCACTACCAGTCTGCACGTATTTTGATGTGGCTATGTCATAAGATATAACTTGCAAAGCGTTATGTATAAAAGTGTAGAGCAAAACTACGAGCATAATAATGGCACAAACTTTGTACATTGCTTGTGTGCCGGCGTTTAAAAAGTCGATGTAGCCATATTTAACACCTTCTCTTTCGATAAGTGGCAGCATAAAAAGTATGCAACCCACGGCAGATAAAATCATATTGAAAATTGTCAGCGTTTTTCTTCCAGCGGTCATTTCAGTTGCCGGCTTTGAAGCTTTTACAGGCACGGTATCGGTCTGCGATGGTCTGTTATCAATCGGTGACACTTTATTTTCTCTGCTTATCTCTTGTGCATTGTTGTCTGCTTCAACATTAGTAAGAGTTTCCAAATCAATGTTATAGATGAATGCAATCTTTTTCAACTGCGCATTTGTTGGCTTCTGCTCGCCGTTCTCAATCTTTTGGTATTCATACGGGCTGATTTCCAAAGCTTTGGCAAGTTGTGTCTTTGATACGCCGTTTTTCAAACGTAATTCTCTGATTTTCTCGTTCATAATCTCTCCTAAATACATTTTTACACCTAACGGAAATAAAGTCAACATAAATCACCGACTAATTTCAATAAGTGGAAATTTGAAGTTTAATACATTGCATAATTTATGCATCGGATTGTATAATTTGAACCACTTTTTTTAACCTATTTATGATGAAAATAGAATTGCTTGCAATCAAATGGTATCTTCAAGTTTGACCGAACTATAAATAACCTTGCAATTTCATTCAGAGTAATGTATAATAAAAATATATCAAAAGGAGACTTATCAATGACAAAAGAAGAAATCAAAGCCAAACTTGACGATTTTCTCACCAAAATATATACTCCGCCCTATGTTAACCCTTTGGAGTTGTGCAAACAGTGTGGTTTTAGACGCCCCAAAAAGAGAAGAAGGACTAGGTGGGGCAAGCGCAATTTGGAAAAGGAAAATCACTGGGAGAATATTGATTTAAAGAATTATTCAACAGACAAGCCAATGGTGGTTTGCCTTAGTGGCAATGGCACAAATAACGACGCCGAAGCAAACGGTTTTTGCAAACGTGTGGAAACAAGTTTGGGATTGTTATTGGAAAAGTCCACACCAATCGAGAACATCGAACTATTAGGTTGTGCCTACGGAAAGGACAAAAGTTACTTATATTGCCCAGATGATGAAGAGTTTGATAAAACGTATCCAAACCTTGACGACTATGCGAGAGAGTTTCCAAAAGCGGTGAGCACTGGCATATCTAACGACTTGGACGAGCGAGATGTTAATCAATTCACTAACGCAATTCTTATGCCACGTTGCTTAGACAAGGACGGTAACGCCTTGCCAACCGAAACGTGCTGCAAAAATATATCACAAATCACCTTCTTCACCTATTGCTACGGCGCTCAAGCCCTAAACGAAATTATAAAATCATTCAAAGAGAATTTGAAATCACACGATTTCACCGACGAATCTATCAATCAAATATTGAACAGTATGATGCACGTTTCTTTCGCCAGAAAACGTTACGTAAGAACTATTCCATCAGTGTATTTTTACGCCGCTAATGATTATAAAATCGGTAGCATAAACAAAATACGCAAAGAAATGGAAGCAAATAATATCAAACTGAAAACAAGATTATCCAAATGTGGAGATTTGGCTTTTGGTCAAAAATATGCACCTGATCTATTTGGTAATGTTGCCGAAAAGGATGCTTTGGAATTTACCTATTTGACTGGCGAACCAACCCCGGATTTTGTAAACCACGACCCTGAGCATTTTTTCGGCAATCTTGACAGAGATTTAGATTGGGACATTCTCAAAAAGAGTAGCCCAATATACGACGCAATTTCTCAAATGGTCGCTTGGTCACTCTGCCGTTCGGTAGAAAATAGCCTTAAAAATGCAAAATCGAAAAACTACATTCCAAAGATGCCACTTTCCGATTTACAAACTGAACTAATGTCTATCTACAAAAACTTTGAAACTAAAAATGTTAATACAAAATAGAGAGCCAACGCTCTCTTTTTTGTTTATATATTTACGCTCAGAAGAACTATTGCATTTGAACTCACTTCGTTCGTATCCATACTCAGCGTAAGACTGGACGAAAAAAAAGATAGGTACTCAAACCTATCTCAATTTGTTGATGGCAACTACCTGCGTCAAAACACTCACTCGTCGCTCTTTGCTCGCTTTACTCGCAAATTACGCTCTCTCGCTCAGTTTTTCCTTTTCCCACTTCGTGCAAGCACTCATGGGAGCCCTATGTGTAAGATAGGTAGTTTACTAAGTATAAAAAAAGCGAACTTTCGTTCGCTTTACATTGTTGATGGCAACTACCTATCTTACCAAGCAGTCTTCCTTTCTTCGTTTGAACTCACTTCGTTCGTATCCATACTCAGCGTAAGACTGAACGTAAAAAAAGATAGGTACTCAAACCTATCTTATCTTGTTGATGGCAACTACCTATCTTACCAAGCAGTCTTCCGCTGAGTATTTTCGGCGTATGAGGTCTTAACTTCTGTGTTCGGGATGAGAACAGGTGGAACCCCTCAGTCTTAATCACCATCATGGTTGATTGTCTTTAAGTACAATCACAACTGCACATTACTAAAAGTAGGACGATTTTGAATCTTTGTGTATAACTTGATAATTTCAAAATAAATTGTGATCAAGCCCTCGACCTATTAGTATCAGTCCGCTACACGCATTACTGCGCTTCCACTCCTGACCTATCTACCTTGTAGTCTGCAAGGGGTCTTACTAACTTATGTTATGGGATATCTTATCTTGTGGAAGGTTTCACGCTTATATGCTTTCAGCGTTTATCCTGCCCGCACTTCGCTACCCTGCTATGCCGCTGGCGCGACAACAGGTGCACAATCGGTGCGTCCACCCCGGTCCTCTCGTACTAGGGGCAGCCCCACTCAAATATCCTACGCCCACGATGGATAGGGACCGAACTGTCTCACGACGTTCTGAACCCAGCTCGCGTGCCACTT
>CAKVHC010000015.1 GCA_934747805.1 uncultured Clostridia bacterium | reverse complement strand
ATTGTTGATATTGCAACTAATCTTGATAAATTTTGGGAATTTGCAGGAACATATTATAACTTAGGTGCAGAAGCTCCGATAATAATTATTGATAGAGAACAATCAGTTGGTGGTTACAATAATAGTGAACTGGCTTTAACAACGATGAAAGGCTCTGTTGTTTCTAATGATAGAAAATTTCAATCATTAATTAATGAAGCCATTACTGTAAAATTGGAAAAGTCAGAAAATAATGAAGATACTTTAAGTAGATAATTCACAAAACATTCAAATTGAATTTTGAGTATTTTTTATTAATATGGCAGTTAGGCATATGCTTGTCTATAACTAAATTAAACAATACAAAAAGCGAAAGTGTTAGTAAACATAATACACTTTCGCTTTTTGCTGTTATAAGTTATGGCTAATTTATTCTATGGTGTACTTAACGAGAACTTCTAAAATAAGTTTTTCTTTCGCTGTCTTTTTGTATAATATTTTTATTCCTTCTCTTGTCAAGTATCTTTCACGGCATAAAGTAGGCAAAAAAAGAGAACTAGATTGTTTTCTAATTCTCTAATTACTATACTAGTTTCAAAAGTTAGTGACTAATCGAGTCCTCTTTTTATCTTTATTTGCTCTCAGTTGGCTTAACTGATGCGTCTTTAATCTTAGCAGCTTTACCCATACGGTTACGTTGATAGTACAATTTTGCACGACGAACTTTACCAGGACGAGTGACTTCGACCTTAGCAATCTTTGGTGAGTGCAATGGGAATGTTCTTTCAACACCGATACCATAAGATACACGACGAACGGTGAATGTTTCGTTAATGCCATGATTCTTCTTGGCAATTACAACGCCTTCGTACGCCTGTAATCTCTCTTTATCTCCTTCGATAACCTTAACATAAACTTTAACGGTATCGCCAACATTAAAAGGAGTAAGGTTGGTTTTTAGGTTTTCTTGCTCAATTACGTCAATAATATTGCTCATGCCTAAACCTCCATAAATATACTAAAATGTGCTCACTGTTGTTGTGTCGGCCCATTTCGTTTGAGATATTAGCACATTTATATAAATTTTGCAAGTGGAAAAGCGTAATTTCTTGACAAAATTTTAATTTAGTTGACAAAACTTTCGCACGGTTATATTCTTTAATTATATGAATACAACAAAACGTGTGGGCGAAAACCTTAAACAAGCAAGAAAATTGAAAGGGTTAACGCAAAAGCAGGTCGCCGAACAATTGAATATGACCCAACAACAATATTCACGCTTTGAAAACGGTGTGTTTGAACTAAACTACGATTTGATTGTTTCGCTATGCAAAATGCTCGACACTACTCCAAACGAGCTTTTTGATTTTACAGATTAGACTACGGGCAAAAGCGTATCGGACAGAAAATGTTGGTGAAAGGACACCTTTTCTACTTTTTAATTGGCTATTCTCTCATATAATTTATTAAATTCTTTTAGAACAGTGTTTTGCACTTCGTAGAAATCGTACGATTGTATAACTATTCCTATCCAGTTTGCAACCTTGTTAGCTCCTTTTGGAATGAACGGATAAAACAATATGCTTATGTTGGCTATGAGAATTAAATACTGATAACATAGTTCTTCGCATTTAAATTTATCTTCCCTTATTACTTTCCAAGGCTCAGTAGAATTAAAATACTTGTTGGAATAGTCAACCAACTCTAGAATTTCTCTTAATGCGTTTGAGACCTTGCCATTTTCAATAAACTCATCAACCCTGTAAAATGCACTCTCTATTCTTGTTCTTATTTCGTTAAATACTCGATACTTATTAACTTTATCGTCAAATTTTGATTTTATAAATGATAACGTCCTATTAACGAAATTTCCCCAGTTATTTATTAGTTCGCCATTGACACAATTTATTAAATCTAGTTCTCTAAAATCTAGATCCTTTTTATCACTTATATTTTTAGCAAAATAAAATCTTAGAAAATCGTCATCATATTTATTTAGTAATTCTCTTGCTGTTAAACAAGTTCCTTTACTTTTAGAAATTTTTTGGCCGTTATTTGTTACAAATTCATATGCAAAAATTTCATCTGGTAGATGGTATTCGTTTGTATCTGCAATCAGTAAAGCGGGAAATATAATTGAGTGAAATTGGATATTATCCTTTGCATGAATGTAAATGTGTTTAGCATCGTCGTTTTTAAACCAATCCTCAAATTTTTGATTATTTTTGTTACAAAATTCTTTACAGGCAGATAAATAGCCTAAAACATTTTCTGCCCAATTGTATATAACTTTGTTTTTTTCATTTGTTGGAACCGCAACTCCCCAATTAAGGTCTCGAGAGATTGCTCTGTCTATTAATCCGTCATTAAAATATCTTTTAGTTATGTTAATTGCATTTTGCGACCACTTATTATTTTTTTCGTTAAAATATTTAATCAGTCTATCTTGAAGCCTAGATAATTTTAAATAGTATTGGTGTGTTTCTTTGAAAAATGGCGTATCGTTACAGATTCCACAATGCGGTTCTTTTAACTCTTCTGGTTCCAAAATAGTCCCACATTGCTCGCAGGCATCACCTTTAGTATTAGCCCCACATTTTGGACATATTCCGACTACGTATCTATCTGGCAAAAATCTTTTGCAACTATTGCAATACAACTTGCTTTCATATCTTCTGTCTACAAATTCAGTGTCATATAAATCTCTATGAAAATTACTTGCAAATTCAATATGACTCTTTTCTGTCGTCTTTGAATAATTATCAAATGAAAAATTTAAATCTTTAAACACCTGTACAAACTTTTCATGATATTCATCAGTAATTTCTTTTGGTGATCTATTTTCTTTTTGTGCTTGAATAGAAATTGGCGTTCCAAAACAATCGCTTCCACTTACAAAGCAAACATTGTTTCCTCTTAGTCTGTAATATCTTGCCAAAATATCAGCTGGCAATGATGACCCTAAATGACCTATATGTAACTCACCGTTTGCATATGGCCATGATAATCCTATAAAAATATTGTTCATAATTATCTCCTTACTTTAAATATTGTTTGTTTTTAAATGTAACGAGTCGCATTAGTCTATTATTGTTATGTTGCAGTATCATATCAACTCCTAAAAATATAAAAAGAGCATCAGTGTTTGATGCTCTTTTTCAATTTAAACCAAAATGTTATTAAATTTATTTTGTATGCACAAAACACTATGTTATATTAAATTAACATAGTTATCATCATATTGAATTGTGCAACAGATGTGAAATTCATTAGATTTCTCCCTTAATGTATTTTTAGTATACGCAGAAGCAATTCAAATGTCAACACTTAATACAACAATGTATTAAAAATTTGCTAGGTCACATATCTTTAAGTGGAAAAAATAAAATAAGAACAATGCTTAGTTCTTTTTTTTGTATAAATTATAAAAGACGATGAAATGTTTTTTCAAACGAACATTCGTTTAGTTGAAAATGACTAAGAATTAAATATTTTTTATTTATTAATTAAATATTTGTAAATTTTATTTGGAATTTATTCTTTTCGTGTGTTATAGTTGTAGCGGAGAAACAAATATGAACACAAAAACAAATACATCAAACAACGATAAAGTTCAAAAAATATTATTTTGGGCTATGATTGTATTGTCCGTAACATTTGTTGCAGGACTAATAATTTATGTAATAAGATCATGGGGACATATGTTTAGCGATTTTGCTGAAACACTATCTTACTGCATTGTAAAAAACCCTTATACTGGCGAATATGGCAACCCAGCAATACACTCAATTTATCCGCCTTTTGCCTTTTTACCATTTTATTTGTTTGCATTAATTTGCAAACCTGCACTCGTTAGTTATATTAACGGAGAAATGACTTTAGCACAACTTTCAACGAATGCTAGCTTTATCATTAGCTTTTTGCTTTTCTATTTAATTTGTATGGCAATTGTTATGTTAATCGTGGCAAAATTGTCTAAATTTAAAGGCAGAAAACTAGTATATTTGCTAGTTTGCACATTCTGTTTCGCTCCTTTCGCTTATTGCCTATTTAGAGGAAACAACATTATATTTGCTTGCATTTTAGTAATGTTATTCTTCTTGTTCTATAATAGCGAAAAGAGATGGCAAAGAGAAATCGCCAATTTATGTTTGGCTGGTGCAGTCGCTGTTAAAATTTATCCTGCTCTACTATTGCTTTTCTTTATCAAGGATCGCAGATTTTTAGATCTACTAAAAACACTAATTTACGCTGGAATTTTAATTTTCATTCCTTTCCTATTAATTGAAGGTGGATTTAAAAATATTAAAGAAATTTGGGCGAATTTTTCAAGATTTAATACTGGAGAAGGTCGTGACGCTGCTTGGTCTAATATTGGCTTTGATGGTTTGGCATCTAAAATTGCCACGCTCCTACACTTGCCAATTCTTCATTCCATTTTAAGCAAATTGTTGCGTTTTGGCAGCATCATTATAACATTGGTTGCTTTAATCTTGTCTAAAAACACAAAATACAAAATGCAACCTATACTCATCACTTTGTTAACTTATGCTCTATTCCAAGGCGTTTCCTATGCCTACACGCTAAGCTTCTTAATTATTCCAGTTACTCTCTACTTCGTTGAATTTGAAAGTATGAGCAAACTAAACAAATATTTTTATGGCATTTGCTATGGCCTAGTTGCTCTTCCACTTTTGGCTGGATTCAGTTTCTTCCTTGTTGCTCAACTAAGTGCTGTTTGCTTGCTTGTTAAAGGTTACATTGATTTGTATAGTGAATTTGTAAACAACTCTAAAAATAAGAAAGAACAAAACGTTGAACAAACAGAAACTGAAACGCAAAAAGAAATTACAGCATAACTCAAATGATTGGTTTTGAATAACAAAAAAAGAACACTGCACTTAATTTGCATTGTTCCTTTTTTATTGATTTCAAAGTTATTTGACTACTATATATTTTGATAAACTATTTAAATTTTTTGTTAATGGTTCTTCAAATGCAATTAGATATACTACACTCATTTTGGCTTCCTTGAAAATAGATGCTCGCACTCAGATGAACTAAAATGCGTTCTCGATGTGGGTTATTTGGTCGCCGAGAATGGCTACGACGTCGAAACGGCAAGGGGCGTTGAGTTTGCGTTTCATTTTGAGATACAAACTGGCAACGGCACGGATTTTTTGCTGTTTTTGCGGAGTGACGGCCTCTTGGGGCAAACCGAAATATGCCGTCGTGCGATATTTCACTTCAACGAAAACAATGGTGTCTCGGTCAAGTGCAATTATGTCTATCTCCCCTATTGGACAGGTGAAATTGCGGTCAAGTATTTTATAGCCTTTGGCGGTCAAAAACTCGCACGCACGATTTTCATTAATCTTGCCTTTGATACTATCAAACTGACGACCTAAATTCTCATAGCCATGATATGTGGAATTCATATTATGATTATATCACCGAGAATAAGTATTGGCAAGCAAAATTTTTCGCCACAAAAAAACGAGTGTTTACTCGTTTATGTTGTCTAGCGTTATTTTTCCTAATGCACCTTTGCGAAAGTCAGTCAAAATGAGTTTCTCAATGCGGTCATAGTCTATGTCGCCGCCACGTTCTATGCACCCACGTTTTTTGGCGATATTTTCCAAAATTTCACGTGGTGTTTTATCTTGAATATCAACCTGATATTTATTGAAAACGCCAAATTTTGCGTATTCTCGAATGAAAAATATGCACAAGTCGTACAAATCTACGACATCATCTTTGACTGAGCCTAAAAGTGCCAGTTTGTAGCCAACAGTTTGGTCGGTAAAACTTGGCCAAAGTGTGCCCGGCGTATCCATAATTTCGAGTGACGAATTTAGACGCACCCACTGAATATTGCGTGTCACGCCCGGCTTATCTCCTGTGACGGCACGTGCCTTGCCCACAAGGTTGTTGATGAGCGTGCTTTTGCCACAGTTTGGCACGCCGACAATCATTCCACGCAGAATGAACTTTGCACCCTTTAGTTTATTTTGCTCCAGACGGTCAGCGAAGATTTGATTGACCAAGCGAACTATCACCTGCCCTGACTTTGATTGTGTGGAATTGAGAACCACTACTTTGCTATTTGGAAGCGACTCAAAATATGACTTAAACGAACTAGTTGCACGTTCGTTGGCAAGGTCGGCCTTGTTTAAAACGTAAATGATAGGTTTGTTGCCAATCACCTTGCTAAACTCGGGATTGACGCAAGACTGTGGTGCACGAGCATCCAAAACATACACGAAAAAGTCGCACAGCTTGGCTGTGTCTTGCATTTGGCGTAATGTCTTGGTCATATGACCCGGAAACCACTGTATCATACAAGTCCTTTTAGTCCAGCAAGTCTGGACGATTTTGTTTGGTGTTGTCTAGCGAATTTTGGGCACGCCATTTAGCGATTTCTGCGTGGTTGCCACTGAGCAAAACGTCTGGCACACGCATACCTTCAAACTCGGCTGGACGAGTGTATTGATCGTATTCGAGCAGATTGGACGAAAAACTCTCGTCCACTATGCTGTCTGCACTGATTACGCCGTCAACAAGACGTGAAATGCAGTCGGTGAACACCATTGCTGGCAGTTCTCCACCAGTGAGCACATAATCGCCGATTGAAATCTCGGTCACGTTATATTTCTGCAAAACACGTTGGTCAATACCCTCATAATGTCCGCAAATAATGATAATATGCTCGCATTTGGCATACTCACGAGCCAAAACTTGTTTTAGCACCTTGCCACGTGGTGACATGTACACCACCACTGCTCCGTCGTCAAGCACGCTGTCAATGGCTTCGCAAAGCGGAGCACACATCATAATCATTCCACTGCCGCCGCCAAATGGTGTATCATCGCATTTTTGGTGTGCATCGTGAGCAAAATCTCGTATGTTGACGATATTTATTTTCAGCACGCCTTTTCTTTCAGCACGTTCCAAAATGCTCATTTTTATAGGCGCAAACATCTCTGGAAAAAGCGTTAGAATGTCTATTCTCATACACGCACCCCCAAATAACGCTCTTTATCTACGACAAGGTGTTTACCGTCCTTACTGAGCCAGATGACGTCCTGCACCATAGGAATTTGGTAGGTCATTCCCGAGTCGCCTATAGTAAGAATGGTGGCTGAGCCATAGTCGTCATATTTTACTACTACTCCCATAGGTTCGCCTGTTTCGGTCTTCACTTCAAAGCCGACCACATCACTGGCACGCAGTTGTCCATAAAGTGCGGGGTAATCATTGCGGTCAATCATTATGTATTGATTGCGAAACTTCTCCGCATCGTCAATGGAATGCAGAGTGTCAAGCCCTAGTGAATAAAACCCGTTCAGATTTTTGACCGACAAAATTTGAGAAGGTATGTTCTGTTTGCCTAAATACACCTTCTTAAAGTCTGTCATTGAAATGCCATCATCAATCAAAGGGCGAACCTTAACTTCGCCCTTCAATCCATGTGGTCTTACTATCTTTGCGATAGTGAGATAGTTTTGCATTATTGTTTACCTTCAAATTTTACATAGACACGTTCGTTTGAGTGTGTAAAGCCACGCATAAGTGTGCGAATGGCTTGCGCAGTGTTGCCACCACGACCAATCAAACCGCCAAGGTCGGCTTCAGTCACACGCACAGTAAAACGTGTTTCTTTGCCTTCGTGAGATTCGCTAATCTCAACTTGTTCCTTGTCTTGTACCAACGACTTTACTAGGTATTCAAGTATCTCTTTCATATCGACTACCTACTTTTATTTGCTTTTCTTTTTCTTGTCGTTAGTCTTAGTAGGAGTCTTGCCATTAGATTGCAAAATGCCTGCTGTTTGCAAAACAGATTTTGCAGTTTCTGTTGGTTGAGCACCTACTGACAACCATTTATTTGCCTTTTCAGCATCAATTTTGATGGTTGCTGGACTAGTCTTTGGGTCATAAGTGCCGATTTGGTCAATGACCTTCTTGTCACGTGCTGAACGAGAATCTGCTACCACTACTCTGTAGAATGGTGAGTGATTGTCTCCTAGTCTTGTAAGTCTAATTCTAACTGCCATAATTATTCCTCCATTTGTATTTTTATATTCACACCTTTTGGGTGGCATATAACTATTTGAAAAGTCGGTTGAAACCTTTCTTGTTTTTGAATTGTGCCATCATTTTTTTGCTCTCTTCAAACTGCTTAATCAGCTTGTTGACTTCTGGCACGGTGGATGCACTGCCCTGTGCAATGCGCTTGCGTCGACTACCATTGATAACGCTTGGGTCAAGTCGCTCGGCTGGGGTCATTGATTGGATGATTGCCTTTTGCTTCATGAGTTGCTTTTCGTCAATGTCGCCAATCTTTACTTTGCTCTCAAGACCCGGAATCATGCCCAAAACGTTCTTGAGTCCGCCCATTTTGTTTAGATTCTCCATTTGTTTGAGATAATCTTCAAAAGTAAAGGCGTTCTGCAAAAATTTCTGTTGCATTTCCTTGGCTTCTTTCTCGTCAACCGCTTCTTGTGCCTTGTCTATGAGAGTCAGCACGTCGCCCATTCCTAAAATTCGACTGGCTATGCGGTCTGGATAGAATGGCTCTAGGTCGGTCAACTTTTCACCTACACCGCAAAACTTGATTGGCTTGCCAGTTGTGGCACGGATGGAAAGTGCCGCACCGCCACGTGTGTCGCCGTCAATCTTGGTGAGAATCACGCCCGTGATATTGAGCGCTTCGTCAAACGATTTCGCCACATTCACCGCATCTTGACCTGTCATTGAGTCCACCACAAGCAAAATCTCGGTTGGCTCAGTGGCCGATTTGATCTCTTTGATCTCTTCCATAAGTTCGTCGTCAACGTGCATACGGCCTGCCGTGTCGATGATGACAGTGTCGAGCTGGAATTTGCGAGCATATTCAATCGCTTCTTTGGCTGTCTTGGCTGGATTTTGAGTGCCACGGTCAAAGACCTCAACATTGATGCTGCGTGCCAAAATTTTAAGCTGGTCAATCGCTGCGGGACGATGAATGTCGCCTGCCACTAGGAGCGGTTTTTTGCCATTCTTACGTAAGAAAACGGCCAATTTGCCAGTCATTGTGGTCTTACCACTGCCCTGCAAACCGCACATCAAAATGACGGTTGGCAATTTTGGGCTGACTGCCAGTTTCTCGTTCTGCTCGCCCATGAGTTCGGTGAGCTCGTCACGCACAATCTTGATGACTTGCTGACCCGGAGTGAGCGATTTCAAAATGTCTTCACCCACAGCCTTTTCGCTAACACGAGCGATAAAGTCTTTCGCCACCTGATAGTTGACGTCGGCTTCAAGCAATGCAACTCGCACTTCACGCATTGCTTCCTTGATTTCGAGCGAAGTCAGTTTGCCTTTGTGTGTGAGTTTGGAGAAAATATGATTCAATCTTTCGCTAAGTCCACTGAATATTGACATTATTTATCTCCTTTATTTGTTTCGATTGTTATGCCTAAAATTTTTGCAATAGTTTTAGTGTTGTTATCAGGCTGATTAGTGATTAATTTTTCAATTTTTGACACTTTTTCGCCAAATTTAAGCGTATTTTCATAGCGATTCAAAGTTTTGATGCAATTATCCAAACAGTATTTGACTGCTTGACGGCTGACATTCTGGTCAAAGGCAATCTCTGCGAGTGACAAGTCGTCAGCGAAATACATCTCAAAAATGCGACGCTGTTTATCTGTAAGCAAATCACCATACAGGTCGTATAGTCGGTTGTAATGGTCTGTTTTAACAATGTCCATATATTTTACCCCTGTAAAGTAAAAATACTTAACAGCACTAATATACAACAATTCTAATAGGCTGTCAAGTATTTTTCTATAAAATATTATCTACAAAATTTTCTGCATCAAACAGTGAAATGTCATTCAAGGTTTCGCCGTTGCACAAAAACAGGATTGGCAAGTCAAGTTCTTGCAAGATTGGGAATGCAATTCCGCCCTTGGCCGTGCCGTCAAGCTTGGTGAGTACAATGCCGTCAATGCGAGCGCTGTCTTTAAAGGCTTTGACTTGTGCGACTGAGTTTTGTCCAATGCTGGCATCTAGCACGATTAGACTTAGACGTTTGGCTTCTGGATAGCGTTTTTCAACAATGCTATCCATTTTTTGCAACTCTGCCATAAGGTTGACTTTGGTGTGCAATCTGCCTGCCGTGTCGATGATAAGCACGTCGGTTTTCTTAGCTTTTGCAGACTCGATTGCATCAAACACAACACTTGCTGGGTCAGCACCTTCGCCCTGAGAAACAATTCTCGTTTTTAGGCGGTTTGCCCACATTGTAAGCTGTTCACTGGCAGCTGCACGAAAGGTGTCGCCCGCTGCGAGAAGAACAGATTTTTTTTGTTTTTGGAAATAGTTGGCAAGCTTGGCGATTGTGGTTGTCTTGCCCACACCGTTAACGCCGATTACAGTGATGACGAGTGGATAGTCAAATTTTATCTCGTCGTTTGGCAAATGCTCGACCAAAATTTCTTTTAGAAGTGCACGACAATCGTCGGCTTTCTTGATTTTCTGTTTTTTGGCTCGGATGCGGAGTTCATCAATGATTTCTTCCGCA
>CAKVHC010000014.1 GCA_934747805.1 uncultured Clostridia bacterium | reverse complement strand
ATCTAGGTCGATAAGTTTGTCACTTTCTTCTTGCATAAGTAAGTTAATTGCATTTTCAACAGTGATTTTTTTCTTGCGGTGTTGTTGTGGGAAAATACTACCCAAAACCGCACCAAAATCCATATCGTTGCCCATTCCTGGCATTATGCCAATTGGCTTTGGTTGTTCGGTTACTGTAATCTCAATAAGTTCGCTATCTGCCTTGCCACTTTCAACATCTTCCAAAATTTCTTTTCTTAAGGTTTCTACATCCTCATCTGGAAATTTTGCTTTTCTAACAGGATACAATGCGTCAACAATTTTTTGCATAACATTGGCTCTTGCTTTAACGCTTACTTCTTGTAGTTTTTCTTCCTTTACAAGCCTTACAGCTACTTCTACAAGGTCACGAATCATACTTTCGACGTCACGACCCACGTAACCTACTTCGGTGTATTTGGTGGCTTCCACTTTTATGAATGGGGCTTTTACAAGTTTGGCAAGTCGACGAGCAATTTCAGTTTTGCCGACACCTGTAGGTCCTTTCAATATGATATTTCGTGGAGTGATTTCTTGGCTGACCGATTTTGGCAATTGGCTACGGCGATAGCGGTTGCGTAATGCAATTGCGACCGCTTTTTTCGCTTCGCTTTGACCCACGATATATTTATCTAGTTCTCTAACGATTTGTGAGCAATTCAGTTCCATTTTACGCCTCCTCTACTATGAAATTGTTGTTTGTGAAAATACAGATTTCGCTGGCAATTTCCATAGATTTGAGTGCAATCTCTTTGGCAGACAAATCGGTGTTGCGAATGAGTGCTTTGCCAGCAGACAAAGCATAATTGCCACCGCTACCGATTGCACACACGCCGTCGTCTGGCTCGACAACGTCGCCCACGCCAGTGATGATAAACATGTTTTCTTTGTCAGCAACAATCATCATCGCTTCCAAGTTGCGTATAGCAGCATCGCCTCGCCAAAGTTTTGCTAGTTCAACTGCGCTACGGAGCAAACTGCCAGAATATTTGTTGAGCATTTTCTCAAATTTTTCGCACAGATTGAACGCATCAGCTGTGCCACCTGCAAAGCCGACAATGACCTTGCCGTCATATATGCGTCGCACCTTGTGAGCATTTCCTTTCAAAATTGTTGACTGACCGAGTGTCACTTGTCCGTCGCCCGCAATGGCGATTTGACCGTTCTTTTTGACACCGATAATGGTCGTTCCTTTAATATCCATAAATTCTCCTTAATTGTGTTTGTTTGTTGGGCAGTCCGCATTGATACAATGTGGTGTGCCAAGCGTGTCTTTGTTTAGTTTGCAATAAAGTGGGTGTTTACACTCCGGGCACTTTTCTGCGATTGGCAAATCCCACGACATAAAGTCGCATTTTGGATAATTGTCGCAACCGAAGAATACTTTGCCACGCTTGCTAATCTTGGCGCTGACGACTGAGCCACATTTTGGGCAAATTCCCTTGAAATCTGGTGGTGTTTGCTTTGGTTCAGTAGATTGCTCCAAGCTCTTGGTGTTTTTACATTTTGGGTAGTTTGGACAAGCCAAAAATTTACCAAACTTGCTCTCACGATAGACCATCATTGCGCCACATTTGTCGCATTTGACATCACTGACTTCAACTTCTTTTTTCACGCCGTCGCCTGTGCGATAGGCACTGTAGAGTTCGCCGACGAAATTGCCGTAAAAGTCTTTGATAGTGTCTTGCCAACGTTTGCCGCCGTCTTCAATCTCATCCAATTTGGTTTCCATCTCAGCCGTGAACTTGATATTCATTAGGTCTGGGAAATATTTGTCCAAATAGTCTACGACTTGAATGCCGAGTTCGGTAGGCACGAAATATTTGTTGTCTTTCTTTTCAGTATATCCCCTGCCTGCAATTGTCATGACAGTGGCAGCAAAGGTTGATGGACGGCCAATGCCTTTTTCATCGAGTTCTTTGACGAGTGAGGCCTCTGTGTAGCGTGCTGGTGGACGAGTGAACTTCTGCTCTTTAGTTAGGTTAATAAGTTTCATCTCTTCGCCTTCGCTCATCTCTGGCAGCAAACTAGACTTTTCTTCATCGTTGTTAAATAGACGAGTGTAGCCGTCGAAAAGCACTGTTCTGCCTGTGGATTTGAGCTGATAGTCGCCTGCGTTAAATTCGATTGCCACGCTATTGTACTTCGCTGGCACCATTTGGCTGGCAACAAAGCGGTTGAATATCATACAATAAAGCTTGTACAATGTGTTATCCATTTTGCCTTTCAAATATTCTGGCGTATATTTGAGCGAAACTGGTCGGATGGCTTCGTGAGCATCCTGTGCGCCTTTTTTAGACTTGAACGCATTTGGTTTGGCTGGAATGTAGTTGTCGCCGTAATTTTGAGTGATATACTCTTTTGCCATATTTTGTGCGACAGGTGCAATTCGTGTGCTGTCAGTACGAATGTAAGTGACAAGTGCAGTTTTGCCCTCGCCCATTATCTCAACGCCTTCGTACAGACTTTGTGCAGCTTGAGTGCAAGCCTTAAGGCTCATCTTTAGGCGGTTGCCAGCATCTTGCTGCAAGGTGCTAGTGATGTATGGTGCAGGTGGATTGGACGATGTCACTGTCTTTTTCACACTGCTGACAACAATTGGATTGTTGCGAATGGTGTCGGCTGCTTCTGTGGCTTGTTGCTCATTTGCTGGCAAAAATTTCTTATGCGACTTCGCAAACAACTCCGCTTTGAACGGAGTGGTTTCAGCATTTTGCTTATTTAGTTCGGCTGTGATGTTCCAGTACTCTTCTGGTTTGAAATTTTGAATCTCTTTTTCACGCATCACAAGAATTTTAAGTGCGACTGACTGAACACGGCCTGCGCTCAGTTTGTTGCGAATTTTCTTGCTGATAAGCGGTGAAAGTTTGTAACCTATAAGTCTATCCAAAACACGACGAGCTTGTTGAGCGTCCACAAGACTTAAGTTTAGAGGTTGTGGGTTCTTTAGCCCCTCGTTGATGGCGTCTTTTGTAATGGCGTTAAAAGTGATACGCTTGGCGTCTTTTGGATCTATGCCAAGTATGTAGCACAAATGCCACGAAATTGCCTCTCCTTCACGGTCCGGGTCGGTTGCGAGATAGACGTTGTCCGCCTTTTTGGCACGTGCGACTAGGCTCTTTGCAAGAGATTCTTTGGCTGGAATAATCTGGTAGGTAGGTTCAAAATCATGCTCGACATTCACAGCCAAAGTCTTTTCTGGCAAATCACGGATATGGCCTTTTGTGGCCAACACTTCATAGTCCTTGCCAAGATACTTTTTGATGGTTTCGACTTTGTTTGGTGATTCTATCAATAGTAAATTCATTATGTTTCCTTTTTAGTTTGACAAATAGAAATTGCCTGGCAACTTCTCAATTAGTCCCCTAATCTGCAGAGATAGAAGAATTGCATTTAGTTGCTGTGGAGCGAGTCCTGTATAGTCCATAATGGCCTGATAACTCTTTTTGTCGCTCATAGTGTATCGTAATATATTGCTTTCGTTAAAGTCAAGTTGAAAATTGTTGTTTTCTGTATTTTCTTGTTTAACAATGTGCATTGACTCCAAAACATCGCTTGGGTCAAGCGTGATTGCACCTTGCATTTCCTTCAAAATTTTGTTACAACCCTTGCTCTCGAGCGAAGTGATTTTGCCCGGAACAACGTATAAATCACGGCCATAGTCTACTGCATAGTTTTTAGTGTGCAAACTGCCGCTGTTTTCCTGTGCTTCAGTAATAAGCACGGCTTCACTAAGACCAGCTAAAATTCGGTTGCGAATTGGGAACATGTAGTTCATTGGCTGCACTTCTGGTCGATTTTCGCAAACGAGCAAATGGTCGCTGGCAATCTTTTCACTGAGGGCATAGTTTGACGCTGGATAGATGTGGTCGAAACCGCCCGCCAAAACAGCAATGGTTTTGCCACCTGCGGAAATGGCTTCTTCGTGAGCGATGGTGTCGACGCCGTTGGCAAGACCTGATACTATTGTTAGTCCTGCTTCGGCAAGTGCCTTGGCGTAACTCTTGGTGACAACACGACCATAGTCACTTGGTCTGCGAGTGCCAACAATGGCGATGCAACGAGTGCTGAGAAGGTCAACATTACCCTTGCAATATAGAATGTATGGTGGATTGTCCGTTTCACGAAGCAACGCAGGATATTGTGTACTATATATAGTCACCAACACCACATGTTTGCTTTCATACTTTGACAGAACGTCTTGCAAAAACTCGTCGTCAGCACAAGAGTTGAGTTTGTTTAACTCTTGTTGTGTCAAAAAATCTTGCAATGCTGGAATCATATCCTTTGGCAAAGATTTGCGAATGTCACGGTCAATGCCATATGCTTTTATCATTTGCGTTTTCTTGCTATAAGTCATAAAGTCAAAGCAATCCAACCATATCAAATTAAGTTCTCTTACTGTGTATTCCATAGTCTAATCCCCTTTTTAAACTGTAAATTTTCTGTCGAGTGAGCGATACTGAATTGCTTCGGCAATATGCTCTGGTTTTATATCCGTGCTGCCCTCAAGGTCGGCAATAGTGCGAGCCACTTTCAAAATGCGTGTGTATGCACGTGCGCTAAGGTTGAGCTTGTGGAAGGCCGTTTCGATGAGTGCTGTGCCAGCATCGTCAAGTTTGCAATACTTTCTAAAATCGGCTTCGGTCATCTTTGCATTAGAATAATTCTTGCCATTTTTGAAGCGTTCTAGTTGCAACTCACGTGCTTTGTTTACACGTTTCTTGATTTCCGCACTGCTCTCTTCCAAATGGTCGCTGCGAATCTCGTCATAACTAATGGCATCAACCTCAATGTGAAGGTCAATTCTGTCCATAAGTGGTCCGCTAATCTTGGATAGATATTTATGAATGGCGGTTGGCGAACACTTACAACGCACCTTGCTACTGCCATAATAACCGCATGGGCATGGGTTCATACTTGCTATAAGAGTGAAATTGGCAGGATAGCAAACAGTGTTTTGAAGTCTGGCAACGGTGATTACGCCGTCTTCAAGTGGCTGACGTAAAGTCTCGATTGTCTTTCGGTCATATTCTGGCAATTCGTCCAAAAATAGTACGCCATTGTGTGCAAGGCTGATTTGACCTGGCTTGGCATTACGTCCGCCGCCTGTCAATGCGACAACAGTTGTGGTGTGGTGTGGCGAACGGAAAGGTCGATTGATAACAATGCCCTGATTCTGATCCAACTCCCCTGCCACGCTGTGAATTTTCGTGACTTCAAGAGCCTCATCAAACGTCATATCCGGCAAAATAGTCGGGAAACACTTGGCTAGCATTGTTTTGCCAGCTCCTGGTGGTCCAATCATTAAAATGTTATGACCGCCTGCTGCAGCTATCTCCAGTGCACGCTTGGCGCTGGCTTGTCCTTTGACATAAGCAAAATCCGCTGTCGTTTTTTGGTCGGTGATGACGTCAGCATAACTGCGAGTTTGCACTGGCTCTATCACAATGTCGCCCTTCAAAAATTCAACCAATTCACGCAAATTGTCCACGGCGTAGACATTGATTTTGTCTATGAAAGCCGATTCATTGGCGTTTTCTTTTGGAATGACGAAATGAGTGTAGCCATTTTGCTTGGCGGAAATGAGCATTGGCAAAATACCATTAATTTTACGCACTTTGCCGTCTAGTGAAAGCTCGCCTAAGAATATGTACTTAGCAACATTTTTCTGCAATAATACTTCACTTGCAGTCAAAATTCCGATAGCGATTGATAGGTCGTAGTTTGAGCCGACTTTCTTTTCGCTAGCTGGTGCCATATTAATGATAATATGATTAATTGGATAATTGTAACCACAGTTTTTAATGGCGGACTTGACACGTTCTTTGCTTTCTTTGATGGCGGTGTCTGCCAAACCGACAACGTCGTAGCCTGGCAGTCCTGGATTGATGTCGACTTCGACGTCTACTTTGTAACCTTCAATGCCGACCAATCCATAACTCTTGATTTTAGATAACATTTGTATCCCCTTATAGTTTAACATTATACACTAATGCAACAAATTTGGCAACTAATGTCAAATTAAATCACAAAATAGAATCAACAATTTTTGCAAACAAAAAACGCACTAGGTGCGTCATTTGTTATTCGATTGAAATGAGATAATAGTAAACTGGTTGACCGCCATTGGCTACAACTACGTCAAAATCTGGATATTGATTCTCAAGTGAAGTGCTTAGGGCTTCTACGTCCTCAGGTTTGGCTTCTACACCATAGAAAATAGTGATGTTGCCAGTGTCTTCATTGACGAGTTTGGCTACGACTTGCTCGCAACAATCGTTGATTGATTGAGATTTTGCGATAATGTCGTGGTTGTCAAGACCGATGATGTCGCCTTTTGCAAGGGTCATACCGTTAGTTTCAGTGTCACGAACGGCATAAGTGACTGAGCCACTCTTAACGCCTGCATATGCTTGAGTCATATTCTCAGTGTTGTCTTCCACTTTGCCTTCTGGGTCGAATGCAAGAGCGGCTGCAACGCCTTCTGGAATGCTGGTGGTTGGGATGACCACAATGTTAGCATTAGTAATTTCATTGGCCTGCTGAGCTGCCAAAATAATATTTTTGTTGTTAGGTAAAACGAATACATTCTTTGCTTTAACATTATCCACAGCTGTGGCAATGTCATTGGCACTAGGATTCATTGTTTGTCCACCACTAATAACGTAGTCAACGTTCAAATCCTTGAACACACTGGCAAGTCCGTCACCAGCAGCAACGGCTACGACAGCCATTTCTCTTAGGTTGTCACGCTCTTTGGCACGCTTGTCACGGTTTTGTTGGAGCATATTCTCGATTTTAACGTCATACAACTCGCCTAGTTGGAGTGCATAGCCCAAAACTTTGTTAGGTTCGTTGGAGTGAACGTGCACTTTGACCTGTTGCAAGTCACCGATTACGATGACGCAGTCGCCGATTTCCATAAGTCTTTCACGCAAAATGTCAATGTCGGCTTCGGTTGTAGTGCCTTTCATATTTTGAATGAAGAATTCGTTACAATAAGCGAATTCGATAGAAGCCACGTCGTCTACATAGTGGTTCTCTTCAGCGGTGATGTCTTTGGTGACGTTGTCCACAAATTCAATGGAAACAGGCTCGCCTGACAACACTTTGTACATGCCAGTCAAAATGGTGATAAGTCCACGACCACCTGCATCGACTACGCCAGCCTTCTTAAGCACTGGGAGCATATCTGGGGTCTGTTGGAGAACCTTTTCTGCATGGATTATGGTCTTTTCAAAGAAAGCAACGATGTCTTTCTCGTTACGAGCAATCTCTTTGCTACCGTCTGCAATGCCACGAATGACGGTCAAAATTGTGCCTTCCTTTGGCACTGTGACAGCTTTGTACGCCACTTCGCAACCTTTACGGAAGCCCTTGACGAGTGCTTTGATGTCAATTTCTTCTTTACAATTAGATAGTTCAGTGCATATGCCTTTAAAAATCTGCGAAGTGATGACGCCAGAGTTACCTCTTGCACCCTTTAAAGCTCCTCTGCTGCATGCCAAACAAATATCTTCAATACTCGCATTCTCGCAAGCGTTGACTTCTTTAACTGCTGAGCGCATTGTTAGGCTCATATTTGTTCCTGTGTCACCATCTGGCACTGGGAATACATTGAGTGCGTCAATGGCAGATTTGTTCTCTTCTAGTGTTTGATATCCCGAAAGGAGCATCTTTTTGAAAGTCGCTCCGTTAATAGACTTAGGCATTATTTCTCCTTCAATTATGCAACTACACCAACAACGTGAATGTTGACTTCCCCTACTAGCATACATGAAAATTGCTCAACGCTATACTTAACCGTTGAACGAACTGATTCTGCAACAGCAGAAATGGAAACCCCGTATTTCATAACCACATAAAGATGTAGATTGATCTTATTTTCATTGGCGAGAACTGTAACACCCTTGTGTTGCCACGCAGGCTTGGTGAAGGTATTGTTGTGCTTGCCACTACGTGAACACAACTCCACAACGCCATAGCAATCAAGACACGAAAAAGCGGCAACCTTGGCGATTGCCTTCTTGGTGATATTGATTTTGCCGAATGAGTTATGTGTTGTTAATCCCATCACTTACACTCCTCTATCCATAATATATATCATTTCCAAAATTATTGCAAGCAAAAACAATAAATTTCGTCATAACACTTGCAAATTTTATTTTCTTATGTTACAATAGCCAAGTAAAGTAAAATTTGGAGGAAGATTATGAGCAGAGTTTGTGCCGTTTGTGGCAAGAAAGCAATGAGTGGTCATAATGTAAGCCATAGTAATGTTAAAACTAACCGTACTTTCGGTGTTAACGTTCAAAAGGTCAGTGTAGAAATTGACGGCAAGGAAGGCAAAGAATACCTTTGCACTAAATGCATTAAGACTAGCAAAAAGAGCAAATAATTAGACAGCCATTGGCTGTTTTTTTATTAGATTTTGACAATAGGTCTAGTTTGTTGTGCCGTTTGCTAAAAGCTAGATAGCACGCATTAGAGCATCAAATTCTACTTGCAATACTGCTTGGCGAAGATCAATTTAAACAAAGGTCTCAATATTTTAGGACATTTAAAACAAACGATTTTTGGCATATGTACTCCTTTGTATGATTGTATGTCAGGCGGAAGCATTTTGATATAAAAAAGGCTCTTCTGAGCCTTTTTTGGTCTATTTTTTGTTGTTCTTGTGTTCGTTAATAGCGTCGTTAAACATTCCAACCATTGCGTCAATGCAACTGTCAATGTTGAACTTCTTGGCGTATTCCATATACTCTTTGCCGAGTTCGGCTTTCTCTTCTGGGTGTTCGATCCAGTAATCGATTTTCTTAGCCAAATCTTTCGGGTCAGCACGCTTAAACAAGTTGTTGTCCGTGAGAGCAAAGAAACGTGTGGCACTACGGTTACTATTGCTGATGACTGGCACTAGACCGCAAGTGAACGCTTCCAAACAGCCGATGGCTTCTATTTCGATGTCACTTGGGTGAACGTAAAGGTCGCAATAGTTGATAGTCTTGGCGAGTTCTTCTTTGGTGAAATAATTAATGTATGGTGGGTTGATTTTCTCTTTCTTGGCGAGTTTGATAACCTTTTCTTTCATTGGGCCATTGCCTGCAAAGATGAGCTGAATTTTGTCGGCATATTTGCTGTACTTAACAGCCTTGACCAGTACGTCGTGGCGTTTTTCTTTGGAAAAACGTGCAGTGGTCAAAATGCAGAACTTGTCCTTGAACTCGTCTGGCTTCTCCACCCCTTCCATGCGAGTGAAGCTAGGAATTACGCCGTTGGAAATGGCATATTTCTTTGCCTTGTAATGATTGCGCTCGAGTTCGCTCTTGATAAACTCGGTTGGGCAATGAATGTATTTAACGTTCTTGTAAAAATTGTGACGCATAATCTTGTAGATTAGGTCATTGACCGGCTTGACATCCTTCATGAAAACGTGGCTGGAAATATTCTCTGGCTGGCAGTGGAAAGCTGCTGTAAATGGAATGTCTAATTCGTTGCAGACTTTGACAGCTTTCTTGCCCATGGCGAAAGGCAACACAATGTGCACGACGTCTGCGCCCTCAATGGCTTCGTGCAAAAGTTTCATATTTGGCTTGGCAAGTTCAACGCCATTTTTGTCCATATAGCCATTGAAAATGCCGAAACTCTTTTTCTCAACTGTGTAATAATTTGGGTCATCACTCTTAGTTGGTGAGATGACACGCACTTCGTGGCCACGAGTCTTTAGGCCTTCGATAAGGCGTTTTATAGTGACAGTTGTGCCGTTATTCTCCTGACCGAGAACGTCCGCAACGATGGTTATCTTCATATAAAAATTCCTTTGTATTATTAAATTGTTAATTTTATTATAATTAATATGCAATAATTGTCAAACGCAAAAAGCAAAAAACAAAAAAAGTGGTCACAAACCACTTTTCTTGTACAAATTTATCTATTTTTTTCCACTTTGCTACGATAGTTATTTGATTTTGGATAATCTGTGAGTTTCACACTCTCTTCCAGTTCTTTTACCAACGCTTTGGTCTTGCGGTCGAGAGATTTTGGCATCTCGCCTTTGAGCGTGACGATTAGGTCGCCACTGCCGATTGAACGCAAGTATTTGACGCCCTTGCCTTTGAGCGTGAAACGAGTGTTGCTCTGGGTTAAGGCTGGAATGGATAGAATTGTGTTGCCACTAAGCGTTGGCACTTCCACTTCGCCACCCATTAACAGTGTGGTGAATGGAACGTAGACATCAGTATAGAGGTCAAAGCCTTTACGCTCAAGCATTGGATGAGGCTCGACCACAATGTGAATGTGCAAGTCACCTGCTATGCCGTTTGGTGAGCCAACTTGGTCGCCTTCGCCACGCATACGCAAGGTTTGATCGGTGTCTATGCCAGCTGGCACTTTAACCTTGATTGTGGCTGTGCCGTTTTTGATGCCAGCACCACGACATGATGTGCATTTATCCTTGACAACCTTGCCTGTGCCGTTACAGTTTCGGCATGTGCCCACATTTTTCACTCGACCGAACAATGTGGTCTGCACGTATTCGACACGACCGGTGCCATGACATTCTGGACATTCTACGACAGAACTACCTGCTTTTGCACCCGTGCCATTACAAGTGTCGCATTTAACTTTTCGATTGATTTGAATTGTCTTTTCACAACCATTGCAGGCTTCTGCAAGGCTTATGCGCAAGGTGATTTCAAGGTCATCGCCCTGCTCCTGCATTGGAGCAGACTGACTACGCTTGCCACCGCCAAAGCCAAAGATATTGAAAATGTCTTCAAATCCGCCAAAGTTGCCTTCAAAACCCTGACTGAAACCGCCGCCAGCACCTGCACCGAATGGATTGCCTTCTGCAGAGCCGAACTGGTCGTAATTGGCACGCTTAGTCTTGTCACTGAGCACGCTGTATGCTTCGTTGACTTCTTTAAACTTGGTTTCTGCGTCCGGATTATCCTTATTCAAATCTGGGTGATATTTCTTCGCCAGTTGACGATAAGCAGATTTAATCTCGTCGTCACTGGCGTTTTTGTTCACCCCTAGCACGCTGTAATAATCTTTGGCCATAGTTTATCCTTTATTATTTTTTATCGTCTTCAACAATGATTTCTGGGTCACCGTCTTTGTTTTCGCCGTTGTTAGTCTGTGCGCCAGCGCCAGCATTTGCTTGTGCTTGGGCTTGAGCCTGTTGATACATCTTGGCGAAAATGTCTTGAGAAGCTTTTGCCAAATCTTCAACTGCCTTGTTAAGCTCTTCTTTGTTTTCGCTAGTCAAGTGTTTCTTGGCTTCTTCAACTGCAGTGTTGAGTGTTGTCTTGTCAGCTTCGCTGAGTTTGTCGGCGTTGTCTTTGATACTCTTTTCAATGTTGAAAATCATACCGTCAAGGTTGTTACGTGCGTCTACGACTTCACGTTTTTCCTTGTCTTCTTTTGCAAATTGTTCTGCTTCATTTACAGCCTTGTTGATTTCATCTTCGCTAAGGTTTGAAGAAGCGGTGATTGTGATTTTTTGTTCTTTGCCAGTGCCCAAATCTTTGGCGCTAACATTTACAATGCCGTTGGCATCAATATCGAATGTAACTTCGATTTGAGGAACGCCACGAGGAGCTGGTGGAATGCCAACAAGTTGGAAACGTCCCAAAGTCTTATTTTGTGCAGCGAATTCACGTTCGCCTTGCAATACGTGGATTTCAACACCTGGTTGGTTGTCGGCTGCGGTTGAGAAGATTTGACTCTTCTTTGTAGGAATTGTTGTGTTACGTTCAATAAGCTTTGTGCATACGCCGCCCAAAGTTTCAATGCCGAGTGACAATGGAGTTACATCAAGCAACAATACGTCCTTGACTTCGCCGCCCAATACGCCGGCTTGGATTGCAGCACCGATTGCTACGCATTCGTCTGGGTTAACGCCCTTGAATGCGGTCTTGCCAGTCAAGCCTTCGATTGCACTGACAACAGCTGGAATACGGCTTGAACCACCGACCAAAACTACGTTAGCGATATCGCTGAAATTGAGTTTTGCGTCGTTCATTGCACGCTTTGTGCATTCAAGTGTTTCTTTGATTAGGTCATCAATGAGTGCTTCAAATTTTTGACGTGTGAGTGTGTATTCTAGGTGCTTTGGACCATTTGCATCTGCTGTGATGAATGGCAAACTGATTGTTGAGCTGTTCGTTTGGCTGAGCTCAATTTTGCTCTTTTCTGCGGCTTCTTTCAATCTTTGCATTGCTTGTTTGTCTGTGGACAAATCGATGCCGTTTTGTGCTTTGAAGTCGTCAACGAGCAATTTAACGATACGGTTATCGAAATCGTCACCGCCAAGACGAGTGTTACCATTGGTTGCCAACACTTCGAATACGCCGTCGCCAATTTCAAGGATTGATACATCGAATGTACCGCCGCCAAGGTCATAAACCAAAATCTTTTGGTTTTTGTTGCCTTCTTTGTCTAGTCCATAAGCCAAAGCTGCTGCAGTTGGTTCGTTAATAATTCTCAAAACCTCCAAACCTGCAATCTTGCCGGCATCCTTTGTGGCTTGACGTTGGCTGTCGTTAAAGTATGCTGGAACAGTGATGACTGCTTGCGTAACTGGTTGACCCAAATATGCCTCAGCGTCTGCTTTGAGTTTAGTCAAAATCATGGCGCTGATTTCTTGTGGGCTGTAAGATTTGCCATAAATGTTAACCTTGTAATCTGTGCCCATTTCACGCTTGATGCTGTAAACAGTGTGCTCTGGGTTGGCAACCATTTGACGTTTTGCCACCTGACCTACTAGACGTTCGCCGTCTTCTTTAAATCCCACTACTGATGGGGTTGTGCGTGAACCTTCGCTATTGACGATTACGGTTGGCTTGCCACCTTCCATAACGGCAACGCAAGAGTTCGTAGTACCTAAGTCTATACCAATAATTTTTCCCATAATAAAATCTCCTTTTATTTCTTAACTATTACTTGTGAATAACGAATCACTTTGTCGCCCAGTTTGTAGCCCGAGGCTAATTCTTTCACGATTGCACCTGCTGGGAGGTCGCTTTCGTTGTCAGTGCTGACTGCACAGTGCAAGGTTGGGTCGAATTGACCGCTAGCATCAATCTTCTCCACCCCCAAACTCTGCAAAGCACTCATAATGTTTTTCTCAATGTATTGCAAGCCTATGAGCGTGTTTTTGTCTGTTATCATACTGGAGGCTTGGCGGAAATTGTCAAGCGCAGGCAAAATGGTGTTTAACGCATCAATCTTGCCGTCCAGTCTGGCATCAGCCAATGACGTCATAGTTCTTTTGCGGAAATTATCAAAGTCTGCCAATGTGGTGATGTAAAGGCTTTTGTAGTCTATCTCTTTTGGCTTGGCAGTGTCGTGACAATCGTTGCACTCGCAATTGTCATCGCCGGCATGTTCGTCGCAATGGCATTCGTCACAACTGCACCCACCATCAGGCTCAGCGCACTGGCATTTGTCGTTTTCGCATTTTTCGTGAATGTGGCAATCACACTCTTCGTCGTGGCAGGCACATTCATTTTTGTTTTCTTTATCTTTCACCTTCTGGTTCTCCTTCCAAATTCTTCACTTGGCTAGAAATGAATTTCATAGCCGCAGCAACGCTTGCATAGTCGATTCTCTGTGGCGCTAGCAAGGCAAGGCTTGCGATGTTGACGCCGTTTATCACTATTGGAGTGGTCATCATCATATTATTTTGCAAATCAGGGTCGCCTGTGCGATAGGTCAAGTCGTTGCCGTCGCTGTTCTCAATAATTTCAGCGATTCGTTCTTTGTCTTCAAGCATTGCATTAATATCTCGCATCTGCTCTTTTTCGTCGGCAGTGAGGTGGTCGTAAAGCTTGGTTGTGCCCTCTCGACTGACTGCGACCTCTTTTTGCGTAACCTTAAATAGCGTGGTTACGACTGTGTCAATGATTGTCTTGAACCCTAGAACCTGCGTGCCCGCCTTTAGACAAACTTCGTTGATGTTATCTACCATGTATCTAATGGTTTTGCCCTTGAATTGCTTGGTGAGATAGTCGCTCGCATCCATACACGAATTGCGGTCTACATCTTGCGAAAGTGGAATGCTCTCATCAATCACTCCCGCCACCGTTTCAACTAGCAACAAGGCATCCTTTTTGATTAGCGGCACGATTTGTAAATTGACAATCTCTAAATCCTGCAATCCTTTCTGCAATATGACCGTTGGGCAATTTGTCAACTGACTCAGACCTTTGGCAAACGATGTGAGCGTGTTTAATAGATTGACGCTCTGCAATTCGTAATTCTTCTGCACTCGTCGGACTTTCGTCTGGTCTAACTTGTTGTTGGACAAAATGTAATCGACATACACCTTGTACGCTTCGCTGGTCGGAACTCTGCCACTGCTGGTGTGCAATTGTCGCATGTAACCCATTGCTTCAAGCGAGTTGAGCTCGTTACGCAAAGTGGCTGTACTTATCTGCGTGAATGTGCTCGCCAGCCCACCACTAGTAATTGGCTGTGCTGTGCGAATGTAGTCATCAACCGCAGTGCATAGTATGTCGTACTTTCTCGTACCCTTCTCGATTCCCAATTTTTTTCTCCTTACTTATTGTATGTATTAAGGTTGTTGTTTGGCACTCTTTATTTTCGAGTGCTAACGCAATTTTAAACCTATTGCTAGCACTTGTCAACTATTTTATGACACTTTTTTAAAAAATATACAAAATTTTTTTACAAAGAAAAAAGAACTCAAAGAGAGAGTCCTTTTCTTCTTTTCTTCATACGTCTGACTAATGCAGCACGCCTAACTTACTTTCTTATTGTACAAGCTAGTCGTTAATTGTGCCCAGTCGTATAAGTAATATGTGTAAGTTGGTGCGTCGGTCGTTCCGCCAATTTTAGCATACTTTAGGTCAGTGTAAGTCGCAGTACAATCTACTGCACCATTTAGTTCATACTTTCCTACCACGCCATTACACTCGGTGCTTGGTTTTGTATTAAGCAAGCCGATTATATCTCCTTCAAACTTGCAGTCTTGCAGATATCCGTCTGCCATTACTCTGCCAGCAACACCACCTACTGCATACGCTTGATCCCAATAGATTTTGCCTTTTACGGTTAGGTTCTTCACCCAGTGGTTAGCACCGATTGTGCCGAACAAACCTGCATATTCATACTGGTGGTCGATAAGAAGCCCGCTAATTGTTTTGCCATTGCCGTCTAAATAGCCGTCGAACTCTTTCGCATAGCATATTGGGGTGAAATGGATTAACATGTTATTAGCGTCCTTGCTGACGTCAATGTCGTTGGCAAGTTGCCAGTATATTTCTGCTTTCGTAAGGTCATTATCGTTATAATAACTTGCTAGTCCTAATAGGTCTTGGTGTGTCTTAACCAAATACGGACTTGCTTCAGTACCACGACCTTCAAAGCCTGTTACTTTGGCAACTTCAATAAATTTTTTCAACATTGGATAACCATTATTTGCCTTTTCTCCAACGACCCAATAGGTGTCGAAGTCTTCCCAGTCTGCGTAGGTTGAGCGAAGTTTCATATCTGCGTCACTAGTTGCACCAACTGTGTTTAGACTGCTTGCACCGGTGACTAAAAATCTGTCTTTGTTGTACACGACCTTAGCGGTTGATGTTGCAGATGTATCTACACCGCCCACCATATTAAATTTTGATTTTGCATTAATTGTGCCGTTAAAAATGTTATATTTGCTGTATTGCCCATCTTGAAGATCTCCACTTAACCCTGATAATATAGTTCTACTGTTAACACTGGTGACATCTATGTCACATTGTGATAGGTTGTTACGCATTACTAGTTCGCCAGCACTTGGTTTACCTGATGGTCGTGAGATCATTCCTCCTATATATACATTAGGGCTTGTTGAATCAATGGTCACTTTTATCTTACCACAAGTCAAGTTGTTGTTATATGCCCTACTTGTTCCACTTTCATATCCAATTAGTCCTGCAATCATTGATACCCATGGGTCAGAAGTGTTAGGTATCCTAATATCAAAATTTACATCAGCCATACAACCCTCTACCGTAGTATTATAGGCATTTCCAATTAAGCCTGCGATATATATTTCATTCCATTTAGACACATCTTCCGCATCAACAATAAAATTAATTACTTTACAATTTTTTATCGTCGAATCTCGTGAAGTATGAATTAGTCCACTCGTGTAACAGTATTTTACTAGCTTGATGGAATAAGTGCCTGAATATGAAATATTTACATTTTCAATTTTTGAAGAATCAGTTACATAATAAGCCAATCCACCAAAGTACATACTTGGATTTTGTGTAAAGATAATCTCAATATTTAAATCGCTTATAGTAGAGTTTGCGACATAACAAAACAGACCGCCGTCAATACTCGTGGCGATTTGAAGGTCAACTATACTATGTCCATCACCGTCAAAATTGCCTTTAAAACTCTTGCTAGATGTACTGCCTATTGGGGTAAATGTTAACGTGTCACCATTCATATCTAGGTCGTTGGCGAGTTTAAAATATTTGCCTGAATAGTTTGTACCATTATTTACAGATGTACTCAGTCCTGATAACTGACTGGCTCTGGTTATGAGATATGGGCTAGACGATGTTCCACTGCCTGACCAGTCCGTCGAACTAGTTCCGTCCCAAACATCTGCATTGGTTAGAGTGCTCTTGAAACTTGCTCGTGAGATGCGTTCGCCTACGTTGACTTGGTTGGGCGTTGGGGTGCTTGGATGCATTTTCAATATAAATAAAAGGCTCACGCCCAACACACTCAATATTAGTAAAGAAACTACCGTCCACAATACGACTTTCAATTTTTTTGTTTCGTAATCCATTGATTATTTCCTCATTTTGTTAATGTTATTTTATCTCACATTCGACATTTTACGCAAGTGAATTAATATGTTTTGGCTAAAAAAATATAAATTTTTAGAAAAAAGTTCCGAACTAGATTGCCAACAAAAAAGACACTACTAAAGTGTCTATTTAGATTTGCTATCTGTTTCGGTAGGTTTGTTGCTAGATTTCGAGCCGTGCAGACGTGAGAAGAACGTGCGTGTATATTTTCTGACGAAAAGCACCAAAACTATGTCCACAACGAGAAAAGCGCCTATCTGCCAGCCATAATCCACTTTGCAAATGGCGAGCACCAGCGACACAACACCTGCGCACGCTGACCAAACGGCAACGCCCTGTGCTGTGGCGAACTCCAGTGCCAGACTAATTGATATGACCGCAATCCAAATCCAAATTGCCATAACTGCTCCTTACGAGATAAATATTAATCAAACGAGGAAATTGTGTCAACTGTTTTTTCAGTCTTTGAAGCAATCTGCCACGGCGTGCGTATAGGCACGTATAAGGCCGCCTGCTCCGAGTTTTTTGCCACCGAAATAACGGACGACAACGGCAAGGCAGTCACGCATATTCTTTCGTTTTAGCATTGTGATGATTGGCAAACCCGCTGTTCCAGACGGCTCGCCATCGTCCGAACACTTTTCCGCACTCGGCGACGAAAGTATGTAGGCATAGCACACGTGGGTCGCCTTTTTGTATTCGGCACGAAGGCTGGATAAAATCTCGCTCACCTCCTCCACGCACGTAACATTATATATAAAGGAATAGAATTTGCTCTTATTCACTTCCAAAAAACTCTGTCTAATAGGTTGCATAGTTATATTATATCTCTGTGTGTGACGTGTGTCAAATTGTTATGTATATTTTAAAAGCGTTCTGACTGGCGGACTAGTTTTAGAATTGGATTGATTATACTCTTTAATAACAAATATTTTAATTGGAAAAACAATGAGAGTTACAGAAGCAATTGCAATTAGATTACGACAAGTAGTAGCAGATAGATTATTTTTTAACGCATTATCTACGGGCAGAAATTTATCTCAATATTTCCTATTTAAAAATGGCGGAGTTCCTCGCTCAACTGTGTGCGACGTGATTAATAACAAGAAAAAGCGTGTCAGCACGGAGACTGTTTATCAAATCTGCTCGACTTTGGGCTTATCTCTTAGTGAGTTCTTTAACGACCCTGTATTTGATAACCTAGAAGATTAATGTAAGTAAATGACAACAAAAAAAGACAAGTGCAACGCTTGCCTTTTTTGAACCTATTTTTGTCTTTTATTATCTCACCAACAACGCAACGTTTCTAACGTTGGATAGTTGGGGTTAGGTGTTTATATTTCTCAACAAACGATGTATGAGTAAATACTTTGTTGGGGTCGATTGAATATTGTTTACACCAATCTTTGACTCTTTCAATATTTTCAGGTGTCGTTATAATGCCAAACAATCTTTTTGGTTCGTTGACAAAATTGACCCCATTAACGCCCTGAGAAACCTCGGTGCTGTCACCTGTGGAAAGAACTCTTTCAATTTCGTCCTCTTGGGGTTTGAAAGCAAATATCGCACCGTATGGCAGAAATGAGTCTGGACCTGCCTCGGCAAATTCGCATGACACCCGAATGTTTTTCTTATAGGTGACGTCAATTGCGGGAGCGAAACTTGTCAGGCTAACACCTCTTTGCTCGGGAGTGAACAAACCGCCGGTTTTAAGGATTTCTCTCACCGTGCCAATGTTGTTGGTGCCGTGAAAAACGATTGGCAAATCGTCTGGGAATATGCTATCTACAATTCTAGGAAATTCTTTGAGGATTTTGACCCTTGCTTGCATATCCTTAGCGTCGACTGGTCTCATAAACTCTACTTTTTCGTTAGCAAGCCTCAAATTGCGTTCAGTGTCCCTAATTTGTTGCGAATAGACCTCATAAGCTCTAGAGTCCTTTGGTGCATTCGCTAATTTGGCTTTAAGCTCATCAATTCTAGTTTCCAGACGTTTGGCGTTCGCCTTTCTGCTTTCTAAAATGTTATTAAATTTAGCGTTAGCACTCGTTATAATATCCGTCATTTCCATATTAATATTTTAACTTGTCCAATAAGATAAGTCAACTGAATTTTGTCAAAGGGGTTTAAATTAAAAAGCACCCAAACGTTGACTTGTTTGAGTGTTAAAATTTATTCGCTTAAAATATTTTTTTGTCATCTACCCTATTGATTGCAGGAATTACTTCTAGCCTATCTAACCATTTTTGATTTTGAAAGACTAGACACGTAAACGCCATCTCTAACCATTGATATCATTCCGTTATTCAAGGAATCATCAAGGACTTGCAAAGCAAGTTTTTTTATTTGTTTCTTTGTAAAATCATCTGGACTATTCAAATATGTAGTAAACAATACGGTTTTCATACTAAAATTTCCATTGATTTGCAATAAATCGTTATATACATTGTGATATAATTCGTTATAGTTCATATTTTCACCCCTTATGTCAGTTCAATAATAGCATATTTTAATAATTTTTTCAACTTATAATGTTAAAAATTTTGAAAAATGGACTAAATTAAAAAAACGGACTGACTATGACCGTTTAAATTACTAAGTGGTGCGGATGACAGGACTTGCCTATGCGACGTTAGTCGTATATTTCGGGTGTCGGCGAAGACAACGGGGTCCCGAATACAAGGTGAAAGTCCGTCTGCGTCGGACTTAAATTAAAAAAACGAACCACTTAGTTCGTTCGTGTTACATGTTGGTGCGGATGACAGGACTTGAACCTGCATGGTCACCCACTAGATCCTAAGTCTAGCGCGTCTGCCAGTTTCGCCACATCCGCTGGTGGCCCACCCGGGAGTCGAACCCGGGACAACATGATTAAAAGTCATGTGCTCTACCATCTGAGCTAGTGGACCATATTAATTTGTGACGTTACTGCAATGTGGGTTAGATGTAATTTCTGACGTATGGGTAGAGCAAGCTCTCCCGGACTTCGTCGCAAGACGACTCGTCGGCTTTGGCTATCAACTTGCCACCGGCAACTTGATTTCACGCGTCGCCCCATCTGAGCTAGTGGACCATATTAAGTTGTGACGCTACTGCAATGTGGGTCAAGCTGTGTCATCTATTTATTAGCGACTTTTGTATTATACCTAACTATTTTACAAAAAACAAGTGTTTTTGAACAATTTTTCTTAAATTTGCAAAAATATTTTCAATTCATTTATTTTTTACGGCATAAAGACGAAATTTGGCAAACACTCAAATAAAAATATTGACAAAGTGGTTGACTTGAATATAAAATGCGGAAAAACGAGATAAAAAAGAACTCAAACGAGTTCTTTTTTATCTGCTCAATATATCCGTATTTGAGTCCGCACTGCCTTTTGGTGATGTTTTATCTGCTTTGGCATTGGCATTTTTGGATAGGAGTTGAGTTATCATTGACTCGAGGGATTTGGTTTTCCTAACGACTTCGTCTTCTCTGTCCAACAACTTTGCCAATTCAAGTGCTTGCTGTGGATACTCTTTACTAAGTGCAGATAGGTTATCTGGCAAATCCAATTTGGAGTATTTCTTTGCCTTGTATCTGTTGATAATTTCTTGTAAAAAGCGTTGGCGTATTTCATATGGAATATTTTTATTTGACTCTTTTATTAAATCTTTCAAAACATAATTGCCTGCATTTCGAATGAACACTGTGGTCAGATTGCATTTATCCACGTCGTTGAAACCTTTTAATGAAAGCCAATTGATGCCGATGTCGTTGTTTTTGATTAGATATTTGGCAATTTTATGGTAATCTTCTGGCTGCAAATTTGCTTTGTCTAGCTCAGCCATAGACGAACCAACTATTATATCCATATTCACGCTCTCTGCAATGACTCTATCTATGAGTATCGTACGCTGTTTGGGTGTGAGTCTTTGGTCTGAAATAAGGTTAAAAATGCAATTGCTTAGCTTGATGTTTTTCACCAAATAGCCTAATTCATCGCTGGTTAGTCTATACGCTAAGAACGACTGCAAACTTTCGCTTTTCCAATTTTTGTTTTCAAACAATGCTGACATTATGTTTTGACGCATTGTTGGTGAAGCGCTCTGCCACATACGTTTGACTAATTGAGCGTTTGACGAAACGTCTTCCCCATTTAATATGCAGTCAATTAGACTATCGTTTACAGTTTGTCCGCCGTCGTAATTGAGCATACTTTCTGCCACTTTTATATACTCGTTGACTAAAACAGAATTAACAATTTTTTCCAAGTTCGCTTTGTCTAGTGCTGAACTGCAACTTTCCACACAATTTAATATGGTGTACTGAGATTTTGTTGCGAGCACGGCATCAATCAATACGTCTTTTGCTTCGGATGGGCAATCCTTCACATTGCGAATAAATTTGGTGACATGGTCTATATTTCCCAACGCAACAATAGATTTCGCCGCCTTATTTTTCTCTTCTTCAGTCATAAATGGCTTGCAGGCAATGTTGTAAATGTTGAGCGAATTCTTGCCAAGCAAAACTATATCCACCAATCTATGCAACTCTTCGTCTGTTAGGCCACTCACTCTAGTGGCAACAGAATATGCCAAACTGCTGTCGTTGCAATCAAGCACTGCGTTTAGACCTTTTAAATAAATGCCGCTTCTAGCATTTTGTGCGTATTCTTCATTCATACACATAATAAAATCTGCTGTGTTAAACTGATTACTTATCATCTTACCCTACTCTTTTTTTGCGAGATAATTTTATCACACGATGGCACGAGTGTCAATATCAAACTAGATTACAGACTTTAATTTGACAAAAAAAGAACTCAAAGGGTCAGCAATTTTGAAACTAGTGAAATAATAGAAAATGTTAGATAATTTTTAAATTGTATATTGCAATATTTTTGATAATCTGCTATTATATTTGTTATGTGAGGAGGGAAAATATGCTAGGAGAAAAATTAACTGAAGAAAAATACAAAGAACTTGTAAAAGGGACTAGATTAAGTTCTATGACTTTGAGCGAGATTGTTGATATTGCAACTAATCTTGATAAATTTTGGGAATTTGCAGGAACATATTATAACTTAGGTGCAGAAGCTCC
>CAKVHC010000013.1 GCA_934747805.1 uncultured Clostridia bacterium | reverse complement strand
CTCATAGGTTGACTCCACGTAGTCGACTGCTTCGGAGTTACGTTTGATAATGCTGTTGATTTTATCATTAGGCATATTGTTGTCACGTGCTTTGGCTATTGCCACTTTTAGACGTGTGTTGGAATTGACGTCTGCACCACCTTCCTTAACTGCCACCGTGATTTCACGGCTAATCTTCGTAAAAATCTGCGACCTTTGTGCATCTGTTTTTGTCTTGGTCGCAAGTATATTGTGCCATTTGCTATGTCCTGACATATACTATTCTCCTTGTGTTAAAAAATACATAATAATGCTAGCGCTAACACTAGCGTTCAAACTCTCCACACCGTTTTGCATAGGTATGGAAATGGTCTGGTCGGCGAGCGACATCATATCGTCACTTACGCCACTGCCTTCGTTTCCTATTATAACCGCAAACTTGCCTTTTGGCAAACAATTATGCGATAATTTTTCGCCAAACATATCCGCAACCAAAAACTTGGAATTGAACTTACTTTTCGCATTTTTGAGTTGTTCACTCGTTGCCTTGTGAAGCGAGAGTTTGAACATATTGCCCATTGATGAGCGAACCACTTTTTCACTGTATGCGTCAACGCAGTCTATAAGATAAATATCGTTGAAACCAAACGCTGCCGCACTGCGCAAAATTGCACCCAAATTACCAGGGTCTTGGATGCGGTCTAAGATTATGCTATTGCCAGTTGACAACGCAAAATCTTGTGTATTTTGATAGCAAACACATACAATACCTTGTGGTGACTGTGTGTCACTCAAACTGGGTAAAATTTTGCTGTCAACGGCAAAATATTTGATGGAATTTTGTTCGCAAAATTGCATCAAATCTGCTTTAGTTTCATCAACTAAACCATAGTCAATTTTGACGTTTTCTTTCATGGCTTCGACCAAAAGTTTCTTGCCTTCAATTACGAATTTTTTGGTTAAATCACGCTCTTTTTTATTTTTTAATGAGCGTGCCAATTTCACATATTGATTGGTTGTTGATGTAATTTTTTCCATGATTTAATTATAACTTTTGTGCCAATATGTGTCAAATAATGAGCAACAAAAAAGGAGCAAACGCTCCAATTTTGTTTTGTAATAAAATCCCTATTTTAATTACACTATCATCTAGTTATTTAATCCCCTAACCCGAATGACAGTTTTATTATAACACCAAAACTCAAGTTGTCAATAGTGAAATTGGAAATTTAAGGCAAGCAAAAAAATAGCCGTTGGCTATTTTTTGTATTGTTTGAGTTGGTTTTCTAGTTCTGCAACACGAGCTCTGAGTTCATTGTATTCACTCTTACGAACTTTGATATACTCGTCGCCCATTGCGTTCATCTCAGCATCGACTTGAGTATAGTTTTTCTTGCCGAGTACTGCCAAAGTGCAAAGCAGAGCAAGAACGACCAAACAAGCCACGCCGAAAGATTGCCAAACACCATTATATTTGAACAAATTGATGCCCATAATGATGACAGTCAGGAAAATATCAATCGCAGCAACTAAAATGTAAGTGATGATTTGAAGTGATTTTTGCTTATTGCCAAGTTGAATGTATAGGCTCATGATAATGTTGAAGAACACCGTTGCCAAAGCCAAAATGCAAGTCGCCTTGCTGAACCAGTTGCCTACTGGGACTTTCGCCCAGAAAATGACGAGTGCGCACACTGTCAAGAAGCCAAGCAACGACAAGCAGATGATTGAAACCACACGCTTAACCTTGATATAGTTGACCGAATTGATAGCAAAACCACTGGCAAGTGCAACTGTGCCGAACGTTAACAATAAGCTTAGCCAATAACCGCTAAACACTTTAAGACCAAAGATTGCACCAATCAACAATGCAACTGCACCACAGATGGCAATGATAGATGCAAGCGTAAGCCCTTTTTTAATATTTTTCATAAACTCCCCTTTTAATTATGTATATTATCTAATAATTTTAAACTTATGTCAAATAATTTCGCCACAAAACAAAAAAACACCGACTAATTTGCATTTTTCGGTGTTTTAATGTATATATTTTATTTCTTAGTTCTGCCGTATTTTTCAGTCTTTAATCTTGAAAGTTCTTTCTTTGTGCGGTCTAGTTCATCAACCCATTCTTCGACATCACCAGCTGAAACACGAGTTCCAGCACTATGTGCTGTAGTCTTTGCCCAACCTCTAGGACCTTCTAATCCATCACGTTTGGCTTCTAAGTCGCTTATTCTTTTGTCACGTTTCTTAGCCGCTTCATCTGCAAAGAATTTGTCTACGTCCTCTCTTGCAATTACGTCGTGTCTTTCTCTCAATCTTCTAATAACCTTAGGGCTCGCTTCTAAACCACCACGATACTTATGTTGCATCCACAAATCCATAATCTCATTCTTATCTGCTTTATTGATTCTATCAAGCCATTTCTGATCTTCAGCATCTCTTGCCTTTTTAGCTGCTTCTGCAGCTTTTTCCTTTTTAGATTTAATTCCAAATAGTCCCATAATTTTTTCTCCTTTTATTTTTCATATATATGTTCTATTTTTTTGTTAACTAATGATTGATTTGCTACCAACTTCGCCAAAGCGATGGAGGCCTTTTCTGGAGTGGCTATGTCTTTAGAAAAATCTAAAAACTTCATTAAATATTCAATCTCAACATTTATTCCTTTCTTCACCACAATATCTCTAGAATCAATACGAACGGTCTTTGCCATGTCGGCAATCTCTTTTATCGATTCATCATCAACGTGCAATTGTCTTTTGTTTTGAAACTCCAATGAATGTTCGTAACCATAAACTAAAGCATCAATGCCAGCAGATATCCTTTGATAGCTCACGTTGTCAATGAATTGTTCTTTCAACATATCTATCGCTACAGCAATTTCTTTAAGAGTGTTAATCTTCTTAAGCAATTCGTTATTTTCTGCTTCTTTATTAATCTGTTCTTTATCGACCTGTTCTTTATTACTCATCGTCGACCACCTTTAAGAAACATTTCTTTAACGACAAATAATATTGCAATGCTTCGTTATATTCGTCTTTGTCAAGTGGGAGTATATAATCTGAGTCATTCATTGAAAAAATCTCGCCAAGCATTATCAATTTCTGATGCTCATCAGATTCACCGTCAGTGTTTTCTGGCAGAAACTCGTCAAATTGTTCATTTCTTAGAACGGCAATTCGTTTATTCTTATATACAAAATAATCATAAATGACTTCATCTGGTGTGACATCTAATACTACGCCTTTTACCTCATACTCAGCCATTTCTTCTACTAATACCTTATCCTTATATTAATTAATACCACATAAAGAAAAAATAGTCAAGAGAAAAATAAAAAATATATCGAAAAATGCCGATAATAGCAAGTCTTCAGACTCTAAACAAAAAAACTCACTCAAATGAGTGAGTTCAGTTTGACTAAGCCTTAGCCTTTTCGCAGATGCTAGCGAAAGCTGCTGGGTCGTTAGTAGCCATATCAGCCAAAACTTTACGGTTGAGCTCGATATTGTTCTTTTTCAAGCCAGCAATCAAACGGCTGTATGTAGTGTCGTTGAGTCTGCAAGCAGCGTTGATACGAACAATCCAAAGTGCTCTCTCGTCACGCTTAACTGCCTTACGTCCAACGTAAGCGTAGTTGCCAGACTTCATAACTTGTTGGCGAGCTGGGCGATACAAAGTGCTCTTTGAACCACGATAACCTTTAGCTTCACGTAGGATCTTTCTACGTTTCTTTAATGCATTAACACTTCTCTTAATTCTCATAATTCACCTCTTATTTAACCAACATTGTCTTTACAGTGCGAGTTTCTTGTTTAGAAACATAACCTGTACGACGAAGATTTCTCTTTCTAGCTCTCGACTTCTTATCTAGTTTGTGGTTTTTGTTCATTTTTGCGTGTTTGATTGTGCCGTTAGAGTTGATAGAAAATCTCTTTGCAACGGCCTGTCTAGTTTTCATTTTTGGCATAATTCTTTCCTCTCCTTACTTTTTAGCAATCGGTGCAATGAACATAATGATATTCCTATCCATTACAGACGGTGCTTTTTCTATTGTCCCGTATTCTTTGACCAATTCGGCGAACTGCTGACAGACTGCAACTCCTCGTTCTGGGCGGGCTTGTTGTCTACCACGCATACGAATAGACACTTTTACCTTATCGCCTTCGGCAAGAAATTTCTTTACATTGTTTGCCTTTGTTTCCAAATCGTGTGTGTCAATAGTCATTGACAAACTCATCTCTTTGACCTTAACAATTTTTTGATTTTTGCGTTGGTCTTTGAGTTTCTTTGCTTGCTCAAATTTGAACTTATTATAGTCCATAATCTTGCAAACTGGTGGTGTAGCCGTTGGTGCGATCATTACCAAGTCAACACCTGCTTGTTCTGCCAATCTGTTTGCTTCTTCGGCAGAAACGATGCCGAGTTGCTCACCTTGTGCACCTACTAGACGCACTTGAATGCCAGCAATCTCGTGATTAATAGCCTGCTCTTTTATAACATACCTCCAAAAAAAGTGGGACTTACAAGAAGACCCACTAAAAACGAAAGAAGTTATATTTCTATAACGAATTTTTACCGCCGTCACGCAATTGCTCTGGGGTGAGAAGTGGAGTCTTCTGCTTTCTGTATTATGATACCACTAACAAAATATTCTGTCAATAGTTTTTTGGCATTTTTTTAATTTAACGTACGATTTTTAATTTCATCCGTTACACGAGCGATAAACTCGTCAACAGTTATATCCTTCAACTCTTTGTTGCCACGCATACGAACTGTAATTGTACCATTCTGAGTTTCTTGGTCACCCAAAACTACCATATATGGCAATTTCATCGAAGCTGCCTCACGGATTTTGTAGCCAATTTTCTCATTACGGTCATCAAGAGTTACACGAATACCGGCGTTTTCGAGTCTTTCAGCAATCTGCTTAGCATAAGGCTGACTGCTCTCTGCAATGTTCATCACTCTCACCTGTTCTGGAGCGAGCCAAGTTGGATACGCACCTGCAAAGTTTTCGGTGATGATGCCGAAGAAACGTTCAATTGAACCGTAAATAACACGGTGAATCATTATTGGTTCTTTCTTTTGACCGTCTTTGTCTGTATATTCAAGGTTAAATCTCTTTGGCAATTGCATATCTAGTTGGATTGTGCCACACTGCCAAGTTCTGCCGATTGCGTCTTCAATGTGGATGTCAATCTTTGGTCCATAGAACGCACCGTCGCCCTCGTTGATGACGAAATCTTTGCCGATGTGGTTAAGAGCTTTTTTAAGTTTGTCTTCGGCAAGTTCCCAATCTTTGACGTCACCGATGTGGTCGTCTGGCATTGTTGATAGTTCAAGGTGATATTTTAGACCGAATGTTGAATACATTTTGTCCACAAGTGCCAAAACGCCTGCAACTTCGCTTTCGATTTGGTCGGTGGTCATAATGATGTGAGCATCGTCCTGTGTAAAGCAACGCACTCTAAACAAGCCGTGCAAAGTGCCGCTAGCTTCGTGGCGGTGAACTTTACCAAGCTCGCCTATGCGCATTGGCAAGTCTTTGTATGAGTGCATACGCTCTTTGTAATAGAGCATACAACCTGGACAGTTCATTGGTTTAATGGCGAAATCTTCACCTTCAACCTTGAACGTGTACATATTCTTTTTGTAGTGGTCCCAGTGTCCGCTAGTCTCCCAAAGTGCACGATTCAATGCCATTGGAGTCATAATTTCTTGATAGCCTGCCTTTTGGTGCATTTCACGCCAATAAGCGATAAGTTCATTTAAGATTGTCACGCCACGTGGCATAAAGAATGGCATGCCTTGAGCGTAGTCGCTGATAAAGAATAGGTCAAGTTGTTGACCAAGTTTGCGGTGGTCACGCTTCAATGCTTCTTCCATACGGCGTTCATAGTCGAATAGCTCTTGTTTGGTTGGGAATGCGTATAGGTACACACGAGTCAGCATTTTGTTGTGTTCGTCACCACGCCAATATGCGCCTGCAAGTTTGTTGATTTTAAAGCCCCAGTTGGCGAGTTTACTGCTCTTTTCAACGTGCGGTCCACGGCACAAATCTGTGAAATCGCCACAAGTGTAAGTAGTGATAGTGGCGTCAGCTGGCAAGTCATTAATTAGCTCAACTTTGTATGGCTGGTCGGCAAACATTTTGAGTGCTTCGTCACGGCTTATCTCAGTGCGAACGAATTCTTCGTTTGAGTTGATGAGCTGAGTCATCAATTTTTCGATAGGCTTAAAGTCGTCTGGTGTAAGTGGTTTGCTCGTTTCAATATCATAATAGCAGCCGTTGTCGATGGCTGGTCCAATGGCAAATTTGGTGTCTGGATAAAGACGCTTGATTGCTTGTGCCATTATGTGTGCTAGGCTATGTCTACTCTTCTCAATTTCTTCTTTTTCCATAATTTCTCCTTATAATTAAAAAATCGCCCTATACTTCTCAGTATAAGGACGAATTACTCCGCGGTTCCACCTTATTTACCCTTGCGGGTCACTTAATTGTAGGGCTTGCCTACTCACATCTCAGTCAGTGGTTTCAATCAAAGCAAGTGTTAGTCGCCTTACAGCCCACGAGCGACATTCTCTATAACCTTTCCCCTTGACATACTTGTCTAACGTCAACAATGTATTCAGTTGTCTATATTTTAGACTTTAATATTTAGTTTGTCAATAATTATTGCCAATTTTTCACGGATTTTACAATTTTTTTAGTTTTTCTCTCTGCCCACAAAACACATATCCAAAAATGACTGTATATCTGGGTCCACCTCGCCACGAAGTTCTATCGTGGCTGGACAAAGTCGCAAAATGGCTGTCACAAGGTCAAGACGTGACTTGTATTCACGCATATTAGTGCCATACTTTACAACATAACTATTTTGTCCAAAATTTATCTGCACCACACTGGCTTGCTGTGGCATTGTGCTAACTAAAAAGCCAATCAGCGTGCTCAAATCGCCATAATCCAGTGCATAAAAACGATTGTCACGAGCGAGGTCAGCAATTTCGTCCCACCTTTTCATCAAACTTGGCAAGCGAAATTCGGCAAAACTATCCAAATACATTTTGCCTGTAAAGTTCACATTATTTAGCAAAAATTTCTCGTCGGTTTCTCGGTCAAAAAGTGCTAGCACTTTTACACAACATTTATAAAAAAAATTGCCGTCAATGCCTATTTTTCGCATTATGTAATTGTACTTGAATTCATTTATGAAGTATTCCAAAAAAGCGGATTTTAGGCGGTTTTTGCCAGTATAATCGGTGTTGTCCGCGAATAATAGATAATCAAAATTGTTGTCGCTGAAATTTGTCACAATTTTGCAATGGCTGGTCTTCATATACTTGTCCAAATCATTCAGCATCTCAGCATTGTCTTTGCGACACGCAATGCATAACTCTTTCATATTTTCCCCTTGCTACTATCTTATGCATTAAACAAATAATTACTTATATGCTCATGTGCAAGTTTTGGCGAATTTTGGGAGTTTGAATACTATGGTTATGGGAGGTGTGTGATTATGAATTTGTATAGATTTTGCTATTACGACTGGCGACGTGGTTGCAATAGGTGTAAATGGTCAAATGGCATCACGACCACCGCAGTCGCAAACTATATAATAAACAACTATTTCTAAAAAAAGAACTCATCTTGAGTTCTTTTAATTGTGTTCCTTGGTGGAAATCGTGTAACTGAATGTTGGTGTTACATTGCGTGAAGCGTAATGCTGTCGAATGTCTTGCATGGTGGCAGGTCTAGCATCAATCTCTTTGCCATACGAAAGTTCAAGGCTTTCCAATATTCTGCCAGTGATTATTGAACCAGATTTATACAAAGCGGAATAAGGCAAATCCTCTTCTAATATGAAAAATTCTTTGTCAACACTCTCTTTCCACGACCAAGACACTTCGTAATTTGCAGCGTCAAACTTGTCTGCAACTACAACGTCTATAATTCTACTCTCATTGCTCAATGCAAAGCTGTTTGCATTCAAAGAAAAACTGGTGTCGTTCTGAAGATACATATCGCCTTTCTTGACGACATAAGTTAGTGGAACAAATGTTTCTCCGCATATAACCAAATCGTCGCTATTGACAGTCAAATTTAGCCAAACGCCAACATTGCTTTCAGCCACAACAAAGTCAGATTCATCAAGCTTGTTGTAAGCACTCGCATCGCTTGAAGAAATTGTCATTGTTATCACCAACAAAACAAATACGAAAGCCAAAATTGCTGGGATTTTTCTTTTATTAATAATCATTACACATTCATCTTTTGTAAATATATTTTTGATGCAAGTTTGTGATATAAACCTACATTTTTCAACAATTAATCTTATTATACGACGATTTCTCAAATTTGTAAAATGAATGTGGGCTACATTTTGTAGAATTGGTGTTGAACAAGAAAAAAATAGGCTGTTCTGCCTATTTTTTTGTTCTATTTCACCATTGGGAAGAATATTACGTCACGCAAAGTTTCTTGGTTGGTCAAAAGTGCAATTAAACGGTCAATGCCAATTCCCAATCCGCTGATTGGTGGCATGCCGTGTTCCATTGCCAGCAAGAAATCTTCGTCCACGCCAAATGACTCTTCGTCGCCATTAGCACGATTGCGAGCCTGTTCTTCAAATGCTTCACGCTGAGTGAGTGGGTCAACCAACTCGCTATACGCTTTGTCCATTTCCCAGCCATTGACTACGAATTGGAACATATCTATCACACGTGGGTCATTGTCATTACGTCTAGCCAAAGGCACAAGGCACGCTGGATAATTGTAAACAATGCAAGGCTGAATCAAACTGTTTCGCAACGCTTTTTTGAATAGCAAGTCAATCGTTGCTGGCAAAGATTTCGCACTCTCCAACTCGCCTTCGTCCACAAGGTGCTTTGACTTGATGACACTCTTCAAGCTCTCCATATCGGTGAAATCCAAAATGTTGGAGCCAATAAGTTTGCTGAGTTCGTCGCAATAATTAATGTGACGAATGTTCTCGAAATCTAGTTCCACTCCTTGATATTCAAATTTTAAGCTGCCCTTGATATGTTGAACAAGACCTTGGAAAAGCTCGGTCGAGAATTTTATGTTGTCTTCAAAATTCCAGTAAGCAGCATACCATTCAATGACAGTAAATTCTTGCAAATGGCTTGGGTCCATGCCTTCGTTGCGGAAGTTCTTGCCAATCTCGTACACACGGTCAAATCCGCATGCGATAATCTCCTTCAATGCTAGCTCAGGAGCGATACGCAAATAGAAGTCTTTGTTGAGTGCATTATGTTTAGTGATGAATGGCTTGGCAGCAGCACCGCTGGCAACACCTTGTAAAATTGGGGTTTCAACTTCTACAAAGCCGTGACTATCCATAAAGTCACGAATGTATTTAATGGCTTTTAGACGTGTTTTGAGTGTTTCACGAGTGGACTCGTTGGAAATGCAGTCCAAATATCTTTGACGATAGCGAATGTCATCGTCTTTGACGCCGTGGAATTTTTCAGGCAATGGACGGAGTGCTTTTGTCAAAATGACAAAGTCGAACGCACGCACGGTCAACTCGCCCACTTTCGTGTGGCAGATTTCACCGTCAACGCCCACAAAGTCGCCCTGGTCAAGATATTTCTTAATCTCAGCAAATTTCTCTTCGCCAAGATTGTTTAGTGTTAGTTCAAGTTGAATTTTGCCATAAACGTCGTACAGGTCCAAGAACATAAGCTTGCCAAAACCACGTCTGCCAGTCACACGACCACAAACACGGCATTTGTCGCCGTCGTTAAGTTGACGTGCCTCAGCAATGGTGTGAGTGCGGTCAAACTTGTCTTTGTATGCAATGAGTCCGTTTTCTTTCATTGCCATAATCTTTTCACGGCGAGCCTTAACTTCGTTGGCTTCACGCTCGGCAATCTGTTGCTCTGTTAATTCAATATTTTGATTGTTTTCCATAATTTTTCCCTTATAAGCCGTATAATAGCATAATTTAAAATTGTTTTCAACTAATTTTGTTTATTTATCTTCAACTAAAACTAGTTTTTTATTTAACTTTGCGTGCCTTGCGTTTCTTGACTGCGGTGAATATGATGTCACCGACCACAAATCCGCCCAAGAAAGCCAATCCGACGCACGATACATAGCCGCCTTGCTTGAGATATGGTGTGCTATATTCGAGTTCAATTGTGTGTTCACCTGCATTGAGTTTTAGGCTCATAAACGCAACGTTGGTGGTGTCAATTTTTACGTCAACACCGTCAACTTTGGCTGTCCAACCAGCCACGTGTGGAATAGACAAGAATACTCGACCTGCATTTGCCATATTGATTTTGCCAGTGAGTCGATTGCCGTCAAACTTGTAGTCTGTCATATGCTCATCGGCAAGGTCGGCACACTTTGTGCCAAAGTCAGTTAGGTCATAGCCATACGCACTGACACTTTCCAACCTGAACTCGCCGTCGTTATCACAAGCAATCGTGACTGTCATGTTGTCGCTGTCGGCAAAGCCTAAATCAAAAGTAAAATCATATATGCCGCCAAATGTCTGCGAGCCTTTTGCCGAAATGAGCTGATTGTATTTAATCTTGCCATTATCTACAACGATTTCTAGATCTTTATTAATGCTTTCAAAATGATTGAGATACAAATACACTTCCTTGTTCAATGCGTTGGAAATGTTGAGAGTCATCTTTTTGCCCTTGTCGGCAAAATATTTTGTGCCTCTAATATCAAATTCGTTGTCGACAGTCGTCACTGGCAAAGACACTCCCTGCGTGGTGTAGCCGCTCTCAACCGCCTCGTCAACGACAGCATATTCCAACATGGCATATTGACGCTCTACATATGATAGGCTGTCGAATTCCGCTTTGGACATTTCTTTGTCGTAAACAAAGCCAAATGGAACGAAGTTATCGTTTGTCAAAACGTCAAGGCCATCAATCGTAGTGTTGGTGAATCCATATGGCACATAGCCATTGGACATGTAGTATTTGACCGACATCAGCGCTTGCAAAGGCACACTATTGCCGACACCAGTTATGCCACGCATACTCAACATATTGTACACGCCGACCGCTTCCAAAAATTCTTCTGTCTCGGCAGGCACAATGGAATTATAGCCATATGTTGAATAATATCCATTTACAACAGCTCTGTTTGGAAAGTCATAGTACGGCAATGACTTATTTTCCTTGTCCACTCGATAAAACTCATTCACATTTTCTCGGCTAAACGTTTGTTCAATCGTGCTTTGCTGTTTGTTTAGTTCGCCGTAAGGTAAAAATGAGAATGAATATACAACGTAACTTCCAAACGCAACCACTACTGTCACAATCAAAGTACAAATTAGTGCGTTGTGGCGTTTTGTAAACCAGTTTTCAAACCTATTCATTACATTGCTCAGTTTCATTTTTTTAACTAGCCAAACTATAGTCAGAACTAAGATAACCACACCGACGCAACTAGCGACAATAAGCCAAACGCTAGATTTATTTAAACCAATGCTGAACGCATAAGCCAAACCGCTCAGCACACTAAGACCGACTTCTACAACCAAAACTCTACGTGACGCTTTGACGTCGTCCATCTCAATGGCGGTTGATTTCATATCATCTAATGTATATGCCACAAGGACGAATGTGCAAAATTGCAAAAGATAAATCCAACGATTGTTAACGTAGTTGAATAGGTTGAATGCGTAGCCCACAAATGGAACAAAAATGCCAATTGATAGTGCAATAAAAAGTACTTTATATATTTTTGTTTGAGCGTTTTTACGCCTGAACGTCCACGCTAGTAATATCCACACTACAAATGTGAAAAACAGTGGCGTGAAAGACAATCCTGGAAACATGACATTTGCTGAAAGTCCAACGGTGAAAAAGTATTCAAAATCAAACAGTTTTATACCTGCACCTTGTGACTTGGCACTATGCATAAAGTTGATTGCCACTGGCAACAAGAAAATTGCGGAAATCAATATGCCCAACAGATACCAAAGCCCTACTTTGCATATCTGCCAGAATCCCGACCAAAATTTATACCATTTACGTTTGGCATCAAGACATACTTTTAGAATGGTGTAAGCCACGGCAAATACCGAAGTCATAAAGAAAAGATAAAATGAACTGAATATGCTTGCAACAACTCCAATGAGCAAAAGATATGGTCTTTTGCCGTTAAGTATGTTGTCAATGCCCCAAATAATCAATGGCAAGTACATTGGTCCAGTCGCAAAGAATGGATGCTTGACAAAAGAAAATAATGCAAAGCCGCTCAGCATATACAGTGTGCTGGCCACAATGTTGGTCTCAGGCGAGATGCCTTTGCTCTTTAAATAGCCAAACATTAGCCAAGCGGTGAGTACGAATTTGAGGACAATTATGAGTGAATAATTGAATTCAACACCAAATGGCAAATACAAAAACACATTGAATGGGTCGAATATCATATAGTATGAAAAACTGCCGAGATAGTCAGCACCTAGACCCATGCTAAAATCGAACTCGCCCATACGACTAAGCCAGCCATTCTGCACATAGTTTTGTAAAAAAGTGGCATGCTGTACTACGCCATCGAGATATTTTAACAAACTTTTACCAGTGACAATAGTTGGCAAAAAAATCACCAGCAAAGCCGACAAAATAACGAACAAAAAGCATAAATAAGTTTTATGCTTTTTCTCTGTGTATGATAATGGAAATATATTTTTTATCTTTTGTGCAAAAGTCATCGCCTACTCCTCGTCAAAATTGACTTTGTCGCTGATTGTGTAAATTGGACGATTCTTTGCTTCGTCATAGATATGGCTCAAATACATATTGTTGATGCCCATAAAGATGAATAGAATTGAGAAGAATGTGGAAATGACTGGAATAATCCATGCACCAATGCTGAGATGAATTTTACAGATGGCGAGAATAATAAATGTCAAAAATGCCGCAAACGAGAGTCCTAATCCCCACATGCCAGCCTTAAGAGGCAGCATCAACGGATAATCGCTGTAAGGAATGACACCGTTGACAGAATACTTAAGCAACTTTTTGAATGTCCACTTGGTTTCGCCAGCCACACGTGCACCGCATTCAAACTCGACAGTAGTCTGTTTGAAACCGACTATTAATGTCAAATTGCGATTGAAACGATTGTGTTCTTTCATTTGGCAGATTGTGTCCACCACTTTTCTATCCAAAAGTTTGAAATCGCACGCACCATTTGGTGTGTCAATGCCAGTGATTTTATTCAAAAATTTGGCATAAACTTTGCTTGTCCATTTCTTGAACCACGAAATGCCCTTTTGTTTGGCACGAACGGCGTGCACTACTTCATAGCCCTGTTTCCATTTGTCAATCATTTCGAGAACAGTGGCAGGTGGGTGCTGAAGGTCGGCATCCATTGTGATTATGGCTTCGCCGTGTGCGTTGTTGAATCCGCAATAGAAACCAGCTTGTTGGCCATAGTTACGGCTGAAATTGATAAGTCGAATGCGTTTATCTTTTTCAATCAAAGCACGAGCCACTTGTTCTGTCTTATCTTTAGAGCCGTCGTTGATGAAAATGATTTCAAAACTTTCGCCAGTCGACTCCATAACTGGAATCATCGCATCGTAAAATGCGTTGAGCGTTTCTTCTTCGTTATAAGCGCCTACGATGACGCTATACTTAACCTTCTCCATTGTCTTTCTCCTTCATATCTTTGAGCACGGTCTGCAATTCTTGTTCGCTGATTTTTTGAGGTTCTGTGGCAACAGTTTCTGCCTTTAGCTCGTTATCGACAAGCTTCTGTGCTTCAACGGCAATGACCTGCTTGTCCTTTCTAAACAAAACGAGTTTCTTGGAAACATAGTTGTAGCAAGTGACAATGATAGACACAATGATTTTGACAATCCATTGGTTAATTTTCATAATGTCGTAGCCTAGCCACATGCCAAACAAATTGAGCCCAAGTCCGATAAAACTTAGGACACAAAATATAAAGAAACCATAGCCAGATTTCGACTTGCCTTTGTCGTTGAACACGAACTTGACCGACATAAAATAACTAAAAATCAGGCCAGAGCAAAATCCTATGCCTGTGCCGATTACTGTCGCCCAAGTGGCAGGCTCTGGTCCACCATAAAAGACGGAGAAAAAGTTGGGATAAAGTTTGGGCTGCATTAGATACATTGCAACGCCAAACATAAAGAAGTCAACAATGGTGGCGAGTCCACCGACAATCAAAAAGCGTAAAATTTCTGCTTGTGTCTTGTGTGTTTCAAAGTATTTCTTTAGTTTCATAACAAGTCGATTTTACGCTTATTGAAAAATATTGTCAACGAATGCAACAAAATTTAGATCAAATACTCGCTTTTGTCACACAGCCAGCCGATTGGAATGTCAAGCACGGTGTAAGCACCATACGGCAAATGCTTTTTTGCCATCTCTAGAGCATTGACATACGCAAGCACAATTCGCCCTGTAAAGTCTGGGTTGCTATCCATTTTAACCCTAAATTCGAGTTCCATTTCTTTTGAGTGGGCATAAACACGGCCTTGATGCATCATCGTTTGGTGGTCGTGGTCAAATTCGGCCTGAGAAATGAAATTAATTTTTACATTATCTCCCTCAAAATAGTCCTTTTTGGCACGTATCTCTCGCTCGATGCGTGCATGCTCTCCGATAGGTGCAACAACAAAGACTTCTCGTCTATGCAAACCACCACGACGAGCAGGCGGATAGGTGTAACTGATTGCTGACTGCACGCCAGATATTGTTCTTATTGCCTGACTGTGTCCCATGCTGACACCCTTGCCCCATTCGGTCGTGTATGGAATCTTTAACGCATTGGCAATCACTCTCACAAGGCTAAACAGACCTGGATCCCAACCACAACTAATGAGTGCATGGTGGTGACTCTCTTTGCAAATGCCGTTCACTAGCGTGCGTTGTGGTCTGATTTTGGTGTGAGTGTCGAAGCAGTCTATCACGCTAAAATATTTGGACAGCTCAGGCGTGTGAGTGAGCAAATCTTTTTCACTGCCGCCACACAACAAAAGCGTGTCAATTTGCCCAATAAAGTCCTCAATGGCTTGAATGGCAAACACTTTGGTGCCGAATTCGGACTCAACTCGTCGTCTAGAAAAAATGCCAACCAGCTCATATTTTCTTTTGTTGGCTAAGATTTGGCGTTCTAGCGATTTGCCAAGATTACCATATCCTACAATAGCAAGTTTTATCATAAATCCTCCCACATATCTTTTTCAGTATAAAATCCATTCGGTCTGTTTTGTAACCACTCTATCGCCTCAATGCAGCCATTGATAAACGGCTGACGACTTTCTGCCAAATGAGTCAATGTTAACCTTTCACCGTCTAAAAATACCTCTATACAATGTTCGCCAGCACAACTGCCAGCACGCACTGACTCAATGGAAATATTTTTGAAATTTTGAGCCAACATTTTTGCCGTGCCACTCGGTGAGTCTAACTTATTTTTGTGATGTATTTCTCGCATATAAAAGTCTGCATTTAGCGATGCGAGTTCGTGGCAGAGTCGATTGAGCATATACACGCCTTTTGAAAAGTTGGACGACAACATTATGGGTATTTTACTGCTCGAAGACACAATATATTGTTTTTCTTCGTCAGTGTGACCAGTGGTGGCTATTATCAGCGGAATGCCAAGTTGCGTTGCCTTGTCGACCACGCTTTTGCTAAGCGAGTGCAAAGAAAAATCTACGACCATATCTGCATTAATTTCGTAGATTTTATCCTTTGTATTAATATCTATTTTTTGTAGTGTATATTTATTTTTTAACGTCTCACACAACAGACTGCCCATCCGTCCGCTCGAACCTATTACTGCGATTTTCATCACATATAATTATGCAAATCGACAGACAATTGTTACTCTTTAAATTTTGGTTTTAAAATGTCGCTAAGCAGCAGCATTTTTATCTCAGGGCTCATATGCTTGACCGAGCTTTTAAGTTGAAACTTATCAACCGCACTACCCTTTGCATTGTGGTCGATGTCGAGTGTGTATTTCGTGTGTTCGTCAACTGGTTGCAATTCATCTTCCAAACTGCCCTTAGTGATTTCGCTAGTGGAAGGAATGTCTGTGTTCTCAGCCGTCTTATCCGCACGATTGGTTCGGCGAAATCTGAAGTTTGTAAAATCTCGGTTGTTGTTGCGAACAATGATTGGCTGCTGATTCGACTTTTCTTTTTCCATATTTTGCTTGAAAAGTTCTTTCATTTCTTCCAAGTTTTCTTGCTCAGGCGTGGCAGGAGCGGATTCTGTGTCTTTTTTCTCATCCTTGTTTGGCTCTGCTTGGGCAGTTTGTTTTGGTTTTCGGTGAGCCTTGACAACACGCACAATAAAAACAGTGGCAAGGGATAAACCCACCGCCACGCTTAATACAATCAATATTGTTCTCAAAATCTCACTATTAGTCATTAAAACTCTTCCGTAGGCTTGCCGTTTTCGTCAGGTTTGGCAAGGCTCTTGCGCATGTCTGTGTCGGCAACCATATTTTGCATACGATAATAATCCATAACGCCCAATTTGCCTTGCTTGAATGCAGCGGCAATTGCCTTAGGCACTTCGCTCTCTGCTGCCAGAACTACGGCTCGCATTTCTTGGGCTTTGGCACGCATCTCATACTCGGTGGCAATCGCCTGTGCACGTCGTTCTTCCGCACGGGCTTGTGCGACCTTTTTCTCGGCTTCAGCTTTGTCAATGATGAGTTTACTATCAATATTTTCGCCGACCGAAATGTCTGCAATGTCAAGTGATACGATTATGTATGCTGTGTCTTGGTCCAATCCTTTTCTAAACACCGTTTTTGAGATGATGTCTGGGTTTTCCATAACGAGTTTATGGCTGTCAGCACAACCAACTGCTGTGACAATGCCTTCACCCACACGGGCAATGATTGTTTCTTGACCCGCATAGCCGATAATCTTCTTCAAATCTGTCTTAACAGTGACACGTGCTTTAACTTTTAGTTCAATGCCGTCTTTGGCCACTGCACTAATCTCAGGAGTCATAATCACTTCTGGCTTGACACTGTTTCGCACTGCGCTCAACACGTCACGCCCTGCCAAATCTATGGCTTTGGCTTCTTCATTAGACAAACTTAAACCTGCACTCTTGGCTGCAATTAATGCACTGGTGACATTCTCAATGTTGCCGCCAGCCATAGCGTGAGTCTCAATTTCATCAATAGATAGTTTCAATCCTGCTTTTTTGCCAATTATGTATTGCCCAACAATTCCCTTAACGTCGCATTTGCGGAAACGCATTCCGACAAGTCGTGTCATTGACACATGAGCACCAGAAACAAGTGCACGCACATAGACCTTCATTGGCACAAGAGCAATAAGCACCCCAATGGCCACTACGACTACGCCAAGACAAATCCATAATGCTATTGAAACAGATAATACTTGGTTTAAACTCATCTATTCCCCACCTTTTTGGCTAAATTATACCACAGATAGACAAGTTGTCAATACCCAAAAGGAAAGCAAAAAAGCACCCTTTACGAGTGCTTTTTTATGGATTAATTGTTGGTTTTGAGTTTACTTTTGATGGCTTGTTCAGCCTTATCTGCCAACTTGTCTGCTGGTTTGCACGCCTTGATAAGCACTACACCAGCAATCATACCCATTACGAGTCCTAATCCAAAAGAGTCTTTCATAACGACCTCCGTGTTTAGTGTTTGCGTTTTTTTGCGAAATATGTAAATAATTGTTGTCGCAATTTTAACTACAAAAAAACAAGGCTATTTCTAGCCTTGCCTTTGTGAATCATTATTCCAATTCAAACACACCAGTATAGAGTCGATAATAAGTACCCTTCTGGCGAATGAGTTGGTCGTGGTTGCCTTGCTCAATAATCTCACCGTGGTCAAGCACAATGATATTATCTGCGTTTTGGATTGTAGACAGTCTGTGAGCAATGACAAACACGGTTCTGCCTTTCATCAGACTATCCATTCCACGCTGAACGAGTGCTTCCGTGCGAGTGTCAATTGAACTGGTCGCCTCATCCAGAATCATTACTGGTGGGTCAACCACTTCAGCACGTGCGATTGATACAAGTTGTCGTTGACCTTGCGAAAGCCCACTGCCCTCACCGTCAATCACTGTGTTGTAGCTATCAGGCAACATTGTGATGAAATTGTCCGCATTGGCACGCTTGCTGGCTTCTATGCAGTCTTGGTCGCTAGCATTTAGGTCGCCGTAGCGAATGTTGTCAAGCACACTGCCTGTAAACAACTTAACGTCCTGCAAGACCATGCCCATTGAACGACGAAGGTCAGATTTCTTAATCTTTTTAATGTTAATTCCGTCGTAACGAATTTTGCCGCTGTCCAGATCATAAAAGCGATTCAAAAGGTTGATTATTGTCGTTTTGCCTGCGCCGGTCGCACCCACCAAAGCAACTTTTTCACCTGAGTGTGCGAATAGGTTTATATTCTTTAATACAACTTTGTCTGGAGTGTAGCCAAAAGTAACATTCTCAAACTCAATGTCGCCCTTCAATTCTGTGTATGTCACGCTGCCATTGTGATGAGGATGTTTCCACGCATAGTGGCCTGTAACGTGATCGGTTTCCACGATTTTTTTGCCTTTTTTCTCAATGTTAACAAGTGTTACATAGCCGTCGTCCACTTCTACTGGTTCATCCAAAAGTTTGAATATTCTTGATGCACCTGCCATTGCCATAATAATTGAGTTGGCTTGTTGAGCGACTTGACTGATTGGGTTGATAAAGCTACGTGTTAGTGTCAAAAATGACGCAATCATGCCCAGTGAGAGTGTATTGATGCCCTTAAGTGACACATTTGTCACCCCACCTATTGCAAGTCCTGCTCCTAAAATGGCCACCAAAACGTATAGGATGTAGCCAAAATTGTTCATCAGTGGCATCATAATGTTGGCATATTTGTTGGCAAGAGTAGAGTTATCGTTCACCTTGTCATTTTTTTGGTCGAACTCTTGTTTAACCTTTTCTTCATGATTAAACACCTTGACCACTTTTTGACCATTCATCATTTCTTCAATATAGCCGTTGAATTCTGCCACAGAAGACTGTCTAGCGACATAATATTTGCCACTGCGTTTGGCGATATATTTAACTAGGAACATGCTCAAGAATACAAGCACAAATGTAAACAAACTGAGCCATAAACTGAGCACAAGCATAGAAATCACGACTGAAATTATGGTGATTATTGATGAGAAAATATGTGGAATGCTCTGCGAGATCATCTGGCGTAGCGTATCTGCATCGTTGGTGTAGTGGCTCATCACCTCACCGTTTGTACGTTCGTCAAAATATCTAATCGGCAAACTTTGCATATGGTCGAACATTTCGTTTCGAATGTTGCGGAGCACACCTTGTGCGATGACCGACATAACACGGTTGTAGAAAAGCGAACTCACTACGCCAATTAGGAAGACACCACCCATCAATAGTAACGTCCGCAGCAGTCCAGCATAGTTCGGCGTTGCTTCCAGTAAGAGCGGCGAGATATATTTGTCGATAAGCGTCTGCAAAAATAGTGACGACATTACGTTTACAACCGCACTGGCTACAATGCATATTGCCACCAAAATTAGTCTAAAGCGATATGGTTTCAAATAGGTCAAAAGGCGTTTAATGGTGTGTTTTTCTACCTTTGGCAAAGGTCTAGTTTGTTTAGTTTTAGTCATTGATTGCACCTGCCTTTTGTTGAGATTCATACACTTCACGATAGATATCGCACGTCTTCATAAGATCAGCGTGTTTGCCGCAAGCGACTATTTTGCCGTCGTCCAAAACGACAATTTTATCCGCATCCATCACGGACGAAACACGTTGTGCAATAATTATCTTTGTCGTGTGTGGTATGTTGTTCATAAACGCTTGGCGAATCAGAGCGTCCGTCTTTGTGTCGACTGCACTGGTTGAGTCGTCCAATATTATTATTTTTGGGTCTTTTAGGAGCGCACGTGCAATGCACAGACGCTGTTTTTGTCCACCGGACACGTTTGTTCCGCCCTGCTCAATGTGTGTGTCATATTTGTCTGGGAATGATTCAATAAAACTGTCAGCTTGTGCTAGTTGGCAAGCATGAATCATTTGCTCGTCTGTAGCGTTCTCGTTGCCCCAGCGGAGATTGTCTTTAATAGAGCCGCTAAAGAGTTCGTTCTTTTGCAGAACCATTGCAACGCTGTCACGGAGCGTGACTAGGTCGTAGTCTTTTACATCAACCCCACCCACCTTGACCGAGCCGGACGTAGCATCGTATAGGCGTGGAATGAGTTGCACGAGTGTGGTCTTTGACGAACCAGTAGCACCCAAAATGCCAACTGTTTCACCTGAATTAATCTTTAGATTGACGTCGTCAAGGCACTTTTTGTCAGCATTGCGGGCGTAGACAAAGTCAACATTGTCAAATTCTATGCTTCCGTCTTTTACAGCTGTGACTGGGTTTTCTGGGTTAGTTATATCGCTTTTTGTATCCAGCACTTCCACAATACGTTTTGCACTTGCCTTGCTCATGGTTATCATTACAAGCACCATTGAAAGCATCATAAGGCTCGACAAAATCTGAATGGTGTATGTGAACAGACTAAGTAGTTCACCAGTCGTGAGTGCTGTTTGGCTAGATGACACGATTAGGCGTGCACCAAACCACGAAATGAGCAAAATGCAGGCGTACATGCAGAACTGTACGAGCGGCATATTCCATGCGAGAGTCTTCTCAGCTTTGGAAAAATCTGTGCAGACGTCATTTGAAATGGTCTTGAACTTAGTTTTTTCGTATTCTTCTTGGTTAAACGATTTTACAACTCGAATGCCTTTTACATTTTCTTGCACGACATTGTTGAGTCGGTCATATTTTTTGAAAACACGATTAAATATTGGGTGTGCGTGTCGCATAATGATGAGCAACCCTATTATCATCACTGGCATGCATGCGAGATAAATGAGTGACAATTTGACGCTAATATTAAAGCACACGGTCAAGCTAAAAATAAGCATAATTGGCGCACGAATTGCCATGCGGATTATCATTTGGAACGCCATCTGCACGTTGGTGACGTCAGTAGTAAGTCGTGTGATCAAACTGGATGTAGAGAACGTGTCAATATTGCTAAAACTGAATGTTTGTATGTTGTAAAACATATCTTTACGCAAGTTTCTTGCAAATCCGCAGCTAGCCTTTGCAGAAAAACACCCGGCCAAATAGCCGAGCAAAAGACCTACGAGTGCCAATATCAAAAGCACAACTCCATATTTGGCAACCACCGACATATTTCCCTTGTCAATGCCTTTGTCGATAAGCCCTGCCATAAGTAGCGGAATGACGATTTCAACGCCCACTTCCAATATAACCATAACTGGTGTCAAAAGTGCAGGACGCTTGTACTCCCTTACGCTTTTGGACAATTTTTTGAACATAAACTCTCCTTTAAGTTGGCACGCATCTGTTCTGCCACATTTTTAAACGTGTCCAAATCTTGTTTGTTAATTCCATGTGTGAGCGTGGCGTTTAGATTGCGTATCTCTTTCTCGATTTGCTTGCTCATCTCTTCGCTCTTTGGAGTGGCAATCACCTTTTTCAATCTGCGGTCAAGGTCGACTGACTGCCTTTCAATCAAGCCTTTTTGCTCCATAAGCTTCAACACCTTTGATGCAGTCGAACGTGTGATGCCGAACTCATTCTCAATGTCTTTTTGATATATTTCTTTATCCTTATTGTCTACCAAATACCCGATAATATATGCGTTTGTGCCTGTGATTGTTTCCAAATATGATAGTATCGGTGCATTTTGCACACGACGTGACAAAATAAGATTCAACAGCCTGATTTCTGCTCCAATATCATGCTTTTCCATTTAAACACTCCTTATTTCTGTTGTTTTATAGCTAACAACAGTTAAATAATTGCCAAACCCAATTGATGATATTGCTAGGTTCGTACACCCAATTTAGTTCGTAACATGCATTTGACAACAATTCATTCGTAAGTATACGAATAAATCCGGTTTGACAACAATTCATTCGTAAGTATACGAATAAATTGTTGAATGTCAAACGAATAATCAAAGAAAAAACTCAATTTAGTTTTTGATTGAAACAAAAAAAAGGGCTGATGCCCTTTTATTTTTTTGAGTCGTAATATAGCTTCTCATACGCCTTAAATATTTCGTCCACCATTTTGGCATCGGCTACTGCCTGAATAATATCGTTCTCAAGGTCAATGGCGAATGCAATGGCTTGGTCATCAGCGATAGTTTTGATTTTCGCAGTAGGTCTAAGAATGCAATATGGCTTATCTTTCACGTTTAACACGCAAATCTGACTAAACTCCATAGGCTTGCCGTTCTCATTATACAGCACCACGTTATCACTGTTGTTTGGGTCTAAAATTTGTTCAATCGGTGAAACTTTTTGCATATTTTCTCCTTATAACCTATCTAAATAAGTTTGCAAAATGATTTGAGCACTGACAGCGTCCAGCATTTGCTTACGTTCCTGCCAGCCATAACCTGCTGATTTAAGCATATCTTCTGCTTCACTAGATGTCAAGCGTTCATCGACAAAAGTTATGGGCAAGTTAAATTTCTCTTTTAAAGCAGCGGCAAAAGCTCGTGTTTTGGATGCGATTTCTTGTTCCTCGCCTCGCATGTTAAGTGGCAGACCAATAACAATATGGTCAACAGAATTCTCTTTTATCAACTCTGCAAAGTGTGACAAATCTGCATCCATATCCTGTCGGTGATAAACTTCATAAGCATTGGCGATGACGTGTAGCCAGTCGCTAAATGCGACTCCTATTCGTGCATCACCATAATCTATGCCCATAATTTTATTCATTATTCAACTTCTCCAAAAGTTCTTCTTGTTGGCGTTTAAGTTCCATATTTTTTGCCAGTTTTTCACGCTCTGAGTTAACCAAACTCTCTGGAGCTTTTGCGATGAACCCTGCATTGTTCAGCATTCGATTTGAGCGGTCTATTTCCGCCTGATAGAATTTAATCTTGTCAAGATATTGTGTGCGTAAAGCATCGACACCCTTATAGTTGGGGTTCTTGATGTAAAGCGAGCCTTGAACAAGCGTCTTTGCAAAATACTCTTTTGACGACGCAGGGATTGTGTAACTGATTTCATTAATTAGGCACATGCGTTTGTAATATGATTCGTAATCTTTGATGATAGCCACGTCTTTGAAATCAACAGCCATGTCTACTTTGATATTCTCGCCTATCTTGTTCTCACCACGGATGCCACGAATGAGCTTGATAATCTCAAAAATGTCTTCACACATTTTTTGTTCATCTTTGGTGTAGTTGATCTTATGCACAGTTGGGAAACTATCTAGCAAAATGCTCTCTTTGTGGTTAGGCAATTCTTGATAGATTTTTTCCGTTATAAATGGTGCAATTGGGTGCAACAATTTGAGTATAGCATCATAGACGTACAACAGCACGCTAGGATTTGGCTCAACCTTGTTTAATTCAATATACTTGTCGCAGAATTTCGACCAAACGAAATCGTACATTATGGTCGTGTAAGCACCAATATCCAACTTCTCAAGTCGTTTATGAACTTGACTGATCGTGTCGTTAAGTTCACTCAGAATCCATTTATCAAATAGGTTTAATTTGGCTTCTTTTATGACTTTTGCGCCCTCAATATTCAAAAGCACGTATTTTCCCGCATTGTATAGCTTGTTGAAGAAAATCGAAGCATTTTCGGCATTTTTCATTGAATAACGGCTGTCTGAGCCCAAAGTCACGTTGTATACAAGCGAGAAACGCAAGGCGTCTGTGCCGTATTGGTTGATGACGTCAACAGGGTCAATGCCGTTGCCAAGGTTCTTGCTCATTTTGCGACCTTGTCCGTCACGAACAAGACCATTCAAGAAAACCTTTTTGAAAGGAATTTTTCCCATATTATGAATGCCGCTGAACACCATACGTGCTACCCAATGGAAGATAATGTCGTAACCAGTGATCATGACGTCCGTTGGATAGAAATAATCCAAATATTCGTGTTGGTCTGGGAATCCGAGTGTACTCATAGGCCACAAAGCCGAGCTGAACCAAGTGTCCAATACGTCGCTTTCTTGAGTGAACTCATGGCCATGACATTGTGGACATTCGATAGGTTCGTCTATGCTTGCCCACTCGTGATGACAATGCTCACAAGTGTAAACTGGAATTTGGTGACCGCTCCAAAGCTGACGGCTTATACACCAATCGTGGATGTTTTCCATCCAGTTTAGATAGACCTTTTTCATACGTGTTGGATAAATCTGCAATTCGCCCGACTTTACGCAATCAATGGCTGGTTGTGCAAGGTCTTTCATTTTGACAAACCACTGCTTTGTGAAAGCAGGTTCAACTATCGTATCGCAACGACAACAATGGCCGACGCTATTGCGATATTTCTCTTCTTTTATTAAATATCCAGCATCTTTTAGGTCGTTTATAATCTCTTTTCGAGCCTCGAATCTATCCATGCCCGCATATTTGCCAGCATTTGCACTCATTTTGCCGTTACGCTCAATCACTTGAATGATTGGCAAATTGTGTCTTTGTGCACATTCATAGTCGTTAGGGTCGTGTGCCGGCGTAATCTTGACCACACCTGTACCGAATTCCGTTTCCACCATCATATCTGCCACAACTGGAATTGTGCGATTGCAAAGTGGCAGTTCGACTTGTTTGCCGACAATGTTTGTATAACGCTTGTCTTTTGGATTGACGGCGACGGCTGTGTCACCGATTAAAGTTTCTGGACGAGTAGTGGCAATTTCGACATAATCGTTGGTGCCAACGATCTTATACTTTATATACCACAAACGGCTTTCGCTGTCTTCATGCTCCACTTCTATGTCGCTCAATGCTGTCATGCAATGCGGACACCAATTGGTCATACGGTCGCCTTTGTAGATGAGCCCTTCATTATACATTTTGACAAACACAGTGCGAACAGCCAAAGAACAGTGGTCATCCATTGTGAACGCCAACCTATCCCAATCGCAAGCAAGTCCCATACATTTGAATTGGTCAAGAATGATTGCGTTGTATTTGTCGTACCATTTTTGTGCCACATTCAAAAACTCTTTGCGGCCAATGTCTTCCTTAGCAATGCCCTGATTGGCAAGTTCGGTCACAATCTTTGACTCAGTGGCGATGGCGGCATGGTCAGTTCCAGGCTGCAAAAGTGTTTCATAGCCACACATTTTTTTGTAACGGATCAGCGTGTCTTCGAGCGTGCCGTTAAAGGCATGTCCAATATGCAAACGTGATGTGATGTTTGGTGGTGGCATAATAATGCAAAAAGGTTTTTTAGTCTTGTCTACCTTTGCTTTAAAATAGCCTTTTTCTAACCAATTTTTATAAATATCCCGCTCGAAAGAAGCGGGATTGAAAGTCTTATCTAGCATTTAAAATCTCCTAAAATGGAATAATCATCAAAATTAGTCCAATCAAAATCATAACTAGTCCAGTTATTTTCAAACCAACTAAAAGTCCGTCGTTGTCGGCGATGTTTTTCGTTTTACGCACAGACCTAGTAATTCTACGTGACAAAATCGCCAAAGCGATGCCAAACACTGCCAAGAAAATGGCTACCAAGACGTTAGGTCTTTGCAAAAACTCTACTAATGTAACACCCAATATTTTACTCATAATTTACCCCTTATTAATATTTCTTTTTACCAGTTTTTTCACGCAAGTAATAGTACAACTTGAATCCAAGTGCTACCACACCTACTATGCTTGCTGAAAGCATACTCGCTTTTACCCAAAATGTCAAGTCTGCTGGAATAAATGCAAGCAACAGTGCACCATACACAAAGAATTTAAAACTAAATTCCATTGCAATCATAAAATCGGTGCGTGGCTTGTTGAATTGCAATATCTGAAGCACCAAGATTGCAGCATTCAAGAGCATAACCACAAGGCTGAATGCCAAACTGAAATCTTTGACTACCACTATGTAAATGCCACAAAAAGTTATGTTGACAAAGTCGGAAATCGCCATCAAAACACAGTCTTGCTTGTCCAATTTGTTAACAAATGCCAAACTCCAAAGGCGAGCACCAACCATTCCCACAAAAAATAGCAAAGGCAACACTTTATCAAACATCAAGTGCCCAAAAATTATCATTGGCAGGAGTGCCATCTGCAGTGCAAATAAGAAACGTAAATATTTTTTAGAATAATTCATAATTAGTTTTATTATATCAAATGAGCGGGTTTTGTCAAAGGAAGGACGGCACTTTTTCACAATTTTTGAGATTGAGTAATAAAATGCATTGTGTACTTAAAAGGAGAAGTATGAAAAAATTTAAATTTTTGTTGGCAGCAGTGCTGACTTTTGTTTCCACGTTCGCTGTTGCCTGCACACACGACAACAATACAATACGTATCAGCGAAGTCACACGAAGCGTATTCTATGCCCCACTCTACATTGCATACAATATGGACTATTTCAAGGATGAAGGCATAAATATGACATTCGATATTGCTAATGGTAGTGATGCTGTAATGACTGCATTAATCAGTGACGAAGCGGACATTGGCTTGCTTGGTCCTGAAGCCGTTGTTTACATTCACAACCGCAATGCGAACAAAATTCCTAAGGTCTTTGCACAACTAACTGCTTGCGATGGGTCATTCCTCATGGGTCGAACCGCTGAAGACAACTTCAATTGGGCAGACTTAAAGGGCAAGTCAATCATCGGTGGACGTAAAGCCGGACTGCCTGCAATGTCACTTGAATATGCTCTTAAACAAGCAGGTTTGAAGCCTGGTGCTAGCCTTGGCGAAAACGTTGACACTGTATTGGACTTGACTGTTGACTTTGCCAACACAGTCAAGTCCAATAC
>CAKVHC010000012.1 GCA_934747805.1 uncultured Clostridia bacterium | reverse complement strand
GCTCATTGTGGCGGCGGATGACGGCATCATTCCTAAGACAGTGGAAGCTATTAGACAAATCAAAACTGCTAAAGTGCCAATGATTGTCGCAATCAATAAAATGGATAAGCCAGCAGCTGACCCAGACCGCATTTTGCAACAACTCACAGAGTATGACGTTTTGCCAGAAGAGTGGGGCGGCGATGCAATCGTTGTTAAGATCTCAGCAGCCACAGGCAAAGGCGTAGACAAATTGCTTGAAATGATTTCTCTTGTTGCTGAAATGCAACAGCTCAAAGCCAATCCAAAGGTTAATGCAATTGGCACGATTATTGAAGCTGACCTTGAGAAAGGACGTGGTGCAATGGCATCTTTGATTGTTAAAGACGGCACCTTGCGTAAAGGTGACACCATTGTGGCAGGCACAACATACTGCAAAGTTAAGACTATGATGGACGAGAATGGCAAAGCTGTGAAAGAAGCAACCCCATCAATGCCTGTTCGTGTAGTAGGTTTTGACGAAGTGCCTAATGCTGGTGATGTATTTACTGCAGTAGACGAAAAACTTGTCAAAGAGATTATTCAAGAACGCAAAGACAAGATAAAGAAAGAAATGACAAAGAGCACATCAGCAACTAGCCTAGAAGAGATGATGAATCAAATTTCTATGGCTCAAGCGAAAGTACAGAATGTCATTATCAAAGCTGACGTTAACGGCTCGCTTGAAGCAATTAAACAGTCATTTAACAAGCTTTCCAACGACAAAACTCGTATCAATATCATATCAACTGGCGTTGGCCCAGTATTTGAAACTGATGTCGTGTTGGCACAAGCATCAAAATCACTTGTTGTGGCATTCAACACGAAAGTTGACTCAAAAGCTAAAAACATTGCGGACAAAGAGCATGTTCAAATCAAATCTTACAAAATCATCTATGAAGCCATTGAAGATATGGAAAAAATGCTCAAAGGCTTGCTAGACCCAACATACAGCGAACAGAAACTCGGTTATGCTGAAGTCTTGAAAGTGTTTAAACTTTCAACCTCAGGCCTTGTTGCTGGTAGCAGCGTTAAGGACGGTAAAATCGTTCGTAACGAAAAGGCTCGCATTTTGCGTAATGGCAAAATGTTGGCTGAAAACCTCACCATTTCGTCTGTCAAAATCGTTAAAGATGACGTTAAGGAAGCAGGCAAAGGCTTTGAATGCGGTATCAAAGTTGACGGATTCACTGACATCCAAGAAGGCGATACAATCGAATGCTACACTTTAGTTAGAGATGAGGTGTAAAATGAGAAACAATCGATTGGATAGACTTAATTCCTCAATCAAACGTGTTGTGTTAGAGGTTATCAACACACGACTAGATAATCCAGACATACCCACTAGCGTTAGTGTAACTAGCGTTGACACTACACCAGATTTAAGCATTTCTCACGTCTATGTAGACTGTTTAGGCAGTGACGACGAACGTAAAAAAATGCTCCGTGCTGTGCAAAGTGCGGGCGGACTAATCCGTGGTGAAGTGAGTCGTCAAATTCAAATTCGCATTACTCCAAGACTAGTGTTTAGGCTAGATGAGAGCCAAAAGAATGTTGACCGTATTGACGAAATATTTAAATCAATTGTAATTCCGCCATTAGAGGAAGACGATGATTAATTACAACGGCATTCTGCTTATAGATAAGCCGCAAGGTTGGACGAGCACAGACGTTGTGCGAAAAGTAGTGCGTTTGACTCACGCAAAAGTGGGTCAGATGGGAACGCTCGATCCGATGGCGACTGGTGTTCTTCCAGTGGCATTGGGCAAAGCAACCAAGTTGTTCGATACGTTTTTAACCAAGAAAAAGCGATATATCGGAAGCTTTAACTTTGGTGCACTTTATGACACACAGGACGTTACAGGCGAAATTATAGACAAAAGTGATTTCGTTCCTACACGAGAAGAATTGGAAAATTCTATTCTAAAATTCGTGGGTGAAATTAGTCAAATTCCGCCTGCATTTAGTGCAAAAAAGGTTAATGGAATGCCAGCCTATAAACTGGCTAGATTAAAGCAAGAATTTGAATTAAAGCCAAAAAAACTCAATATTTACGACATTAAATTGCTCGAATATGACAACGAGCATTTTACGCTCGACATCACATGTTCGGCTGGTACATACATTCGTACGCTTGGCGTGGATATTGCAAAAGATGCAAAAGCTATGGCGGCAATGAGTGCCCTCAGGCGTATTCAGTCGGGCGAGTTTAAACTTGAAGATTGTATATCAGTTGTCGACTTGGATGAGCAAAAAATTGCCGATAATCTAATATCGATAGACCAAGCCATTTCGTTCATAACACCTTTGCAAATTAGTCAACAAGAGTTTTATGACCTAAAAGACGGCAAAATTATATCTAAAGATATAGCGGACGGAAAATATAGAGTTAAATTTGAAAACACGCTTCTAGGCATAGCCTTTGTGAGCGGAAACAAGATGAAATTGGAAACATATTTGTATGTATAATGCTTGGCAAAATACAACTTTTATGCTAAAATACAAGAGAAATTAATTTTAAGGAGAAAATATGATTACAGCAGGAGATTTTAGAAAAGGCGTAACATTCGTATTGGATGGCGCAGTTTATTATATCGTAGATTTCCAACACGTTAAGCCAGGCAAGGGTGCAGCTTTCGTACGTACAAAGATTAAGAATGCCATGACTGGTCAAGTTTTGGAAAGAACTTTTAACCCAAGTGAAAAATTTGAGTTGGCTCACATCGAACACAAAGAAATGCAATATTTGTACGCTGATGGCGACTTGTACTACTTTATGGACACTCAAACTTACGAGCAATTCCCATTCAATAAGGAAACAGTGGCTGATGCGCTCAACTTCATTATTGAAGGTATGAACGTTCAAGTTCAGCTTTACAATGGCAAAGCATTTGCAGTTGACCCACCACTTTTTGTCGAACTTGAGATTGTTGAATGCGAACCAGGAGTTCAGGGCGACACCTCAAAGGCTGGCAACAAGCCTGCAGTTTTGGAAACAGGTTACAAAATCCAAGTTCCACTCTTCGTGGACAATCACCAAAAGATTCGTGTGGACACTCGTACAGGCGAATATATGGAAAGAGTATAATTATTCAAAAAGGACTCGTTGCGAGTTCTTTTTTTTGTGTGCGTCAAATAGAATATACAAAGGTATTATATGATTGAAGAATATTTGCCTAATGTCATTATGAATGCAATAAAAGAGCAGTTCAATTTCGGCACAATTAATGAAATAAGGTTGCGTGTCAATTGCCCTGTTGTTGTTTGTGCAGGCGGTGACAAATATTTTGTTGGGGACAAGCTCGTATGCGACCGCACAATGATGGACGAGTTTATCTACAAGATATGTGACAATTCAATGTACGCCATCAACGATAGTGTCAAGGAAGGCTACGTAACATTAAAAGGTGGCATTAGGGTAGGCTTGTGCGGTGAAGTGGTAAGTGAAGCTGGCTCGGTGCGTACAATCAAGCACATTCAAGCAGTCAACATTCGTATCCCACATGACATAAGAAATTGTAGTTTGTTCGCCTACGACTATCTTGTAGGTGACGAAGTTAAAAACACGCTCATTTTATCTGCACCAGGCATTGGCAAAACTACGTTTCTACGTGATTTCGTGCGTCAACTTTCAAGCAAAAAGCCAAAGTTGAACCTTCTCGTTGCGGATGAGCGTGGCGAAATTGCCAGCGTGGTTGACGGCAATGCACAAATTAAACTAGGTGACTATGTTGACGTATACAGTTACGCATCAAAAGAGTTTGCATTCAAATACGGCATTCGTAGTATGAGCCCAGACGTCTTCGTTTTTGACGAACTTGACATTGAAAAAGATATGCCCTATGTCAGCGACGCTACAAATAGTGGGGTGAAAGTGATTGCTACACTACATTGTGCGTCTATTCAAGATTTAAAGCAGAAAGCAGCTTTTAAACAATATTTGTTAGACAAGACATTTGATAGATACGTCTTGCTCACCAAGGACAATGGCATAGGAACGTTGACAGCGATATTTGATGCTAATTTGAGCTGTATTTATTGTAGATAGTATGAAATATTTTTTAATTTTAACTTTGATTTCATCGTTGACCTACATTGGTCGTGGATTGTCTAAGTATTACATAGATAGACAAGCCTTTTTTGGCGACTTTGTAGGATTTCTGAACTATGTGCTGTCGAATATCAACTTTGAAAAGAGCAAACTTAGTGCGACGGTAAACAGATACAATTCTCAGTCCAACAACAAATACATGCACAAACTTTTGGACAATTACTATTCCTACTTGCATCACAAATGCGACTGTATTGACTGTTCGTGCCATATTTTGAAACAGAATGAACAAGATGTGCTGACACATACGTTGGAAAATCTGGGCAAAGCCGACTTCGACACTGAAAAAATGAACATACAGGCATCAATCGAGCAGGTTACACAACTGTTGGAGCAAGCAAAGGCTGAAAATGTGAAATATGGCGGACTGTACACTAAATTATTTTTGCTTTTGGGCTTGGCGTTATCGATATTGCTTATTTAGGAGAAATTATGGGGTATGAGATTATATTGAAGTTGGCTGGCGTTGGTTTGGTGACAGCGATTGTGAATCAACTGCTAAAGTATTGTGGCAAGGAAGAAATCAGCAACGTCACCACTTTGGCTGGACTTATCGTGGCACTGATGATGGTTTTGAACCTTATTCAGTCGCTTGTTGAGAATGTAAAAGATTTATTTAACGTGTTTTAGAAGGTAAAATGGAGTTAGCAAAAATAATTGCCGTAGGGCTGGTGACTAGTTTTGTCTGCCTATTCGTAAAGCAGATAAAACCAGAAATCGCAATACTTATTGGACTAGCAGGGTCAATTATCGTGCTAGTTCTTTCTGTGGATATGGTGATTGATATCGCAAAATCGCTCAAACTTATGTTTATCAAAACAGGACTAGGCGACGGCGTGCTCGCTCCAGTTTTCAAAATGATAGGCATTGGATATTTGTGTGAATTCAGTGCCAATCTATGCACCGACACTGGCAACTCAAGTATTGGCGATAAAATCTTGCTCGCAGGCAAGCTCATGATTCTTCTTTTGTCAATGCCAATCGTAAACACCTTGATTGACACTATTTTGGAGTTGGTATAATGAAAAACCCTTTCGCCAAACATAGTTTAAAAACAAAAGTCAAGAGACAACTGTTACGTCAGCGCATCATTTGCATAATTGCTCTATTAAGCGCAATCATATACGCTATATACATTGTTCCGACCAATTCGTACGCACTTGCATACGAAAATAACCGATTAGAATTTGAAAAAGAACTTACAAGCGAAATAGACAATCAACTTAATCAGATAGATTTCACTTCACTGGATTTAATGTTGCAAGAATTGAATGCTAGCACGACGCCAATAATTAATTTGACCGATGTGGCTAACGGCGTAAAAAAGGTACTTGTAGGCGAAATAAGCCTTGAATATGACAACATATTTTCGCTGATTCTGACCGCATTTACTGGCTGTATAAAAAAGTATATACCATTAATGCTTTTTGTACTTGGAGTAACGATAACTTGCAGTTTGCTTGGCAAAATAAAAAGCAAGAACAATGAAAAAAGCCTTAATGACATCACAAACTTTGTATGCCTAAGTCTAGTAATTGTCGCAATAGGCAGTTGTGTTAAAAACTTGCTCTCTACAACCAGCCAGACTATTACATCAATTAGAACACAGATGAATGCAATCTTTCCAATTCTTCTCACCCTTGCTGTATCAGTGGGCGGCACAAAATCTGTTGGTCTGTACAAGCCTGCCGTAGCCTTACTAACGAGTGGAGTATCGCAACTCTTTATTTCATTTGTACTACCACTATTTATTTTGTCAATTGTCTTCACATTTGTTGGCAACCTAAGTAATTCGATAAAGCTGGACAAGGTCAACAGTTTTATATCCAGCCTTTTCAAGTGGGTGGTGGGAGTGACGTTTACAGTCTTCTTTGCTGTCATCAGCATTCAAGGCATTTCCGCCTCAACATTCGATAGTGTTTCAATACGCACTGCAAAGTTCACTATCAAAAGCTATGTGCCAATTATGGGCGGTTATTTGACCGAAGGCTTTGACCTAATACTATCTAGCAGTCTTCTTATCAAAAACGGAGTGGGCATAGTGGGCATGATATTTCTTCTCTCCACTATTATCAACCCAATACTAGAACTTGCAATTTTTTCGCTTTTGTTAAAACTAACGTGTGCAATCATGCAGCCATTGTGCGACGATAAACTGGTGAAGATGCTGGACGGCGTATCAAAGAGCCTAAATATCCTATCTACAACAATAATAGTGCTGTCGTTTATGTATTTGCTTATGATGGGCATGATTATGGCGACGGCGGGGAGTGTGTTTGTATGAGAACATATATATCTAGCATATTAGGGGCGGTAATTCTCGGAATTGTGATTGAAGTGGCACTGCCTAATGGTCAAACTCGAAAATACATAAAAGGTATGTATTCTATTTTTGTTGTGTTTATATTGCTCACGCCAATAGTCAATCTAGTTAACAAGAATTTTAACCTTAATGACTTGATAGACACAACAGCGGTAAGCGTTAACGAAGACTATATAGATTACATCACCAAAGCAAGAGCCGAGCAACTTGCCACCTATCTAGAGCAGAAACTCGATACAGAAGGAATGAAGAATGTAAGTATAGAGGTCGTATACAAAGAAACAGACTTGGACATATCCATAGAAAAAATTATTGTAAATATTCAAAATTTAGTCATTGATAGAAAGGACAAGCATATAAATAAGTATAACGTAATCAAGGAGTGCATTATAAACAGTGTAAAAGTCGAGGAGGGTGCAATAAGTTTTAATGAATGAGCAGAGCGACGCAGTTGCGCAAAACAAAAAACCAAAGCCAAAACTTAAAATATTTGAGAAACTTAAATCGATAAAACACATTGAGATAGTGATTGCAATCGTCTTTGTCGTGGCAATGGTGCTGATATATATGTCGTCTGTAGATAAAAAGAAGACGACGGCGGTCAACAACGACGGCACGGTGACAGGTTACGTCAATTCGTTGGAAGCACGCCTAGAAGACACTTTGTCTAACATTAAGGGTGCGAGTCGAGTGTCGGTCGTCATTACGCTAGATATGACAGGCATCCCAGTCAACGAAAAGACCCAAACCGTAACGATGACGTCATTCCCACCAATCAAAGGCGTTGTCATTGTGGCAAGGGGCGTAGACGATGTGGCTGTAAAACTAAACTTGATAAAAGCCACGCAAGCACTATTTGAGATATCAAGTGGTAATATAGAAGTATTTTTATCAAAATAGGAGAGAGAGTTATGAGTAAAAAGAAAAAAATAATCATTTTATCGGTAATGGTTGTGCTTTTGGGCGTGACAGGATTCTTAAACATTATGCTTAACAACAACCTTACATCAGTAAACGTTAACAGCAGTGCTACTGAGAGTTTCTACACGAATTTCAGAGCCAACCGTGATAGTGCACGCAAAAGCGAAATCAATCTCTATGAGAGCATCATCGCCAGTGAAAAGTCCACTAAGGCAGAAATCGCTAGTGCACAAGAAGCTAAGAATGCACTTATCGCTCAAATTGAAAAAGAGGTTGTAATCGAAGGTCTCATCGAAGCCAAATTGCAAACAGATGCAGTATACACTGAAAGTAATAACTACGTGAATGTCGTTGTCAATCGTAGCGAAAAGGATTTAACTGCTGAACAAGTTTCTCAAATCAAAGACATCATTCTGAAGCAAACAAAAGTGCCTATCGATAACATTGCAATTATGCCATCTGCCGAATAAAATGTTTGCTAGATAATTGCCAAAGCATAATTTATATGCTATAATTAGTCATAATTAGGAGCATAAAATGAATTTTGAAGATAAAGGTAGTTTATTCTTTGACAAGAACATCTTGCAGTCAATCGTATTTTCCGCCACTAAGGAAACGCAAGGCGTGGCCGGCATGGCAGACAATTTGGCGAATAAACTAGCGAAAATTGTTCGTAAAGATGCTGAGTCTGGCGTTAAAATCAAATATACAGACTTTGGCATTGTGATTGATGTCTATGTTGTCGTAGAACAGAATGTCGTTGTCAATGACATCGTTTACAAAATTCAGCAGAACATTAAGAGCAACATACAAACCATGATTGACATTCCAATCAAGGCCATCAATGTTCACATTGTGGACGTTGCCAAAATTAATGCCAATAATTAATCATTTCCCCTTTTAATACAAGGGGAATTTTCGTTTGGAGGAAACAATGAGTAGGTCACAAGCCAGAGAAGTCGCTTTTCAATCAATGTACGCACGTCTTTTCAATGCGGAAAAGGACGGAGATATCAACAACTTAGATTTATATGACACGCTAACCGAAGAAGACGATTTGGCATTCGTAGCACAGATTTTGCGTACATCAGCTGAGCATTATGCAGATCTAAACAAAATAATAACGGACAACCTGGTAGGTTACACTAAGGAACGCCTTTTCAAAGTGGACCTAGCAATTATTTTCGTAAGCCTTTGCGAGTTGATGTATATCAAGGAAAACCCGCCTGCAGTCATAATTAATGAGGCTGTCGAGCTCGCCAAGAAATATTCTACCGAAAAGAGTTACAAGTTTATCAACGGCTTTTTGAGTAGCGTCGTCAAAAAGGAAACTAAATAATGGAACACACATATTCTGTACACGAAATTAGCAATTTTATTAAACAAGTCGTGGACTCAGAGGCGGTGTGGAACAATATCTTGGTTATGGGTGAAGTGTCCAGTTACAATGTAACTAGGGGAATAGCATATTTCAACATTAAAGATGAAGAGAGTTTGCTTACCTGTGTACTTTTTAATGCGGACAGATTTGGACCAGTCAAAATTGGCGATAAAGTGCTGATTCGTGGCTCAGTTAAATATTATGTCAAAGGTGGCAAATTATCATTTAACGCTGTCAGCCTTGAACAATATGGACAAGGCGAGTTGTATCAAAAATTCGTCGAATTAAAGCAAAAATTGGAGCAAGAAGGACTGTTTAGCGCCGCTCACAAGAAACCATTGCCAAAAGAAATCAAGAGAATAGGCGTCGTTACGTCACGTACTGGTGCCGTCATCCGAGATATTATTAACGTTTCATCACGTCGTAATCCTATGCTAGACGTCGTGCTATACAATGCTCAGGTGCAAGGCAAGGGAGCAATGGAGCAGATTATAGACGGCATTAAGTTTTTTGACAACTATGACAAGGTGGACGTCATTGTCGTAGCTCGTGGCGGTGGCTCGATTGAAGACTTGCAGCCATTCAACGAAGAAGCCCTTGCCCGTGTAGTCTACGATTGCCAAAGACCAATCATTTCCGCTGTGGGCCATGAAACAGACTTTACAATCATAGATTTTGTCGCAGACCTGCGTGCTCCGACACCGTCAGCAGCGGCAGAACTAGTGACAATGGACTTGTCAGGCGTTAAAGATAAGCTGTGCAAGACGCACAAAACCCTAGACTACTACCTTAATAAACAGCTAGACTATTTATCTAGCAATCTAACAAATAGGGTAGTTAGACTTAAAAACACACTAGATATAGATATAAACAATTTTACAACGAAAATTAATGACAGCAAACGAACTCTCAACAATCTTATCGACGGAATGGTGCAAGAACTTGAATATAAAATGGCTCTGAACCTTAACACTATGGAGAAGCTGAACCCGATTTCAATACTGAAAAAGGGATATGCACACATAACCAATAAGGGAAAGGTGGTGTCAAGCATATCGTCTGTAAATGTGGATGACAATATTGATGTCCGTTTGACTGACGGCAGTGTAAAGGCAGTTGTAAAAGAGATTATAGGAGAATAACATGACATTTGAAGAAAAGTTGAAACGAATCGACGAGATATGTTCAGCGCTTGAATCAGGAAAACTGAGCCTTGACGATTCAATAAAAATATATGAAGAAGGAATGGTTCTTACCAAAGAATGCCTGGACACAATTGATAAAACTAAGGGCAAAGTGGTAGAGATTAAAAAGAAATTGGATAATACTATAACAGAGGAGGAGTTCGGCGATGGCGAATAAGATGATTACTTCACGTGATGTGGACTTTGCACAGTGGTATACTGACGTTGTAAAAGCCGCTCACTTGGCAGAATATTCTAATGTCAAAGGCTTTTGTGTAATCGAGCCAAACGGCTATGCCATTTGGGAAAGAATACAATCGGTTATGGACTCTATGTTCAAGCAAACTGGCCACCAAAATGTGTGTATGCCTATGCTTATTCCTGAAAGCCTACTTAAGAAAGAAGGCGAGTTGATTGAGGGCTTTGCTCCTGAGTGTGCATGGGTTACAATTGGCGGAAGCAATGCTTTGGAAGAGAAAATGGCTATTCGCCCAACTAGCGAAACTCTTTTTTGCGATTATTACAAAGATAAAGTGAAATCATATCGTGATTTGCCTAAGTTGTATAACCAATGGGTTAACGTTGTCCGTTGGGAAAAAGAAACACGTCCTTTCTTGCGTACTCGTGAATTTTTGTGGCAAGAAGGTCACACCATTCACGCCACTCAAGCCGAGGCTGAAAAGGAAACCTTGGACATGCTGAACGTGTATAAGAAGTTCTTTGAAGATTATCTAGCTATTCCAGTGGTGTCAGGCAGAAAGACGGAAAAGGAAAAGTTCGCTGGAGCAGAGTACACTTACACTATTGAAGCACTTATGTACAATGGTGTGGCTTTGCAGAGCGGAACTAGCCACTATTTCGGTCAAAAGTTTGCCAAAGCATATGACGTGAAATTTCTAAATGAAAAGAATGAGTGGGAATATGTTTATCAGACATCTTGGGGTTCAACCACTCGTATGATTGGCGCTTTGATTATGGTGCATAGCGACGACAATGGCCTTGTTTTGCCACCAAAAATCGCTCCACGCCAAGTAGTTATTATACCAATTGGCACAGATAACGATGTGATGATTCAAGCTGAAAAATTGCTTGTTGATTTAAGAACTGCTGGCGTTACTGTCTTTATCGATGACAGCAAAAAATCTCCAGGATTCAAATTTGCTGAACATGAGGTCAACGGCATTCCTGTTCGTATTGAGCTTGGCAAACGTGACATTGATGCTGGTGTGATTACTCTTGCACGTCGTGACACTGGCGAGAAGATGACTATTAGTAAGGATTCAGATATTGCTGATGAAGTAAAAACACTACTCGACAATATTCAGTCGTCACTATATCAAAAGGCGCTTGCTCGTCGAAACGAACTCACATATAACTGTACAACACTCGATGAAGTGAAAAACATTATGGAAACCAAACCAGGTTTTATTTATGCGCCTTGGTGTGGCAAAACAGAATGTGAACTCAAGATGAAAGAGATTCGTGGCACAAAGTCACGTTGCATCGACGAAACGCATATTTGTAGAGATGACGAAAAATGCGTAGTTTGTGGCGAAAAAGCAAAACATATGGTGGTGTGGGGAATTCAATACTAAAACAAAAAACACCTTGAAAAAGGTGTTTTTAAAAATCTGGTACCCCTAAGGAGAATCGAACTCCTGTCCCCGCCGTGAGAGGGCGGTGTCCTAACCGCTAGACTATAAGGGCATGACCTATGTTTTTAGTATAACATAAGAAAATGAAAAACACAAGATAATTTGCGAAAAAAATGGAAATAAATCAAAAGAAATACAGAATATTCAATCATAGACCGATTTGTGTATGCACTCTTAGTGCAATCTTTTGTTTGCTTGCCGTTAATGCCGTGATACATGGCAGCACCATAGAAGCCATTATTTATTTCGTTGCACTTGCAATTTTGATAGGTTATGTTGCCTTCAAACGTAAATTTGTTTGCGTCATTTTCGCTCTTATTGTTGCAGCTGGATTTGCGGTCTATGCGACTACAGTGACAAAACGTTTCAATTCAACCACTTATGACGACCAAACTGTTAACTTGACGGCACGTGTGAATAGAATGGTGTCCGACTATGGCTCAACGAGAAAATATTTGATGAGTGATGTAAAATTTGGTTCAGAGAAGCAAGATTTTAGTATCTATCTTACAATCAGCGATTCAACCTCGGTGTTTGAATGCATCGATTCAGGCACAGTTCTTAGTTGCTCAGTAATTTTGGAGAGCATCGATGTTGTACGTTCCGATAATATCGACTACACAGCTTACGGCTACAACATTAAATATGAATGTTCGGTCTATACTCAAAATATAGTCATACTCGACCAAAAGCCGACGGTCGCCGATAGGGTGCGTGCGGTGATAAAATCTAGAATCTATGGTGCAATGTCTGTGGAGAATGCCAGTCTGGCATATTCCGCACTTTTTGGCGACAAACTCGAACTAACGCACGAATTTCGTGAAGCATTTTCAGCCAGCGGCGCAGCACACTTGGTTGCCGTTTCAGGTCTGCACGTGGGACTCATTGTGTCAATTATAGCGTTTGTATTGGGCAAACTAAATGTTAAACCTTATATAAGCTTTGTGGTGAACTTCGTCCTTATTGGGCTATATGCCTATTTGTGTAACTTTGCCGTGTCAGTCTGTCGTGCTTGGCTGATGACAGCTGTTCTATTGCTCGCTCCACTGGTTAAGCGTGAATACGATACAATATCTTCCATTTCGTTGGCAGGGTTAATTCTGCTCGCCATAAATCCATTTGAGATATTTGATCCATCTGCATTAATGAGTTTCGGTTGTGTGATAGGCATCGCCGGAATGAACAAACTATTTGCCAAAGGTCTACGAAAAATTCGTTTTCCTAAATTCTTGGTGGATAGTTTATCCATGAGTCTTTCAGCACAAGTTGGCATCTTGGGCTCGACAATGCTTTTCTTTAACAACATTTCTATCATAAGCATTGTAACAAATATAATCGTAATTCCACTTTTCACGTTCGCCTTTTCGTTCGTGTTTTGTGTGGCGTTTGTCGCAATAATTCTGCCGTTTATTAGATATCTGCTTTGGCTCGTTAATCCAATTCTTTCATGCGTTTGTTTCGTCTGCAACTGGCTGGGCAGACTAAGTTTTGCCAATATCTCTACGAACAGCATTACTTATCTCGCATTTATGATTTATAACGCCGTTGCAATTTGTGTTAGCAAGTATACAATGCTGAAACGAGCAGATAAATTAATTTCCACCTTAGTAGTGTTTACAATCTTTATTGTTTGTGTTACAATAGGGGTGTTAGTATGAAATTCGTAGAACTCAAAAAATCTTTAACAGAAATTCAGCCTTTGTATGTTTTGCAAGGCAGTGACGAGTACTTGATCAAGCACTCAATTTTTCTCATCAAAAATAAGGTTGTCACAGATTTTGCTGAAATGAACGAACTCGTGCTTGATATGACCGAACCAGCGAACACAGATATGGTGGAAGTGTTGACAACGTTGCCATTTATGTCAGACAAAAGGCTAGTGGTGTTAAAAAATGCAGTTGTTGATGACCGCCTTGCACAAACACTTGCCAAATGTAAAAATGAGTACACAGTAGTTATACTTTCCAAGCCGGAACTACGAACCAAAATTGAAGCATGTGTAGTAGACTGCGATCCACTAGACAGCATTACGCTTTCAAAATGGATTGTGCAATATATTTCCAATAGGGGCGTGGCAATCACTAGTAAGGCAATTGACCTGCTTAGTGAGATTTGCTCAAACAAGCTAGAACTCATCGAGCCAGAACTCGAAAAACTTTGTGCCTACGCAATGCAAACCAAAAAGATTGATGAAGCAAGCGTAAATAGTTTAGTAATTAAAACTGAAAACTATTTTTCATATAACCTTACTTCAGCATATGAGCAAGGCAATATTAACGAATTGGCAAAAATATTGGATAATTTAGTAAAAAAAGACTCGGCACAACAAGTGTTCGCCAGTCTTGGCTCATACTTTAGGCGTATGTTCTATTGTTCGGTCACAACAGACAGCGACGAAAATGTTGCCAAATGCCTGGGCATCAAGCCTTACGCTGTGAAAAAGAGCCGTCAAGTCGTGGCTCGACAAAAGAATAGGCAAAAATTTGAAGACGACTACAAACAATTCGTGCTGTTAGATACAGCCATCAAACAAGGGGAGATATCTGCATTAAGTGCGTTGTACACTTTACTTTTGAAATGAAATATTAGATAAACAAAAAAAATAAGGTTATGCCTTATTTTTTATCTTTCAAACTAGCCAAACGACTCTTTTTACGATTAGCACAAGTCTTGTTGATTACGCCCTTAGTGCAAGCCTTGTCGATTGCAGATGATGCGTCAGCGTAAGCCTTAGCGATTTCAGCACTGTCACCAGTTTCAACGGCAGACTTATATTTTTTAGTAGCGTTAGCAACTTTTGTTCTTTGAATTTTGTTGCTAGCAGCGTTAGCACGGCTGGTTAAGATGTCTTTTTTAGCAGATTTAATATTTGCCATTTCTTTCCTCCATTTTCTTTTACTCGGTGATTATACCAAAACTTTTTGACAAAATCAAGTGTAAATGAACATTTAATTGCAATTTTCATATAAAATTATGTGAAAGATGATTGTATTGGAATTTTAGATAGTGGAATAGGCGGATACAGCATTTTGCAAAGACTGCAAAAAGCATGTCCGCATGAGTCATTTGTCTACCTTATGGACAAAGCACATTTTCCGTATGGAACAAAGTCTAAAACTGAACTCACACAAATTATGCTAAACAACGTGGAGTATCTAATCTCACGTTATCATATCAAAATGCTGGTGATTGCATGTAACACTGCCACGCTCACCACAATGAAAGCACTCAAAAAGCAATTTCATATCCCAATATTCGGGATTATGCCGACATATGTGGAACTAAAAGGTGATGAAGTGGTGTTTTGCACCAATTTATCTGCGAAATTTGTGCCAAAAACGTGCAAAGTGGTTAAATGCAAACACTTGGCTGATGACATTGAAAAATATTATTTTAGCCCAAAATTACTTGAAAAAACGCTAAGAAAAACTTTCAAGAGTTATAGCGAAAGTAGAGTGGTGCTGGGTTGCACCCATTATCTGTTAGTGGCTGACAAATTGCGTGAAATGTACCCAAAAATGACTATAATAGACAATTCACGAAAGTTAATAAACGATGTCCTAACCACCTTAGACCGATATGATCTTCGCACAATGATGACTGCGAGTAGAGTGGACTATGTAATGACTAAACTTATATATACCACCAGCGTTTTTTTACCTTTTTAATAGGTTGGCTCGGCTCTATAGATGGAATATCTACTATAATTTGCTTAGCTTCTGGAAGATTATTGGCTTTAAATATTTCTGAGAAACTCTCGACCTCATCATTTGCCTGAACAAGTTTATGTTCATCGTTGTATTGGTGTAAATCGACTTTGACAGACACAATATTTTGTGGGGTTGCGAATTTGCCTGCTTTGGTCAATTTGGCACTATTCTCGAACAATTCTTTCGTCATAAGGCTCGCTTTTACGCTCGAATTATAATTACTAGCGAATGTTTGCTCGCTGTCGGCAACTCCTAACCAGCTTGTGACGGTGTAGTCTGGCGTGTAAGCCACGTTCCAATAATCCGTGGCGTTATGATTGACGCTCGCCGTACCTGTTTTGCTGGCTAGGTCTATGCCAAGGCTTTTTAGACAAGCAGTTGTATTTGAGTTGACATCCGGGCGTAGTATGTCGGTGATTAAATAGCAACTTTCTTCGTCAAACAGTTGATTTGGCTTAACTGTTCGATTGTATATTACTTTGCCGTCGCTGGTTTCAATGCGTTTTATCATGGAAAGCGAGTTATATTTGCCACCATTTGCCAGCATTGTGTAAGGTGCAGCAATTTCACGCATTGTCACACCGCCTGACACACTGCCAAGTGCGTAACTCATATTTTTATCGCTGTCGGAAACTGGCAGACCCATATTTCGAGCGTAGATGATTGCTTTTTCGCATGTTAAGTATGACAATGCTTTTATGGACGGAATGTTGAGAGATTTTTTTAGTGCAGTTCGCACATTAGTCCAGCCTAAAAATTGTTTGTTATAATTGCTAGGCTTATATCCGTCTATGCTAATTTCTTCGTCGAGAATTGGCGTTGCAGGGGACAAGATGTTTTCCTGAATGCATGGCAAGTAAATGCCGATGGGTTTTATTAATGAAGCAGGTTGGCGGCGAGTGTTAATCAGCGGCAAACGAGATGAACCGCAATACGCCACGATAGAATAACTTTCGTTGTCCACCACCATTTGTTGAGCCAAAACATCGGTGTAATTCGCCACAACGTCTTGCAATTGACTTTGTATTGCTGGGTCAATGTACGAAAATATTTTGTATTTGCCACGCACGAATTCTTTTTCAGTCATGTTTAGCAGACTGCACGCTTCACCAATGCACGCACGAGTGTACGAGTTTATGTAAGGCGTTGAGCATGCCTTAATTTTCAATTCAGTTCCAACGGCTTTGTCGTACTCATTTTTACTGATTTTATTGAGTTTCAGCATTTGAGACAGCACAAGATTACGCCTCGAACTTGCTTTTTGCGGAGCGGAAACAGGGGAGTATATGTTCGGAGCATTTATTAGCCCTGCCAAAGTGGCAGCCTGTTCCAAAGTCAATTCTTTTGCTGATACGCCAAAATAGAATTCACTTGCATTTTCAATGCCATAGCAATTTTCTCCGAAATATATGGTGTTTAAATACTCTTGCAATATTTCATCTTTGCTGAGTTTTCTTTCCAGTTTCATTGCCAACACAATCTCTTTTGCCTTTCGAGTGTATGTTTTTTCTGGGGATAAAAGCGTGTTTTTTATCAGTTGCTGAGTGATAGTGGACGCACCTTGAACCTTGCCTTTGTTGAGAAGATTGACCATGCCAGCTTTAACCATTCGATATGGTTCGATGCCACTATGTTTGTAAAAATTTTTATCTTCAACGCTTATGAATGCTTCCGTAACATAGTCAGGCAGCTCGCTTATGTTGACGAGTTTTTTGTCAGTGTTCGCACTTTGCTCTAGCACATTATCGTATTTATCGTATATTGCTACGCCCAAATTGTTGCCAGTCACTTTGTTTGTGTCAAGTTTGGTGGTGGAGTAGAAATACAAAAAAGTGCCACCAACTGCGACAATGCCTAATCCAAACACAGCTAAAATGCTGAGTGCAATACCTTTAATTACTTTTCTCGTTTTCTTAGTTTTTTTCACATAAATAGTATTGTCAAAAATGAAAAAATAATAGCGTATTTTGTTGAAATTTTAAACTAATTATTATATAATTGGTGTATGGAAAATTTTAAGAATATGAAATATATGGTCGTAACCTATGGTTGCCAAATGAACGTGCATGATTCTGAAAAAATTGCAGGCATTTGCGAAAGCCTTGGTATGACTCCAACAACAGACAAAAATACCGCAGATTACATCATTTTTAACACATGCTGCATACGTGAAGGTGCTGAAGACAAAGCTTTCAGCAATATTTGTGCACTCAAACCTATCAAGAAGCGTAATCCAAACCTACATATCATTGTTTGTGGCTGTATGCCTCAGCAAAAAGAGGGTAAATACGACCTTAAAGAAAAATTGGACTTTGTAGACATTATTATAGGCACTCACAACCTTAATCAATTGTCGAGCTATATTTTGCGCAACAAACTCGAGGGCAACCGTATTTACGAGATATACAATGAAGCCAAATCTAACGAAGAGATTATGCACAACATTCGTGATGACAAGTTTAATGCTTATGTCAACATTATGTATGGCTGTAACAATTTCTGCACTTATTGTATAGTGCCATATGTGCGAGGCAGAGAACGTAGCCGCACAATGAAAGAGATTGTCGCCGAAGTGAAGAACCTTGTTCAGCGTGAAGGCTACAAATACATCACTTTGCTAGGTCAGAACGTCAATTCGTACGGCAATGATTTCCATGACGGCAAGACCAATTTTGCCAATCTGTTGCGTGAGTTGTGTAAAATCGAAGGCGATTTCAAAATTAAATTTATGACGTCGCATCCAAAAGATTTCAACGACGAACTCATTAAGGTTATCAAACAAAACAACAAGATTTCTCGCTCTATTCACTTGCCAGTACAGTCCGGTAACGACGCAATTTTAAAGGCAATGAACCGAAAATACACACGTAAGCAATATCTTCGCATTATTCACAAACTTCATCGTTCAATCAAAAATGTGACAATCAGCACAGATATTATTGCTGGCTTCCCAGGTGAAACTCAAAAGCAGTTTAACGACACAAAGAGTTTAATGCGAAAAGTTAAATTTACTCAGGTGTTTGCATTCATTTATTCCCGCAGAACTGGAACTCCAGCTGCTAACTTTGAGAACCAAATTCCATATGACATTAAGAACTATCGTTGCAATCAGCTTCTTGCACTTTACAAACAAATCAGCGAGAAAAACATCCGTTATTTCAGAGGCAAAAAGTTTAGATGCCTATTGCACAACGATGACAAGGGTGGTACAATAGCAGAAACAGACTTTGGTAAACCAATATATATCAAAAACGATATACACGTTGAAGACCCATATTTTGCAATAGTACAAGTTACGAATTTCCAAAATGGCAATTTGTATGGTGTAATTAAAAAGGAAGCAACTAAATAATGTCAAAAGAAAAAGACCCATCACCAATGATGAAACATTATAGACAATTAAAGCAGTCCTACCCAGACTGCATTGTTTTTTACAGACTTGGTGATTTCTATGAAATGTTTGATGAGGATGCTATTGTCGGCGCAAAAGAACTTGACCTAACGCTGACCGGCAAGCGTTGTGGCGAGCCAAACCGTGCGGCAATGTGCGGTGTGCCTTATCATGCATATGAAACATATGCACGTCGTCTAGTGGAAAAAGGCTATAATGTGGCAATCTGTGAGCAACTCAGCGAACCAGGAAAAAGCAAACTGGTTGAGCGTAACGTAGTGCGAGTCATCACCAAAGGCACGCTGACTGATGCTAGTATGCTTGACGAAAGTTCTAACAACTATATTATGTCAATATATAGTAATGGTAAAACTTATGCGTACGCATATACAGACATTTCGACAGGCGTTTTTAAAGCTGGCAGTGCGAATGACATTGCACAATTAAATGACCATATCACACGCATCAATCCTGCAGAAATAATATGCAATGAGATCATGTATGACAACAAATCTAATTTGCAATGCACAGTTTCCAGCGACAAAATCGCTGTTAAGAAATATTACGAATGGGCATTCCAGACCGCATCTGCAAACAAGGCAATAGTAGAGCATTACAAGATTTCTTCTATAAATGGATATGATTTTAGCACACAAGAAAATGTTGTTATAGCTGTGGGCGCACTTTTGCAATATTTGTTAGACACTCAAAAAAGACAACTTAAGAATCTTTCAATGCCTGTTATTGAGAATCCGCATGACGTAATGTATCTCGATAGCAACACACGACGCAACCTTGAAATAGAAGAAAATGCACGTGACAGAGATAAAAAAGGTTCACTTTTGTGGGTTTTGGACGAAACTAAGACATCAATGGGCAAACGAAACCTAAAAAGTTGGCTGAGAGAACCTTTGCAGTCAGTTGATAAAATAAAAAACAGGCAAGATAAAATAGAATCGCTATTTTTAAATGGACTAACACGACAAATGCTGGACATGGAATTAGGTGATATTGCCGACATTGAGCGTCTCGTTGGTCGTGTGACATATGGCACAATTTCGCCTAAAGACTGTATCGCACTTGCCAATTCACTTTCACGTACACCTAAGTTAAAAAGCTTGATAGCCAACTATCCAGCATTTAATGATCTAAATGACCGATTGAGCGATTGCAGTGATATTAGCAATTATATTTATAGCGTCATCAAGGCCGATCCGTCGTTTACAGTGGGTGATGGCAACGTTATCTGTGAAGGCATTAATGCTGAATTGGATAGATATAGAAATATGTCCAAAAACTCTAAACAATATATCACTCAAATTGAAGCACGTGAAAAAGATGAAACAGGCATAAAAGGTTTAAAGATTAAGTACAACAAGGTTTACGGCTACTACATAGAAGTCAACAAACAATATATGTCGCAAGTGCCTTATCGTTATATGCACAAACAAACAGTGTCTAATAACGAAAGATATTTCACTGATGAGTTGAAAAAGTTGGAAGAGGAGTTGCTGTCGAGTGATGACAAAATACAACGTTTGGAAACTGCAATTTACCAGCAGGTGAAAGAGCATTTGACAGATTACACGCAAAAAATGCTTACATGTGCTAAGGCAATTGCCGAACTCGACTGCTACAATTCACTTGCCAAAGTCGCTAGCGAAAATAATTATGTCCGTCCAATTGTTGACAGTTCCAAAACTATTCAGATTATGAGCGGTCGTCATCCTGTAGTTGAGAAAGGCATCAAACGAGGCTCTTTTGTGCCTAATGATTGCCAGCTAAACGACACTGAAGACAAAATTATGATTATCACTGGGCCTAATATGGCAGGCAAAAGCACATTTATGCGTCAGAATGCGTTAATTGTATTCATGGCACATATTGGCAGTTTTGTGCCAGCATCTAGCGCCAAAATTGGCATTGTAGACCGCATTTTCACTCGTATTGGAGCAGCTGACGACTTGATGTATGGACAGAGTACATTTATGGTTGAAATGGTGGAAGTAGCCAATATTTTAACGAACGCAACCGATTCAAGCCTAATTCTGCTTGACGAAGTGGGACGTGGCACGTCAACATTTGACGGATTGAGCATTGCGTGGGCTGTGGTAGACCATTTGGCAAAAAACAGCAAGGCAAAGACGTTATTCGCCACACACTATCACGAACTCACCGAACTCGAGGGCAAACTCGATGGCGTGAAGAACTATCGAGTGGTTATTAAAGAAATTGCTGGCGAACTAGTTTTCATTAGAAAAGTTGAACGTGGCGGTGCAATGCGTAGCTTCGGTATTGAAGTGGCATCTCTAGCCGGACTGCCTAGCCAAATCATAGACAAAGCAAAAGAAATCCTTGTAAAGCTCGAAAACCAGGACATCAGACTGCAACGTCAAGAATATCAGCAATCAGCCAAAGAAGATAAAATTCGCACCATAGTTAAACAAATAGATTTCAATAACATAACACCAATGAAAGCAATGGAAACGATTGAGTATTTGATTGGCTTAACGAAGGAGTAGTGTATGAAAATCAACATATTGGATAGTTCGGTTTATAATCATATTTCTGCTGGCGAAGTGGTGGAAAAACCTGCTTCAATTGTTAAAGAGTTGGTCGAGAACAGCATTGACGCTGGTGCCAATCAAATAGTTGTTGAAATTAAACGTGGTGGCATTGACTACATTTGCGTATCGGACAATGGCTCGGGTGTTGACTACGGCGAAGTGGACAAGGTCTTTGTGCCACACGCCACAAGCAAGGTGGCAACTGTAGACGACCTTGACCACATTTGCACACTTGGTTTCCGTGGGGAAGCAATGGCGAGTATTGCCAGTGTTGCACGTGTTACATTGGAAACGCAAACTCGTGACGGACAGGGCTGCATATACAAAATTAACGGCGGAGTGAAACAATCCCAATCGCCTTACTCTCGCAATCCAGGCACTAGTGTGGCTGTTGAAAACTTATTCTTCAATACGCCTGCACGTGCTAAGTTTTTGCGTAAATCAAAAATGGAAGAAAATGAGATAACCCAACTCGTATCTCGTTTCATTTTTGCCAATCCTAATATTCAATTTGATTATATCGTGGACGATTCAGTCGTCTATTCGCACCATGCAGGCGATTTGTTTTCTGCAATATGTTGTGTATATGGCTTAGATATATCTCAAAATGTGGCAAAAGTTGAATATGAAGAAGGCAATGTTAAAGTTAACGGATTTGTTAGTAGAATCGGTTTTTCCAAGCCAAACAAGACATATCAAACCACGATAATTAATGGCAGATATGTGGTAGATGAAGTGGTTTCAAAGGCTGTCTATTTCGCACTGGAAGACTATTTAATGACTCGTCAATATCCAGTGTTTATATTGAATATAAATATTCCTATTGAGGACATTGATGTCAACGTGCACCCATCTAAACTCAATGTGAAGTTTGCCGACCCACAACGTGTCAGTGATATTATAACTACAGCTGTAAAGCAAGCACTTTTCACCAGTCCTAAGCAAAAAGTTGAATTCGATACTATGCCAATGAAGTCTACAGTTTTGCCAACTATCAATGAAGATGCAGGCATAAGCTTCAATCCAGACGTAGAGTCTGCCAAGAACGATAACAATGATGATGTTAAAGAGATTTCGCTAGGAGATTACTCTCCGGTGGTTTTTGACACTAAAATCGTTATGCAAGACACTAGTTATATGCAAGAGCAAGTCAAAATGGCTGAAACTATCCCAGTACAAAAGCATGACATTAAGATTTTGGAAGGGGATTACAAGATTATTGGTGAAATGTTCGAGACCTACATTCTTGTAGAAAAGGAAAACGAACTATTGATAATCGATTTTCACGCAGGACATGAGCGATTGAACTATGATCATTTTTGTAAAATGCTGGAGAACAAACAGCTCGCTGTGCAAGATATGCTCATTCCTTATACACAACGTGTCAATCCAGCTGAGATGAATTATCTTATGAGTATGCAGCAAGATCTTCATGAAATTGGTTTCGATTTGGACCAGTTTGGACAGAATGATATTAGAATTTCGACAATGCCTGTGCTGTTGAAAGACATAAACATAAAAGCGTTTGTTGATGATCTGCTGTTTGATATGAAACTGCACAAATCTAAGACTCCATATCAGATCAAAAGCTATCTCATGCAGACGTCATGTAAAAATGCGGTGAAATCCGGTTTCATTCTCAACAAACAAGAGATTGACGAATTGCTCAGCAAAATTGACAAGGACCACCCAGTATTGTTGTGTCCGCATGGCAGACCAATTATTTACAAATTGACAAGGAGCATGGTTGACAGATGGTTCAAACGAATAGTGTAAAGCCGAAAGTAGTTGTAATAACAGGTGCAACAGGCAGTGGTAAAAGTGGGTTGGCTATCCGATTGGCAGTTGAACTTAATGGCGAGATTATCAGTGCAGACAGTGTGCAAGTGTATAAAGGTTTGAATATTGGCAGCGGAAAAGTGACCGCTGAAGAAATGCAAGGCATCACCCATTATAATCTAGACATATTGAGTCCAAACGAGAGTTACAGTGCTGGCAAATTTTGTGCTGACGTTGACAATTACATTTCAACCATACTGGCAAAAGGTAAACTCCCCATAATCGTAGGTGGCACCACAATGTATGTCAAGGCGTGGCTGGAAGACTTTGACTTTTTCGGTAGTGTAAATAGCGAACAGTTGCGTCAAAAATATGTCGAACAAGCCAATTCTCAAGGCATAAGTTTGTATGAATTATTGCGTATGAAGGACGAAAAACTTGCTGCAAATGTGCATCAGAATAATACGAAACGTATTTTGAGATATTTACAAATTGCCGATTATGGTGAGAAAAGTGTGGCAAATGACCTATGCACACAAAAATCGTCTATTCATAGCAAATATAATATTTTGGCCTTAAGACTAGATGTCGATAGAGCCGTTTTGTATGAAAAAATTAACAGCAGAGTAGACCAAATGGTTCGAAACGGTCTGTTGGATGAAGTAAAAACACTTTGGCAAGAGTATGGCGATGTGGACTCACTCAAGACTATTGACTACAAAGAGATGGTTAGTTATCTAAAAGGCGAGATGACCTTTGATCAGGCTGTTGACAAGGCAAAACAGCACTCACGCAACTACGCCAAAAGACAAATAACTTTTATGAAGACAATGCCATATTTAGTAGGTTGTACAAAAGAAAATATTGTGGATAAAGTAAGGGAGTTTATAAATGATTAAGTTATCCAAAAACGCATACGAGTTGGTCGAAAATGCGGAGAGCAAATTGCAATCAAAATTTGCAGAAATTGACAAAGTTAATGAAGAAAATACCTTAAAAGTGCTGAATGCATTTATAAAAAATAGGGTAGAAGTTCGTCACTTCGCAGGCACTACAGGTTATGGCTACGACGACGCAGGCAGAGACTGTTTGAACAGGCTATGTGCCGATATTATGCACACGGAAGATGCAATTTTTTCTCCACAACTGTCAAGCGGTACTCAAGCAATATCGCAGGCATTATTAGGTATTCTGCGACCTAATAATACAATATATAGTATAAGTGGCATGCCATACGATACTCTTCAAAAAGTGATATATGGAGAAAAAGGCAAGGATATCGGCAGCCTAAAAGACTACAATATTCATTTTGAATTTTGCGACCTAATGAACAACGATTTCGACTTTAAGACTATCGAAAAATACGTTTCAGAGCAAAAGCCTACTGCTGTTTATATCCAAAGGTCAAGGGGATATGTATTTAGAGATGCATTGACTATTGCTCAGATTGAGAAAGCAATCAAAATCGTGAAAGACATCAATCCTGCAACAATAGTTATTGTCGACAACTGCTATGGCGAACTGACAGAAACTAGAGAGCCGACCGATGTCGGTGCGGATCTAGTGATCGGCTCGCTTATCAAGAATTTGGGAGCAGGAATTGCTCCGTCTGGGGCGTACGTGGCAGGCAAAAAATGGCTCGTTGAACGAATCAGTTGCCGCATGACGTCGCCAGCTTTAGGCAACGAAACTGGGTCATACGAAGCTGGATACAAGGCGTTTTATCAAGGATTGTTTTTAGCCAGCAATGTGGTTGCCAGTGCGAAAAAGGGTGCTCTTCTTTCCTCACAAATCTTTAGAGATTTTGGTTATGACACACTCCCAAGCGAGAACGTTTGCCAATCAGACATTGTAGCGTGCATAAAGTTTGGCGACAAGGATAAATTAATCGAGTTTTGCCGTGCCATTCAGCACTCTTCACCAATCGATAGCAATGCACTAGTGGAGCCGTGTGATATGCCAGGTTATGAGAATCAGGTTGTCATGGCATCAGGCAGTTTTAATCAAGGCTCGTCAATTGAACTCAGTTGTGATGCACCAATCCGTGAACCATATATTGCATACATTCAGGGCGGATTGACCTACGCTCATTATAAGATAGCACTAATAAACGCTCTTTCGCAGTGTGATTATGAAATAAAAAAATAGCCGTTATTGGCTATTTTTTTTATGATTGCATCTTACGGATAAGACCAACTACTTTGCCCAAAATTACCACATTACTTGAGTAGATAGGGCGCATAAAATTGTTTTCCGGTTGGAGTCTTATGGTGGTTTCCTCTTTGTAAAAACGTTTGACTGTGGCACTGCCATCAATCATCGCTGCCACAATCTCACCATTCAGGGCAGTGCTTTGTTTGTTGACAACAACCCAGTCGCCGTCAAATATTCCGACATTAACCATACTGTCACCTTTGACTCTCAAAACAAACAACTCATTACCTTTGAAAAAATAGTCGCTAAAGCTGATTTCTCCGCTCAAATTCTCTTCTGCGAGAATAGGTGTGCCAGCAGCAATTTCGCCTAAAATAGGCATGGTGCGTATATTATCTTTCGATTTTAACTCAGGAAGCTCAATTGAGCGATTTTTACTCTTATTGCGTACAATTTTGCCGTCTTTTTCGAGTTGCTGCAAATAATATGCCGTGCTAGAAGTGGAGGCAAAACCGAGTGCGTTGCAAATCTCTCTTACAGAAGGCGGGAATCCATTTTTAGAGATGTAATGTTTGATAAAATTATAGGTCTTTTCGTAATTATTCATAACCTAAATTTACCACAGTTATAGAACATTGTCAAACATTTTTCAAACATTTGTTCGATAGATTTTTGATTATATTTGTTTTTTTATGTATGCATTAGGCTGAAACAAAAAAGCGAAGCTATTTTAGCTTCACTTTATTCGCCACACTCTTACGCATATCTTCACTAATTGCTGCGTAGTGCTTTTTGGTTGTGTTGATATCTTTGTGTCCAAGCACGTCTGCAACAATATATATATTGCCTGTTTCTCGGTAGAGTGCCGTGCCATAGGTTGAACGCAGTTTATGCGGAGTTATATTTTTGAGTGGGGTAGTCACTAACGCATACTTTTTTACCATATTTTCCACGCTTCTGACACCTAGACGTTTGTTCTGCAAACTTAAAAACATAGCACGTTCGTCTTCTTCCAATTTTAGTGTGGCACGATAGGCGAGATAATTTTTAAGCACTTCAGCAACTTCGTCAGAAAATTATAAGATTGTTTGATTGACGCCCTTACGGATTACTTTAAAACTATTGGTTGAAAAGTCGAAATCCTCCACATTTAGCCCCACGCATTCGCTCACACGGATACCTGTGCCAAGCATTAGAGTCAGCATTGCGTTGTCTCTAGTGGAACAGTGGGCGAGATATTTGTTTTGGTGTGCAGAAAACTGCTCTGGCTTGTTAGATATATCCAAAATCTTGCTCACTTCATCATTTTCTAGACGAATTATGGGCTTTGAATGTAGTTTTGGGATATCTACCTTAGATGCAACATTGCTTTCTAGCAAGTTTTTCTTAAAATAGTATCCAAAAAATGAGCGTAGGGTAGACAATTTCCTAGATTTGCCTTTTTCTGTGTTTGCACGGCTGATATTTTTATCATTATTGTCATAGACACTGACATAAGACAAAAATCTTTCTATTGTCATACTATCTATCTTTTTTAGATTATCTAGTGTAATTTGCGACATATCATCACTATATATGCCTAGTCTTTTCTTTTCATTAAGCAAAAGATAGTTGAAAAACACCTTTAAATCGGTGGCGTAATTAAGTCTAGTTAGTGGCGTAGTTTGATTCTCAATTCCTATAAAAAACAGCGAACAAAAACTTGGCAGTTCATTCAATCTTTCGTTTAAACTGCGTAAATTACGTTTGTTTCGCTCCAAATAATAATTTATTGCCACGTAAATATTGTACAAAAAAATATGCAAAAAATCAAATGTTTGGTATGTTTTTGTTTGATTTTTAGCACAAAGAGTGATAGTATATTAGCTATAAGGAGTTATATAATGTTAAGCCTAGATTATATTAGAAATAACAAAGCCAAAGTCCAAGAAATGCTTCACAACCGCAATGATGATATCGACCTTGATCGTCTCTTGGATTTGGATGGAAAATATCGTGCAGAGCTTTCAAAATTGGAGGCACTTTTGGCATCAAAGAATGCTATTAGCAAGAAGCCTACGCCTGAAGAAATTGCCCGTATGAAACTTGTTAAACAAGAGATTGCCACATTGCAAGAATCTGTGCAAAAAATCAAAGAAGACAGGGATTATTTGCTTTATCGCATGCCAAACATGTTAGATGAACGTGTGCCAGTTGGTGCAGATGACCATGACAATTTGGCAATCAAATTCGTTGGTGAAAAACGTAAATTTGACTTTGAACCTAAATGGCATGACGACCTTGGCCGTTCACTAGGCATTTTGAACACTGAAGCCGGCGCAAAAGTCGCTGGTGCAGGTTTCGTATACTGGCGTGGCGACGGTGCGAGACTGCTCACAGCAATCATGAATTTTGCACTCGACACTCTTGTAAGTCGTGGTTTCTGCCAAATGTTTACACCAATTTTAGCCAAAGAAGACACTTTCTTCGGCACAGGCTATTTGCCATTTGCACAAGACCAGTTGTACACTGTTACTGCCGAGAAAAAGAGTTTGATTGGCACAAGCGAACAAACATTGCTTTCTTATGAACAAAACAACGTCGTAGACTTGTCGAAAGGTCCAATTCTTTACACCGCATGGACACCTTGCTTTAGAACTGAAGCAGGTGCATATGGCAAAGAAACTAGGGGAGTGTTCAGAGTTCACCAATTCAATAAAGTTGAGCAAATCGTCATTTGCAAGCCTGAAGATAGCGAGAAATATCACCAATTCTGCTTGGCTAACGAGGAGTATTTGTTGCAACAACTCGGCATTCCTTATCGAGTTGTAAATGTTTGCACGGGCGACTTGGGTGCACCTGCAGCCATTAAGTACGATATCGAAGGTTGGTTCCCAGCATATAATGACTATCGTGAGCTCACAAGCAACTCAAATCTTTGGGAATACCAAGCTCGCCGCTTGAATATCAAATATTTCAATGAAAATGGCGGTAAGAATGAGTTTGTTCACACCATTTCTGCCACAGCAATCACTGAACGTGCAATGCTGGCTGTCATTGAAAATAATCAGAACGAAGACGGCAGCATCAATATACCTGAATGCTTGCAAAAGTATATGGGTGGTCAAAAGGTTATCTGCAAAAAATAAAAGGTGCTTAATAGCATCTTTTTTATTTATATAGGTGTTGGATTTTACGAATAGATATGTTTATCTAAAACTAACCCACTTTTGATTACAAAATATATTCAAATGAATACGTTGTTATTTGCAATATGGCACACGACGTGTTAATACCTTAATATAATTGTATAGAATGCGTTGACGGAAAGTTAATTTATTTTGACTAAAATGGATTTAGGTTGAGCTTTTGCGATAGGCTAGGTGAAAGAGATAAAATATCAGACGACTAATTACTCATTTAAAAATAAAATAATCGCTCTCAGAGCATTCTAGAGCAACACACAAATTGAACGATTTTGAAATATTTAGTGTGACGAAAGATTCATGTGTTATTTGAATAGAATTTATTCGATATCGATTAGGCAGACCTTGAATTTACTAAAACATTGACTAAGCAAATCAAATTTGCAATTTATATCTGAATGAATCTAAGACAATATTGAAACGGATATTTTGATTAAAATTATCACATTTTGGTCATCTATTCGCAAAAGCTGTGTTTTGCGAACAGATATAGATATTCGTATTTTACACCCTACTCATCAATTTTGATTAACGTAAGATAGATAATTCAATGCAACGCATAAATGAACTCAATTAAATTGCCATTTGCGTTTGACATCCATTAATAAATAAAATATAATATAGATGATTATGGATAAGAACGAAATTCGTATTGCACTTGTTTTGCAACAGTTAAATGAATCTGATAAATATGGCGTTGAATTAATTGAAAATATTAACAAACTGACTGAGAACAGTCTAGATTTCAAGCCTGCCCAACTCTACTCTATGATGAAAACTCTGTCTAGTGCAGGCAAAGTTCAATCTTATTGGCAAGATAGCGACATTGGTGGCAAACGTCATTACTATAAAATCACTGAAATCGGCAAAAAATCACTTGCAAACTACCCTAAAGAAGAAGAGATATTAAAAGAACTTTTTGTAGATAAATATTCTAATTTGCAGAAGGTGGATTTTGATTCAGTCGCCATTGAAGAAAAAACTGCCTATGACGTTAATCTACAAAATGTGCGGCTTTCTAATGAGACGTACACAACATCTGCTACTGAGCAGACTTTTATCAATGAAGGCAAAGAAAATAAAATTAACATTTTGTTGAACAAATCCATCTTCGACAATGACAAGGCTCAAGACTCGGTCGAAAACATTGAATATATTAATAAGAGTGTTAAGGACGTTGTAAGAAAGAATTACAAAGACTACTCTACTGATGCAAACGTTGTTAAGTGCAAAAAATTGTACGACAACATCACCACCAAGACATTCTTAGCTTTCGCATTGCAAATGCTGGTGATATTCTCTTCCCTACTTTTAACTAGAAAAATGACCCACAAAGCAGTGCTTAACACAGCTATCATGTGTGGAGTCGTTTACGCATTGGCATATATCTTTACATATATATCTCAGTTTAGACTGATTCGTTACAAACTGTTCGAAGGTAAATTTTCGTTCAACTTTAAGAAAAATATTATTATAAATCTATTGATAACACTTATATCTTTTGTAGTACTTTTGTTTGTAGTGCTTATCCTAAATGTGACCAAAGTCTATATTATAGACTATTTGCAACTCATTCCAATGGCATTAATCTGCCTACTTCCAACGCTTAATGCCCTACTAAATTTGGCATTTTTAAAGAATAGAATGAATTAATTTTCTATTCTTTTTTTGACCTTATTCACACAGAAAACCAGAATAAAACCAAACACCGCTACGACTGTATAACACAGCACCTTTGCCCATGTCGAAGTAAAAATTGAGCCAGAGCCAAAATATGTGATAAATGCAATTCCAATCGTACGAGCAATCAGCGATACTAAAATGAAATCTCTAGGCTTTATGTTGCTTAGACCAGCAATTACGCACAACATGTCGTCTGGGAAAAGTGGCAGTAGAAACATTAAGAACAATACTATTCCGCCACGTTTTTCTAATATTGCAAGATATTTGTTTGCCACACCTTCCCTATCTATCCATCGCAAAATCTTTTTGCCCAGTGTTCTGCCCAATATGAAAGCTGTAATCGACCCAATCAATATTCCTGTGGTACAAATTAGAAATGCGGTGGTCGGGCCAAACAGCAAACTCCCTGCCATAATCGTTATTACGGCCGGAATAGGAATTATTAACACTTGCAAAAGCATAATTCCAAAGAATACAAATATCCCTGCGTTTCCAGTATTCGCAACGAACTCTTGAAGTGCAGAAATGTCGCTAAGATTATCTATAACACCAGTGAGTTTCAAAGTGGTAAAAATGGCAAAAAATAATATAAAATAACCTGAAATAATGCAACAAATACGGAAAAATGAATCCATTTTTTTCGCAAATGAGAAGAATAATAGCACAGGCATAACGCACAAAAATACCATTATAAGAGCAAAATATATCTTGTTTTCTATCACACCAAAACAACACGTCACTACAATTAGACACACAAGACAGATTGTCAAAAATATTGCTAAAAATGGATTTTTAACCTTTTTCATCTACGATATTTATATGCTAATACTAGCATTTATATATATAATAGGCGAAAAAAGTGTTTACAAAGCAATATATTTGTGTTAAAATTAAATGAGGAGTAAATTTTGGTACCTGTTCTTGAATTAAAAAATGTAACTAAAATTTATGGTAACCGTGCAGTTGTCAACCGCATTTCTTTTAACGTTGTGCGTGGTGAAATTTTGGGCTTCGTAGGGCCAAATGGTGCAGGTAAATCCACTACTCTTAAAATGGTTTGCGGACTTGCCAAAACCGATTCTGGTAAGATATATATAAACGGTAATTCAGTAGAAGCCAACTTTGAAAAAGCGATGAGCAAGGTTGGTGCTTTTATTGAAACGCCACAAATGTATGATTATTTGTCTGGCTATGACAATCTTAGAATATTGGCTGGACTATATGGCGAGGATGCCGTAAAGCGCATTAATCAAGCGGTGCGACTCGTCGGTCTTGAAAACCGCATCAAAGATAAGTTCGGCACCTACTCACTCGGTATGAAACAGCGTCTTGGCATTGCTCAGGCTCTTTTGAACAAGCCTAGCC
>CAKVHC010000011.1 GCA_934747805.1 uncultured Clostridia bacterium | reverse complement strand
CAATTTACTACATTATTTAGTCTTTGTCAAGGGTTTTTTACAATCTTTTTTACTTTTTTGCGCCTTTTTTACAAAAAAGGCGCCAAAAGACGCTTTTTTTATTAATTACAATAGGTTTTTGACCGACTAAACGGCGTTTTTCAAACTTTTATATTCTTCAATAATGCTCTTTACGGTCATATTTTCGTCCAAGCCCGTAATGTCAAACCCAAGTGTGCCGAGGTCACCTACTGTAAGCGTATTTACGTCAAATGCGGTGCTCATAACGTCTGGCAATTTTGAAATCGTTACGTCTTGACCACCATTTTTGCTCTTTAACAATGCCACGACATTATTGTTGCCCATTACCACACTGATATTAATATTGTCAATGTCAGTGGATAATGAACTGATAGTTGAATTTGCCAGTTGACGCAAAATTGCGTTTGAACTTTCGTCAATAGTCATCACTTCGCTTAGTTTAACATTCTGAATTTTATCCTTGATTGTACTTTCGCTTAAGTCCCCAATTGTTAAATCCTTGATTGCCCCAATTATGCCAGTCGTAGTGGTTGTGTCACCGATTACTGTGCCGATTGAAAGTTTAGGAAGTTCAGTGGACAAATCGTTAATTGCAATGTCTTTAATTGCTTTCAAAACAGCAGAGGACGAGTCATTAATTGTGATAAGCTCGCCAACTGTTTTCTTCTTTATTTCGGTTTCAAGCTCGCTAAGTTTTGTTGTGTCTGCCAAATCGCTAAGCAAACCGACAGTTGAAAAGTCAATGCCAAAATCCTTTAGATCAGCGATTGTAAGGTTCATGCCTTTGTTCATTACGTCAAAAATTGCATCAAACGCTTTGCTTACAGATTTACCCGAGTTGTTGTTTATTATGTTAATATCAGGCAAATTAAAGCCAAATACGTTGGCAAAAACTGCAAGAGTATTTTCTTCATCTTCCATTACAAGATTGAAGTTGTTGCCAATATCTTTAAGCGGAACAGATTTTAGACTTTTGATGCTAATCCCCTGAATTTTGTCTGGCAAGGAAATGCCAAAATCGTCTTTAACATCATTAAGCGTTAATGTATCCGATCGATTGCCATAGTCAACGCCTAGTGCGATCAACTCTTCAATTGTCATACTTTTGACGCCGTTTGCATCGCCTAAATCGATGGTGTATTTAAACCATTTTTCCGTCTTTTCGATGCTGACATTCTTGTACGCCCAAAGTCCGAACAGTCCGACAGCGACAATGCCCATAAGCATGCCAAACAAGAATAGGAGGAATCCGCCCCAGCCTCCACGTTTAACTTTGTACTTTTTCTGTTCCATAATCTCTCCTTATTTCAATCTAAACAAAACTAAGGTCTGCCCACAGTTTTGAGTATTGACATCTTTGTCTGCAAGTAAACTTGAATCCAATTTTATTGCTTTATCTCTAAGAGGTGAAGCATGCCATTTTTCACACGGAATAAATCCTGCGATTTTTCCTTGCCTTTGCATTTGGGCAAGACGTAAGTGAAGATTTCGTTTGATTTCTCCACCCACGCCGTGACTGCCATATCCATGCAAAACTTTTAGAATCGGGAAACCTGCCTGTCGGCAGATATCCGCTTCAATCTCAAATTGAGCAAGGGCGAGCGAAACAGTCTGTCCGTCGCCCTTGATATTGATTTCGTCTATCATTATCTCACCTTCATTCTGTGTCTGAGTACTAGGAAGGTGATAAGTCCGCCAACGAGAACAAGGCTGACAAGCACGATCAATACAATAGACAATGTATTGAGTGGTTCTTTGATTTCCACAATGAAACTATTCATTACACAGTTATCCACGCCCAAAAGTTGAACGTAATAAGTGCCTGCACCTGAAATGACGATTTCTTTCACAAGACTGTCAGTAATTGTGGATTCATTAATAACATAATCGCCATAGTTTGAAATATGCAATACACACTCGCCAAGCTGTCTGTAAATAACATAAGGGTTGTATGTAATGGTCACCGATTTTGTAGTGGTTTCACCAGGAGTCAAGCTCGAATATATTGCAGCCGTTTGGTTGCTAATTCTGAACCTGAATGACACGTCTTGATCAGGCAAGAGATTTCTGTTTTTGATCGAATAGTACACCTGATAGCTTCCAATCTTCAAAACATTGTTACCATTTGCGTCAACATAGTTCTCAAGGTCTTGAGCTGTTACCAAAGATGACTCTGCCAACAAAACTTTGAAATCTGCTGTCACATCTTTAATCGTGCCATCAGTTTCAATCTTCTCCACTTTTGTAATGTCATACGACGTACTAACTGTAGTGAAGTCGAATGCCAATCGGCTTTCGTCAGGGTTCACAATGGTGAATACGATTGAACGCATTGGAATTGTGCGAACTGACGTGCCCGACTTGTGCGTTGCGCTGTATTCAATTTTGTATGTGCCTGAACCAGAAATGGTATAAACTCTGCCCACACGTGATACAGAATTCGTAATGTCTGTGCCGTTTCTATATATAGTGCAATCAATCGAACTATATGAAGCGCTGTTCAAAATTTCAAACACTACGTCACCATTATAGCACGCATTGTCAACAATTGCGTTGCCATTGATAGTTGCTGGGACTTCAGTCATCAATGTGAGTGAATATTTAGTGAACGCTAATCCGTTAGAGTTCCTAAACACCTGTCTATTACCTGCCTTGTCAAATATCTCAAAAGAATATTGTCCAGCATACGTGAGTTGGAATCTGCGGAGAATGTCTTTGTCTTCGCCGTTCTTGTCCGGCAATGTCGACATGTCGATAGTTGCCACTGGCTCGGTCGAATTGTTGTAATAAACACTTACATATAGATTGTTCATTTGTGCAAAGTATGTAGCCCAAACTGCAGGTGTTGTGCAGTTCGAGTATTTGTTTGCCAAAACATATATAATGCTAGGTGCTGTTTTATCGAATGATTTTTCCATCGAATTGAGCAGCATTTTTTCCGCTTCTTCAAATTCAGTCTTGTTAGGTGCGGAATAATACAAATACAAATCTGTCAACTCGTTAGTTTGAGTCAAATCAATTTTGACAATCAAAATGAGTTTTGAATAACTGTAGTTTGTGGCGTTTGTAGTGATGTATTGCAAGTCTACGCTAACTGCACCAGATGTGTTCGACGCACCGTTTACAAGTGCAACTGACCTGCTAACCACACCTTTATCGCCATTGACCACCACGTTATATTCGCTGTTGACAAAGTAAACGTCAACCGGCAACGAATAGTTTACAATCGTGCTAAAGTCATAAACCCCACTGAGTTTTTCTCGCAAGGTGCTATACGCCATACTATCCTGTGCTTCGATGCGGACGTTGTTGCCGTCCACAACTTTGTTAACTGAGTACATACGTTCGCCTGTGCTTGCAATGGTGAAGCTAAATAGTTTAGTTAGAACTTGATCATCGCCAATTGAAACACTGAGTCTTGCAATATATGTGCCTTCTTTGTCTCGAGAGATATAGTAACGGTTGTTAGTGCTTTGCGTGAGCAAATCTACTGTTTCGCCCTCTTCCGAATTGATTCGGCGTTCCAAAGTGAATGAATATTTGTATATGTTCAACGAATATTCATTCATATCTTCCCAACTGATAATGATATTATCGCTAGTCGAGGTGTTTGGTGTTTCGCTGTTCATTGTAACGATGCCGTTCTTGTTTTTATTGTTGTCGTTCAACAAATTTACAGCAGGCAAACGGTTGTCAATTACAATGTTGTAAACTTCTGTAACGAGATTGTTCAAATTGGACAGCATTTGGATGGTGTATTCATTACGTCCACCACTTGCATCCAAAATGTTTGTTTTTGCGGTTGGTCTTTGCAAAATTATTTTGCTGTAATTCACTCTTTCGTCATCATCTCTAGGTGTGACTGTGATATCTTCACTCACCATTGAGCCTGAACTTTCAAGCTTGCGTAGAGATACGACTGGCGAATACATGCCTGGCTGATATCTTATAATAACATCGTTAATAGAATAATATACATTATTATATATATAAGGAGCATCAACTATTATTTCACCTTGCTCACCTACATATGTACTTTGCTCAGTGCGACGATTTGCACTGTCAGTTAGATAAATGTAATACCAGCATTCAATGTTGTTGAACACAATTCTATCGCATTCAACGTCACCGTTCATAATAACGATTCTACCTTCGTTATGAAGAATTGTATATTTTGTAGATTGAGTTTCGCCATTCCAACGGCATTCAATCTCAACTGATACAAGGTTAAGTCCGTCATTGTCGCAGTTTGAAATGTCGAGATAGTAAATCGTTTCACCGGTTTCATCCACAACCTTTCTTCTTACGGCTTCATTCAATCTTCCCTCTTGGGTTGATATTCCCAAACCAAAACTATATGTCGTGCCAAATCTGTTAGATATACGCAAGTAATAGAATGAATAAACGTCAGGCGTAGACAAAATGCTGTTGATTTCGTTGTATATCTGTTGTCTATCTGTGTCAGCATTAGTCAAGCAAGTGTACAATACATTCCTGCCAGTGCTGTCAAATAGGGTGATTTCTTGAAACAAGTCAATCGAATTGATATCCTTAATCACAATCTTAGATGCGGTCAAGCCATTGTCAGTGCTAGCGATTGTACGGTTTTCGTAATTTTCACCACTCTTAATGTCGGTGTAGTCCACCAAAAGACTGGTGGTTTTGGTGTCAAGCAGTACGATGAATGAGGTGCTATTGCCAGCGTCGTCAAGCTCGATAATCTCGTAATAACCGTCGTAACTGCCGTCTGAATTGCGGTCACCGTTGCGTTCAAGCACGTTTAGCAGTCTTATGTTGCCTGTGATATTGCCAAATGACTTATAGTCGCCGCTAGTGGTCGAGAATTGAAGAGCATCTTTGCTACGGTCATTATAATCGACATCACCTTGAAGAACGCTTGGCAATCTGCTAATTTTGTCAGACATGTCCATTTTACGATAGTAAATCGAACTTGCGCTGTCCGCCGTATTTGCCAAAAGCGTAAAGTCACTGTCAATGCTGAAAGCGAAGAAATCTTTGGCTCTATATGAATAATATCTTTCGCCATTGTCGTCGTTTTGAACAAACTCATACAAATCATTGTCGCCGCCGACTGTGTAGCCGTATTTGTCTAACCAGCTTGCGTTGGTTGCCAAAAGTCTTGCTACGTTTGCTGTTGGCGGAGTGTGATCGATTGACATTGTTTGAGTGTTGGAGAAGAAGTTTTTAGTAGAATTTGTGTAAGCGCTCTCCTCGCCTTCATAATGAATCGTCACCGAATAATTGTATTCAAGAGTGTTGCCACGACTATCAAGCTCTGTCACGAGTTTATCTGTCAAAGTATTGGTTGCATCGTCAAAATAGTACACATTCTTTGGCAGCAAATTGAAGTTGATGATGCTTGATTGTTGTGAGTAATAATTAGTGCCTGACTGATAAGTTAATGCTTGTTCAAAGCCGCCTTGTCCGTCAGTTTTGAAATATATTCCGTCTTTAAATTCTTTTTCGCTGATATCAACTTTAGTATATGAATATTCGGTTGTAATAATTAGATTATTTGCGTTGTCAATATTCTCACCTGCAACCAAGTGAGCCACGACACCGCTATACAAAATCGTTCCATCAGGCTGCGTGGTTATCTCAAGATATTTTTCCGTTCTTTGCAAGCCATTTAGGTCGATATATGAGCGATTGATTGTAATATTATTTTCGTTCACACGAGCAATGAATGGGTCGGTTGGCTGATGAATCTCAAAGCTCAGTTCGCTATCCTTAGTGGTGATATAGTTGGTGAGTGAGGTCTTTTCACCATTTCTTCTCTGACCGTAGAAATAGCCAGTAGGGTTCTCATTCTCCACTTTGTAGGCAAACGAATAGCTTCCGCCTCTGCCTGTGCTCATAATGCTTTGCCAGTCATTATCATATGTCGCAGTGCTATCGTAGATTTTTACAATGTAATAACCCTGTTCTTTATATTCGTTGCCGCCGTCCCTGCCAGCTGTTAGATATGGATTGCTGCTCTTGTTGAATCTATCTGCGAGCAAGCCCACATACATGCCGTTTTCAGCATAATACTCAGCAAAGTAGACATCCATTGAGAGTGCAAATGCGTTCATTACACGTTCCAATTCTACTCGGTCGTCACCTGTGAGTTTGTTTAGCGAATCAAACTTAACCTCAGAGTAGAATTTGTCTGTAGGACAATCAATGCTTGTTGGCAGTCTGTTAGTATTAAGCAAAATATCCACTGCCTGACTCTGCTCACCTGCGATAGAAATCTGTGGAGTCTCAATTGGTGATTTCAAGAAATTGTTAAACTTCTTCATGCCAGCATTAATGGCAATATTCTGTCCAATCATACAAACATTGTCTGAATCGTACTCAATGATTGACGATCTATCTATGTAATAAGTGTAGGACAGTGTTTCTTTACTTGTTGCATATTTGCGTGTGATGACATACTTGCCCTCGGCAGAAAGTGTCTCGCCGTTGCTTGATGTCAACAACAATACATCCGAACGCATCTGATCGCTAGTTGGACTAATTTGAGTGCCTGTTAACACAGTGGTGTTTGTTGGGCTGTCGACATATGGATAATTCACCGAATCAGTGGCGGTGACATCGAGTTTGTAATAAGCCAATGTAATTGACTCAACTTCATAGTCGCCTTGACCTGCCATCCATTCCACACGGAGTCCAGCATAGTTTGAAGCATGGTTCGGACTTACATATTTGCCGTTAATAGCGTTTTGTGCTTGCTGATAACCATACATCACCACCTGAGCCTTGTCTGTGTTCATGATCACAAAGTGATTAGACCAGTTATACTGATTGTCAGCCAAAATATTGCTTTCGGCACGAGCTCTTATCATATACTCGCCGTCGTTGGCACGTGTTTGGTCGGCCAAAATCGTGGTTGACCAACTAGAAGGCAAATCTGCTGTTGGTCTATATGTGTTATTAATAGTGGTGTTTTGATTGTACAAGCTTCCTGTCAATGTCACTTCGGAAAGAGGAATATTATAATAGAACTTTTTGTTTGCCAACGCTAGATAGTTTCTAATTTGAGCTAGGTTGCTGTCAGCTGCATAGTCGGCATTATATTCATTTGGCTCAGAATCACTAATTCCAGCCAAAAATTGAGTTAACACGTCTTGGTCGCCATACGCTCTATTCATTACAATAGTTTTGTGGCTGCCCCAAGTGATAGTCACATCGCTAGAGACAATGTTGTTTGAATTTGAAGATATTTCCGACTGAATAAATGATGCGTTAGTTTTGTCCAGTAGGATGAAATATTGTGCTGTATTGCCTGCATCATCAGTCAAACGGAACCAATAGAAACCGTTAGCTGAGAAACAATAGTTGTTTGACACAGCCAGTTCGGTGGAAGGCGTTCCGTTGATTGTGGTCATCTGTGGAGTAGCGCCTACAATATATTGCACTGGTAGATAATAACCTGAGCCACCCAAGTTTATTCGTTGAGGAGTAATTGACAAATCCTCTATAAGTTCGGTCAAACAATATTCCACCTTGATATTCGCACCGCTTGCTTTTTTGTTCCACAGCAATGTAAATGGCTGGTCTACAGCGGCACGTGCAGTGTAATTTTGGTCGTTTTGCATGATATAACTTACATTGCCCAACGCATCTGTGATCTGATAAACACCCATTGCCTTGATGCCTGAAATGCCAGTTTTATCAATTACGAAACTGATTGTTTGTGAGTTTGACCTATTTCCAGCATAGATAATGTCAACAATATAACTGCCGCTTTCAGTGAAAAGCTGTGTTTGATTATTGAATGGCACATCACGTGTGGTCATTTGACTCTTCTGACGATTGTATGCGGGACTATAGCTGTACACCGCTGAAACGCTATTCTCAAACCTGCCAGGAACTGTCCAGTCTATAAAGACGTTCTTGTTAGTATATTCTTGTGCCAGAACTGTACTGTCGGCCAAATCGGTCGGACGAGTTTGTCCACTTGTTGTGCGGATTTCCACTCTAGGAGATTCACCGTTTACTCTGAACATAAACACTTGCTTGTAATTTGCTTTGTCGTACTTATAGTTCAAAACTACAATGTAATAGCCGTCAAGCAAAGTCTTGTTTGGGAAGAACATGCGATTTTGATAAGTGTATTGCGTGAAATTGTTGTTGATTCGCTGTGCGTAATACACTGCCGTTGAGTTTGACTCAAATGGTGAATCGGACGAACCAAGATTTTCAAACCACAAAGGTGCTTGGTTGGTTGATACGAACGAGCCGGAACCATACGTGTTAGGTGTTTTAGCAGTTATGTCGTTTAAGTTCACATTTTTTGCCGTCACGTCAGCTTGTTCCACAGATTTAACTGTTCCGTTAGCTTTGCTAGAATTGATGTCAACTTCGTGTTGCAAGTCTGAAAGCACGTACATTGCCGTACTGCCGTCACTGTAAAGTTCTACGTGTTTAAGCTCACTGTCGCCATTGTTGTCTTTGTTATAGTGCAACTGGAAGCCAAAGATTGTTAAATGTTGACTCTCCACACTGATTTGATAACTTGGGATATTGATTGTGGTGGTGTTATCTTGATATTTAACCACATAGTCAAAATCGTATGCACCTATATCTGTAAACACGATTGTCAGCAATCTATAGTTGTTTAGGGATATATAGTCGCTATAAGTCGTGCTGCCGAGCACAGTCTTTGCTATGCGTGCGGTGTTGGTAGCATAGTTGTATTCAACTCTATACTCCTCCATAATCTCGTTGTATGTACGAGTAAATGACACGTCGTATTTGGAAAGATCCAAACTCAGAGTTGGGAATTGCTCTGCATTGTAGTTATATTTATACACACCGTTAACAATGTTTGCATTCGATATGTGTGGCTGTGTTGGATATGAAACCGACTCGTTGATATCTTGCGTATTAGTGTAATTTTTGCGGCTGAGCAAATAGAATGTAAAGCCGCCATCCAGTTCAACTACGTCAAGAATTGAGCCATTGACTACACGTTGATATCTAAAAGACAGGTCGTATCTGCCCTCTTGATTTTCAATTAGTTCGCCTTTTTTGTCGCCAGAAGCGTATGTGGCAGATCTTAAATCCAAAAATAATGTAAAATCCGCATAGCCGTCAGCTTGTCTAACGCCGACTTGGACATCTTCGCCGTTTAATTTTACGCTGACTTGAATGGAAAATATATTTTGTCCGTTGTTTATTGCATCGCCTGTAGAAGAAGCATTGCCATAACTACCGAACGACACCATTATGTTTTCAATGTCAGCAAACCCTGAGCCAGATGGTTCATAGTTATCGTTGAGCATAACCGAGCCGCCATTACGAACAATTGTCTTTGCGGTCGTAGTCGGTTCATTTGGATCTACATTCAAATTGTCAACATCTTTGTAATAGTACGTTCTGCCTTCTTCTCCACTTGTAGCGTCACGCACTTTAATTTTTTTGTAATTGGACGGATTGATGTCGTTAAGGTTGTCGCTATTTTCGTTAAAGTATGACAACGTGCCGTCTGATGATAAAGTCGCTGGTCGCAAAACTTTTTCAACCGACAATATCACTCCGTCGCTGCTATTCTGTAAACTGTATTCTCTGACAGCTACGAATGCTTGTGCTTTGGAATGCATGCCAAACAACAGCGACCCCACAACCGCTGTCAGAGCAAACATTGCAATCATTAAACCTTTCCAAACTTTTTTCATATGCACATTACCTTTTCATCTACAAAAATATTTTCTCTCGTTTTTGCTCAAATATTTATTAAATATATATATTATATAATACAACATTTTTCATTGATAAGGCAATTAAAAATATCTAAAAATTTTATTTTTTTAGTCCAATTTCATTTGACAAATATTTATCAGTTTTTGTTCAACTTTTTTTACAACTGTGCCTTAAATAGCATTTTATTTGATTTATTTTGAATTAAATTTTATTTTTTCGATATTTATTTAAAATAAATTAAATATTTAATTTTATTGTTGTAATTTAATATTTTTTATAAATATTTATTTTTTTAATGTATTTTTAATAAAAAACACGCATTTTTGTGATTAAAAATACGTGTTTATATTTTTTTTAATATTTTTTAAATTAATTTGATTAAATAAATGTTATTAAATATTTTGCAATTTATTATTACTAAATTAGTTTATGAACTTTGTCAGTAGTTATCTCTTTCATTATTTTTATCATTGCACCGTTGTCAGCAGAATAGTAAATATAATAAGTGCCGTCATCACGGATGCTGACAAATTCATAAGCGAGCATTTCAATTCCGTCATCCATTGGAATGATGGCAAGGCTGGAGGACATTACATTTTCGCCCTCCAAGTTTGCCAACACTTCAGCTTCATCTAGAGCTGGAGTTGTTGAACGAGTAGTATGATTAAAGGCATAATTTTGAGCATCCCAACCGATTACACATTTGCTTGTCAAGTCTACTTTTGCTTTGACTAAATCTGGATACAAAATGCAGTCGTCCACAATAGGTGCAAGATTGATGTAACTTGTGTTTTGATATGTGTCAACCCACACTGTTTTCATGTTCTCAAATCCTAAATCCGTAGCGAACTTTTCAGCCATTTGTTTTGCTTCGTTTTCATCAATCATCGATTCGCTCGAAACAGCTTCGCCACTAAGTGTGAGTAGCATTCCACCTTGTTTGCTGATTTGTGCGAAATACTTTTGATCATCCACAATCACGTTAAAGTCCCAACTATCCAAATCCGCATTGGTTTCGCTGGTTGATTTGATTGTTACTTTTTTACCTTTGAACACCTTGTCTTGCATAATTTTTTGTGCAGTGGGTTTGTCTATTTGCTCACCGCTAAGACCTTTTACTTCTTTCGTTTCAAGTGCAGCAGAGAATGGCCCATCGAATATCATTGCCGGATATTCAATCTCGTCTGCTGTCAAATCGCCTAATGAATTGGCAAATGGGCTTTTGCCGTCTTTCATTATGCTATTTGAACTGAAATCATACTCGCCCATAATCAACCCCTCATTATGTGGATTGATTTTGTTCTTAAGTTTTTGCAGGCTATCGTTAACCTTGACAATTTGCTTGATGTCACTTTCAGACAAGCTCTCGCCGTTGTAGAGCTTGTCACAATATGCGTCCGCCAGACCACCCAGTTGGTTGAAAAATTTGGTTAGGTCAATCACGTTTGCACTATTGATTGACAGCAGCGAAAGTGATGCTACAATTGAGTCACAGTCTTTGCTGATTGAACGCAAAGTCTGCATTTGCATATCTTTGTCGTTTTCGTTGGTGAGCTTATCCGTGTCGATTGAAACACTATTCACTTTGTCCACCATATTGAAATAACTTGATCTGTAAACACCTTCGAGCACGTTCTGATAATTGTTGATTCGCAGTGAATTTTGATACAAACTAATTCCGAACGCCAACAAAAGTATTGCCACAACCACACAGCCTATGTACAAAAAGCTCTTTACATTGGCAGGAATTTTGTTTTGATTGGTTGTCTTTTTATTCTTTTTCTTTTCCATAATTCCTCCTACACAGCAAACACGTGCTTGCCAATGGTCGTGGTCACCTTACGGCTGCGAATCCATGTATTTGTCGCAGTTTGTGGATTGTAATAATATATACTGCCATAAGTTGGGTCCCAACCATTGAGTGCATCTCGTGCTGCCTGATATGCAGTGGCGTTAGGCTCTAATTCAAACTGTCCGTCGTGAACAGCTGTGAATGCCCATGGCTGATAGATTACGCCCGCAACAGTGTTTGGAAAAGCACTGCTCTTGACACGATTCAGAATTACAGCCGCTATAGCGACCTGTCCTACATATGGTTCGCCACGTGCTTCACTATAGACTGCTTTGGCAAGTAGATATGTATCGTTATTGGTGTAGTTACTGCTTGTGCCAGCACTCACAGATATTCCCATCGCTTTGGCAGTAGCATTGCCCACAACACCGTCAGCAGTAAGGCCATTTTTACGTTGGAACGCCTTGACCGCCGCTACTGTCTTAGCTCCTTTCACGCCGTCCACAGCGCCAGTGTAATATCCCCAACTCTTCAATTTCTGCTGATAAGTCTTAACACTTACCACATCACCCTTTGTGGTGGTGGTTGTGGAAGATGATGTAGATGTGCCAATACCCATAGCTTTGGCAGTGGCTGGGCCAACAACTCCGTCCGCCGTCAAGCCATTCTTACGTTGGAACGCCTTGACCGCTTCACGAGTTTTCGCTCCATAGACTCCGTCAACCGAGCCATTATAATATCCCCAATTTTTTAACTTTTGCTGAATGGTTTTGGTGTCATATGAATACGCTTGTGCTACGATGACATTCGGCATCAGTATATTGCCAACTGCCACTGTCAGCCCAAATACGAACAACAAGGATACCATTATGCTGATAAAAACTCGCTTCATAAATTCTCCTATCCAAAAAATTTGTCGATTATCTCTAACAATTTAGATTTATACTTTATATTTTGAATCGAATTGTCAAATTTATTCACAAAGCACAAAGGCGGATAAACAACGCACCACCAATTGTTGCCTTCGCCTGTGCCTAGTTCAATGATTAATGCATCATAAAACCCCGCATCCAGCACGAATTCGTCGTATGCACGTGTTGGAAATTCTTCATTTTTTATGCTGACTCTTGCCTTGTAATCATAGCCGTACTCTCTCAGCACCTGATTGCAAACATTTTCTATTTCACATGTTAGACTGGCTACTATTTCGATAGCCTTTTCCTTGCTAGTTGCGTCGACTAAATATGGCGTGAGGAATTCTACCACTCCGTCTTTGACAGCATATTTCACGTTTTGGTCGGCATCAAGATTGCTGTTGGCTCTAATATGTATTCGCAAATACTCGTTGTCCGCCTTGCTCGACGCATTCGACGGCAGAAATGCGAGTAAAGCGATGCCTGCTAGAACTGAAAAAGTGACTATCTTAAATATTTTCATAAAAACTCCTAACACAAGTGTTGACAGCCAACAAAAAAAACGCAGGCTAATACTGCGTTTTTTTGTCGTGTTTTGAGTTATCTTTGAACAAATATCCTTTCACCACCCTTGAAATTGCCATTTAAGGTTGGGTTTAATCTCATAAGGTCATCGGCGTCCACTTTGAGTCGTTTGCAAACGTCCCACATATCTTCGTTGGCATTGGCAAAATAGATTTGATATGTGGCCTTGCCAAAGTTGAGGTCGTCACCCTTTTCGATTTCGGTCATCAAATATCTAGATTCATAATAATATATGGTGCCACAAACTGAGAGTCCGATTTCCACGCTGATAAGGTCGCTGCGGCGAATTTTGGCACGGACACTGTTCACGACAGCGTGAACTTGTGCACTGGCACATGCCACGTCGTCGCAGTCTTGTTCAAACTGGAATGGTTCAGCATAGCCCACATTTTGAACTGATCCATCCTCAGCACGATAAAGCACATGACCCTCGACTAGACCTTCAATTACAAGCTTGCCACGAATGCAATTCGTTTTGGTGATAACCACATTATTGTTGTTCACTGCCAAAATTTCGTCCGGTGCACTGCCTTCGATCTTCACTTCACCCATAAGAGTTTCATCAAAGCAGTCCATACGTTTCATATACAAAAGTTGTTTCTCTTCAACTTTTGTACGCAAATTAGTCTTTGTGCTGTAGGCGTCAACAACAGTAGGCATTGTCACCAATTTGTAGGCCACGCCGTTAACTACAATGTTGGTTTCAATATTTAGAACGGTGTTGGTTTCGTTAAGTGTTGTGTTGATAACTGTTTTGCTTGCATCCACGCAAGAATAAACGTCCAAAACGCTTTCCATATCTATATTATTAGCTTCAATTTCGCCCTTAATGGTGCAACTGTCTGCCACGCAGCAAACCTTTGAGCCGTTCTCAGTATCCATTGTATAGATAACCTGAGCATTCAGTTTGCCAGTGATGCTGACCGCATTTTCCAATGCACATACATCTGTCTGTACAAAACTGAGTTCGCTAGACAAAATCTTTGTGATCGTCCCCTTGACGTCTATTTCACATTCTGCATTGAAATTACCGTCGATGTCTTGTTCTGTGTGCATAAGAGTGACATCTTGCTTTTTGCAATGAATATCATCCGCCGTCTGTGACACCACACAGTGATTCTGCTTTGCATATTCCACGATGGACGCTCCAATGCTTACTTTTACATTGAATTGACCATTTTCCATGCTCACTTCCGTGTTGGTGCATTCGTCACGTGCCACGAGTCTGCCATTGTCCAGCATCTGTGGATTGGTGAAGCTGTGGTTAAACAGCGAATTGCCCACCGCCGTTATGTACAATCCCTCGCTATCTATAAACACGATTTTGGTGGTTATCTTGCCCGAATACACCGCCTTTTTATCCAATGTTTCGATTTTTGTGTCAGTGAGATAAGACGTGGCGCAAACAACACGGTCAATCGTTACACCGTCTTCCACTTGCAAACCAAAACTTGTGTCAAACTCCACTCGACCCAAGTCTTGCATAGCACTCACAACCAAACATTCGGTTTTATTTTCTTCCATAAGTCCTCCAACTTTTAGTATAATATATTCATTAAAAATCGAAATAGAACGATAAAACCCTATTTAATTAGCAACAAAATTGTATAAAAAAATTATTTTTTTAACTTATTTTCAACAATGGCATACCGATTTCGACTTTGATTTTGAATTTTAGATGTTTTTTGCCAGTTTTTACCAAAAATCTAGGTTTTTCTTTTTGGTTCGAATTACAGTTTGTGTTAATTTAGAAGTGTTCGACATTGGAGGAGAAGAGAAAAATGAAGCCGACATTAGTTATTGCTGAAGAGAACGCATCAACCCTTAATAATATGATGCAACAATTTGCAAAAGATTTTGACATTGTTTCAAGTACGAGTCAAGGAGATGAACTATTCAACATTGTAAAAGAGAAAAAACCTGACGTGGTTATCATGGACATTGTCTTGTCTAACTATGACGGCTTTGTAGTGTTGGAAAAATTGCGTGAAGAAAACCTTAACCCACTTATTATCGTGCATTCTGCACTAGCACTCGATGGATTTATTAACAAAGCACTCAGTTTGGGTGCAAAATATTATTGCATTAAACCATTCGATTTGAAACTTCTCAACGAACGTGTAAACGAAATGATTGCGACAAGCCATAATGAAAACGTTATGTATGCGCAAGACGACCTTGCACCTAACAAGAAAACCAATGTTTTGGAAGAAAAACTCAGCAACATATTTATTACAGTTGGCATTCCTGCACATATCAAAGGCTATCAATTTTTGCGTGAAGCCATTAAACTGGCGATAAAATCACCAGATATGATTAACAACATCACCAAGAAACTCTATCCGTCTATTGCGGACAAGTACAACACCAGTTCAAGCAAAGTTGAGCGTGCCATTCGTCACGCCATTGAAGTGGCTTGGAATCGTGGAAAGATTGAAAATATTAACAATTTGTTTGGCATCAAAGTGTACAGTAGCACAGAAAAGCCAACGAATGGCGAATTTATCGCTTTAGTTGCTGACAAAATGTTGATTGAAGGTGCATAAATTTATATAAAAAAGATAGTATAAATGCTAGACAAATACATTTAAAAAAAATATAATGTACTCGAAAATGAAGGAGTACCTATGGCTAAAAAACCTGTACAGTATGTGAAATGTCCTAGATGTGACTTGAATTACATCCCAAAGACGGAAAAATATTGTAATGTCTGCAAGCGTGAGCTTGGTTTGATCGCACCTGACGAAGACGACATTACCGATTTGGAGCTCTGCCCTATCTGCAAAACCAACTTCGTACAAGGGGACGAAGAGATTTGTGCTAGTTGCAAGGCTGAGCGTGGAATCAAGTTTATGGACGAAGGTGAAGACGAAGAAGACACTGAAAACTGGCACAAATATGTTTCCGATGACGAAGAAGACAGTGACGACGACGAATACGACGGATATGGCGACGTAGTAGACGACGAGAATAATGTTTCGTCTGATGACGACTTTGAATTCGGCGAAGACCTTGAAAAAGACCTTGATGATTTAAGCCTTGACGAGGATGACGACGACCTAGACATTGACATCGACCTTGATGACGAGGATGATATGGGCGACTTTGACGACGAGGATGACGAAGAAGACGATGACAGCGATGAAGATGATGACGACGAGGATGACGAAGATTTTGAACCTGTCAAGCCTAAAAAAACCATCAAAAAAGTAGCAAAAACTCCTGCTAAAGCTAGTGCTAAGTCTAGCGAACCACCTAAAAAACGTGGCCGTAAAAAGAAGAGTGAAATGTAATACAAAAAATACTGCGATAGTTGTCGCAGTACTTTTTTGACTTAGCTCATCTAATTCGTTTTACAATGCTTACAAACTAAATATTCAAGCTTTTGTTCAACCGAACTAAATTTCGTAATAGCCACCGTCTTTTGGAGTTGGTGGAAAACTATCTCCCTTTTTCATCTTTACTTCATTGATTTTTTTGCCGCTCTTGTCGTACATTGCACAGTTGCAATTCATTGGACAAGTTTCGCCTGGTCTATATTTCATAATCTCTCCTTTTAACCGATTTTATTGTGTGCAAGCATTGAAGTTTTATACAAAAAAAGTTCGCTCACGGCGAAACTTTTTTTTAAATCACTTATACATAAATATATTTCAATTTGCTCAACACATGTTTACACAATGTCTATATTTATAAGGTCACCTGTTTGTGTGTCTTGATAGATAATGTAGTATCCGTCACTGAGCGGGTCGGTTAAGTCGGTTGGCAACCACTGACATTTGCCTTTCATTGAGTCAGGTGGCTCGCTATCATATGTCGACGGAATTCCATAGGCTAGATAACGTGGAGCACCATTCTGATTAATGACTCCCAACACATAACTCTCACCTGTTTCGCTATCCGCTATCTTTACAAACTTTGCATCAGGCACTATGGCATTCAGTTCTTCGTCAAGCGGATAACTGCTGAGCAGTTCGTCTAATTGGTCGCTTATATTTGCGAAGAAGTCGCCAGCAAAACTTTGACTATTGATAGGCTGTGCTTCTGCTTGGTTTACGGCTGAAGCATCGTCCGACTTTTCGTTTATGTCTGTGTCCATTGCGTTGGCTAGTTGTTCATTCTCCGTTTGAACTGTGACAGTGTCATTTGGCATAGAATTCACGCCCTGTGCCAGCGGTTCGTCCACGCTAGCACTATCAGTCTGCTCGCCCTCATTTTGAATTGGATAAACGCCTGTCGTTTCAAACGCATTGTCCGTTAGCGGCATATCCATATAAGGCATCGACTGAGAAAATGCAGGAGTTGTATCCACATTTTCCGTGTCATTGTGGATATTTTCTATGTCGTCTAGTCGGCGTTTGGTGTCTGCCTGCATAAAAAAGTCATTAATGTCTTCTTCAGCAGCCGTTTCGTAGTCTTCACTTTCTTCTGTTTGAGCTTGTGCACTGACTGTTGCAGGTTTTTCATCAAAAATCTGCTCTTTAATATCTGCGATGCAATCACCATATGTGCCACCGCAAAGCAACACCTGATTTTTGTATATAAAAGCAAAATAAATGTCGCTCAAATCGGCATAATTGCCTGTCAAATTGAATGAGTAAGCGCCTCTTTCCACTGGTCTAATACTGGTTTTGTAAACGCTTCCATTAAAATACACTCCGACCACTGTTTCGCTCGGACTTATTGTCAGATTATATGTTCTTAGTTTTCCATTAAGGCTTCTCGCATTGCCGTCAATCGTAAGTATGCCTCGAGGCATATTTGCATATTGGCTGGCAGATTTTTCGGGCGAAAGCAACAAAGTTTTTGACATATTTTCTCCTAAATTCACCTTCGTTTTGGCCTATAAATATTTTAGCACAAACAATGCCGTCAAATTTTGTCTTATTTTGAAGCAATATTGCTAAACCTGTACTTTTATTTATATGCAGATATTTATATTTAATTGACAAATTTGCTTTTGTTTGCTAATATTTTTGTTGACTAAATGTAATTGCTAGTTTTTGGTAAAAATGTTTAAGTAGGTCGTGCTTTTGGCAATAATCACTTTAAACATTCAAAACTAACCTAGCAAAACTAAATTTTGGGAGAAGCATCGTGAAAAACAATCTATTTAAGAAAATATTAACATTCGCCATTTTGTGCTGTATGGGTTTATGCTTGGTTGCATGCACTGGCGATTTGAAGACACCGGACAGCAATGCTGAAATTGTTGGCAATGGCGGTCTTGCAGTGCAGAAAGGCAATTATCTGTACTATGTCAACGGTTACAATGCTAGCAGCACTATCACCAAAGACAATCGCAAAAAGGATGATTATGTTCGCAGCGGCTTGTATGTGGCAAAGGTGGACGACAACGGCAAGATTGTCACTGACGACAAAGGCAACGCTTCATACAACAAACGAATGGTTGGCAACATTGTCGGATTTGAAAAGACAGACTTGCGTATTTATGGTGATTATTTATACTACACCACTCCTTGCACCAACCTTAATAGCGACGGCAAGAGCGTGGCTAACACACTTATCAAGTTCTGCAGAATTCGTTTGGACGGCAGAAAACAATCCACTCTATACACAAGTTCAACTGAAAGCGTACAATACAACTATTATTACGACGGCAGTCGGGTAAACCTAATCCTACTCGACGACTCAAAACTTATCAATGTTACAACAGACGGCGCAACCACAATTGACACTGACGTTACTAGCGTAGCAATGCCAGAAGTGGTTGGCGACCAAATGAACAACAATTCTTATGCCAACATTTTCTACACACGTTCGCTTGCTGATGACGACGAAGCCGACGCAGGCAACAAGATTATGCGTCTAAATGCCAAGACAAACAAAACTGAGATTGTTGCAATGACAGGCGACAGTTGGACAACAAAAGGTGTCACAAGCAAATATGCGTATGTGGGTCTAGGCAATTATATTTACAAGATTAGCCTCGCAGACCTAGCAAATGGTCAAACTATTACTAGCGAATATATCCTTAACAACAAAGCTACCAGCTACAACTATTCAAACGTTTACTACCTAGTAAACGACAACTCCAACAGCGTGACTGGTCTTATCGTAGTGCGTGACAACAACGTATATTTTCTTGAAGACGGCAGCACAAGTGAGCAGGCTGTTGTAGAGAACGCCACAATCATTTCAATTGCTGGCGGACACATTTATTACAAAGATGGCAACAACAACAAACTTAGTCGCATCAACATTAAAGGCAGTGAAAAGACTGTTGACATTCTATACTCAGGCGATATGACTGCAACATTGGATAGTGCACACATTGATGTGCAAACCACTTACAACGGCTCGGTGAACAATATACTCATGTTGCTCGAACACACCAACGACAACGGCAACTCAACGTATCTGTATAACGTTAGTTTGGGTGAACGTGACGAAGAAAACAAATTTGTAGTTAATCACGTCGGCATATACGAATCGACTGACGAACCAAAGAAAGAAAAAGATGACGAATAGTCATCTTTTTTTTATGTCTTGATGATTGAAAAATTAAATTAAGTTTTAAAAAACAAAAGTTAAAATAATAAACTAGCCACAGCTAAAATCTTAACAAAAAAGACAGAGAGATAACTCTCTGCCTTTAGCATAAAACCAACCCGTCCTCTTTTTTAGACTTCTTAACATTTTCTCCAGACGTATTTGGCGTGTAAATCGATTTCACACGTTCTACAAGACATTTCTCTTCCGAGTTGTCAATTTTCTCCGCAGTCTCTGGGTCAAGGTGAATAAAATATTTCGCCTTGCAACCATAGTCGCTGAATGTCGATGACCCAATCACATAGCCGTTCTTTGTCAGCTTTTCCCAAGTGATTATGTTGCCTGTAATATTAGTGATTACTACTCTGCATGTGTATCGCTTGTTCTTCTCTACAATTACAAGTCCAACATTTTCTTCGCCTGGTTCAAATGGAAAACCCTCTTTGACTCCTGTAATCGTTTGTGCTGTTTTCGCCATAGTATTTCTCCTCAAATATAAACAATTTGATTAATCATTAGTTTTTACAAATGATTTTGATATAATTTCTTTCGTTTCGTTTTTTTGTTTGATTATGCTTTGATTTTTAATACTTTCATTTTGATTGTGCCGTATGGAACGCTGGCTTCAACCACATCGCCAACTGCGTGTCCCATAAGTGCTCTGCCCACTGGTGAAATGTTGCTTATAAGTCCATTCTCTGGGTCACTCTCTGTGTCACCAACAATGCTGTAAGTGATGTCTTCGTCCAACTCCTCGTCGTGAATGGTCACTTTGCAACCAACGTTAACCTTTGATGTGTTGATTTTCTTAGGGTCAATGATGACTGCCAACTTGATTTTTGCTTCCAACTCAGCAATCTCTGCTTCGATGTCGGCTTGCTCGTCTTTGGCAATGTCATATTCGCTATTTTCGCTCAAATCTCCAAACTTTCTAGCTTCTGCGATCTTCTCAGTTACTTCTTGTCTAGCCACTGTCTTGAGATAAGCCAATCTCTCTTTTAATTCCTGCAATCCTTTGTTTGTCACATAAATTTTTTCGTCCATAGATTCCTCCGTTGCTAAATTTTTCTATTCTATTTTGATTGACACGCAGCACGTGTCGTAAAATCTATTATCGATTGAGTATAGCGATTTTATGTAAAATTGTCAACGATTTTTATCGACTTTACATTTTTTTATTATCATGAAAAAGTGTGTCGTTTTAGTTTTAAATGGTTGTGTATTTTATACTATTTATCGACGATAAATTGAACCTGCAATTTGGTGAAATCGACCGAGTCGATAAAATCAGTTGCCTTAAAAAAACAGGTTTTAAACTGCATAAAATCTTCGTAATGCTTGTTCAAACAGACTGGTGTGGCAATGTCCAATTTCTCACACACAGTCTTCACCATATCATAAAAAATGATATGCGCACTTTCAAATTCTATAACCTTACTGCGTGTGATTTTCTCGCCGTCATACGTCTTCGCCCATATTTTTAACATATCTACCATATTACTATAAAACCCAAAATTAATCAAATATATTTGACAGCCTTGTCGATTTTTTATATATTTAATAAAAGGAAAAGTTATGGAAAAGAAATTGGTATCACTCAGAGCATGCGAAGACTACAATCAGGAAAATGTAGACGCTTGCATGGAAAAAGTTTTTGAAGATATTGGCGGATTAGAGCAGTTCATCAAGCCTGGCATGACAGTAGTTTTGAAGGTTAATCTTCTCACTCGTGCCACTCCTACTCAAGCCATCACCACACATCACTCAGTCGTGGAAGCTGTGGCAAAGAAGGTGGTGGGGCTTGGTGCTAGATGCATTATCGCTGACAGCCCAGCATCAAAATTTACTGCTGCTCATTTAAAGTCTATTTACGAAGCTAGCGGAATGAATTTGGCTGCAGCCAATTCAAAGGCCGAACTCAACGACAATTTTGACTCTGTGGCAGTGGACATTCCTGAGGCTGAAAGGCTGAAACATGTGGAAATCATTGACGTGGTGGACAAGGCCGACGCAGTCATAAATATCTGCAAAATGAAGACACACGAACTTACAGGCTACTCAGGTTGTGTGAAAAACCTTTATGGCATCATTCCTGGCCTTATCAAAGCTCAGACACACGCATTGTTCCCTAAGCTAAAAGATTTTTGTAACGCTCTTATCGACTTGCAACAATCAATCAAAGACAAACTTGTGCTCAACATTGTCGATGCTGTAGTAGGCATGGAAGGACCTGGTCCAAAGGCTGGCACTCCACGCATCGTCAACCGCATCATTGCCAGCACCGACCCATACAGTGCTGATGCAGTTATGGTTCGCCTTATGAACATTGACCCTAGCACAATGCCGCTTTTAAAAGAAGCAGTGCGAAGAAAATTGATCGACAGTAAACTTGAGCCAATTGTTGTCGGCGAAGATTTAAACGATAGCATTATTAAAGACTACAAGACTATTTACGTAACCAGCGAATCCAATTCTGCTGTTGTGCCAAAATGGTTCCAACCAACATTTAGACGTTTGTTCCAACGTCGCCCAGTCATCAAGCCTAGCAAGTGTAAGGGTTGTAAAAAGTGCTATGAGCATTGCCCAGCCGAAGCAATACGCATGGAGTATGACCGAAAAGGCGAATTATATGCAAAAATTGATTACAAAAAATGCATCAACTGCTTCTGTTGTCAAGAAGTCTGCCCATTTAATGTGGTAAAGGTCAAAGTACCAGTCGGCTATAAAATAATTCAAAGCAAGCAAATCCGACGTGACAAAAAGCAAAAAAAATTGGCAGAGAAAAATGCCAACAAAACTAAGACCGTGACTAGCGAGACAAATACAGACATATCTGAATAAAATACGATTTAATTGCCATAATAACTACAAAAGGAGATTATTATGGCAGTTTTAATTTCATTTTGTTTGTTAGTTCTTGGTGGCATCAACTGGTTATCTATTGGCATGCTTCAATACGATTTGGTGGCAGGCATTTTTGGTACGCAATCCAACATTTTTAGTCGAATCATTTACGTCATAATTGGTGCAGCGGCAGTCTTCTTGACCTACATTGCCATTGCAAAAAAAGGCAACATGAGTCTGCATTGTTGCAAGTGCAAAAGTAAGCCTGAGCCAAAAGAAGCAGATGACGAAGAAGAAATCGTTAAGCCTGAGCCAAAAGCACCAAAACAAAAATAAATTTGACACAAAAAAAATGGACTGATGTCCATTTTTTTATTCTACAACTTTTATGTTTTCTTGTTCCAAAAGTGCGGTGAGTTCAAACAACAATGACTCTCTAATTTGGACGTTAATATCCAACTGGAATGCTTCACGTGTGACAGAGTCACGAATAAACACTTTATCTATTCCGGGATATTCAATCAAAATTGCTTTTATTTTGTCGTGCAGAGCAGTGTCGCTCGTGTCATATTTCAAACACAGTTTCTTTGGGCGTTCCACTTCCGGCAAAGCAATCTCCTGTTGCGCCGATTTGTCATCATTTTCTTTCCAAACTTCAACTTTGTCCACATTGACGCTTGGAGATTGTCCGTCTCGAATGTTGATAGTGCCTTTCATTGTAACAAGGGCGCCCTCTTTCAGTTCGTCTTTGAACCTTTCATACGCATTGCTAAACAACACCACGTCGATTTTGCCATACAAGTCTTCCACCTTGCCGATTGCCATTTTTCTGCCCGACTTGGTCATCTTGACGTCATAATTTACAAGGCATCCGCCACAGATGACTGACTCGCCTTGACTGATGTTGCTGTATGTGACTTCGTCGCTTTCGTCCATTTCGTCTTTTTCATCAGGCAAAAGTCTATCCGCCGTCAAAGTCATCTGTTTCATACGATCTTTGTACTCGTCAAGAGGGTGGCCTGTCAAATACACGCCTGCAATCTGCTTTTCGTAGTCTAGTTTGACCTTATTAGCGTATTCGTTAACGGCTGGATAGTCCAGTGTGAATGGAGCGTCGTTTGCCTGCTCAAACATTCCAAACAATGACATTTGGTTGTCTTCACGTTCTCTCTTAATCTGCATTGCCTTGTCCACAGCAGAAGAATAAACGCCCATGAGTTGACTTCGTGCCTTGCCAAAACAATCAAATGCACCGGTCAAAATTAGACTTTCCAAGCAACGTTTGTTTAGACAAGGAGATGGCACACGCACTGCAAAGTCGACAAAGTCCTTAAACTCGCCATTCTTGTTTCTCTCAGCAATCATCTCTTCAATGACTTGGATGCCGACGTTCTTAAGAGCCGCCAGTCCGAAACGTATTGATCCGTCCTTATCAACGGTGAAATATGTGTTGGATTTATTAATGTCAGGTGGCAAGACTTTAATGCCCCTGTCTTTTGCATAAGCCACATAATTGGCAATTTCATCTGCGATAGTCACACGGTTGTTTAACACGGCGGTCAAAAACTCTGGTTCATAGTGACATTTCAGATAAGCTGTTTGATAGGCAACGTAAGCATATGCCGCTGCGTGCGACTTGTTGAACGCATACGAGCCAAACTTCTCCATTTGCTCCCAAAGTTTGTTTGCCACGTCTTCGCTGAGTCCACGTTTCAAAACTCCGTCAACAGCAGGTTTTCCGTCTTGTGCTGGCAAACCATGTAAGAACACTTGTCTTTCTGCCTGCAAGTCGGCCATTTTCTTTTTGGACATCATTTTACGCACGCTGTCCGCACGTCCCATTGTGTAGCCTGCCATATCTTGACAAATCTTCATAACTTGCTCTTGATAGACAATGCAACCATATGTGACGTTCAAAATTGGCTCCATTACTGGATGAATGTAAGTGATGTTTGAAGGGTTGTGTTTGTTGTATACGAAAGTAGGAATTGAGTCCATTGGGCCTGGTCGATACATTGCCACTCCGGCGATAATATCTTCGATGCAGTTCGGCTGCAACTGCTTCATAAACTTGACAAAGCCGCCTGATTCCATTTGGAAGACTGCTTTTGTCTCGCCTGCAGAAATCATCTCATAGACTTTAGGGTCGTCATATTCCATATGGTCGAAGTCGATTTCTACACCGTGATTTTGGCGAGCATACTCAATTGCCATTTTAATATCGGACAAGTTTCTAAGCCCCAAGAAGTCCATTTTGAGCAAACCTAGTTTTTCCAGTTCGCCACCTTCAAATTGAGTGGTTAGAATTTCACCATTGCGGGCTTGCGGAATATGACGTTCTAGCACATCTCCGCCAATAATGACTCCGCACGCATGAATGCCTGTTTGGCGTGGGCTGTCTTCCAGTTTCCATGCAATGTCCACGATTTGACGCACTTCTTCGTTTTCGTTATACATTTGCACGAGCTCAGGAATGCTCTCATTTGGTTTGTTTGGATCTGGGTCGATATTGAATACTTTTTTCAATATATTTGGACGCTTGATTGAGTTTGGTATTGCTTTTGTAATCTTGTCGGTGGTGGAAAGCGGCACTTGCAGTACACGTCCCACGTCCTTGATTGCGTTCTTGGCAGCCATAGTGCCAAAGGTGATGATTTTTGCCACACGGTCTTCGCCGTATTTACGTTTAACATATTCAAATACTTCTGCACGGCGGCTATCTTCAAAGTCGATATCAAAGTCTGGCGCACTGACACGTTCAGGGTTCAAAAATCTTTCAAAGAATAGGCCGTAACGCAAAGGGTCAACATTGGTGATGCCTATCAAATATGCAACGATTGAGCCAACGCCTGAGCCACGTCCTGGACCGACTGAAATGCCCATTTCACGTGCGGCATTGATATAATCCCAAACGATTAGGAAGTATTCAATATAATTTAGTTTGGAAATAATGCCCAGTTCGTATTCCACACGCTCTCTTATCTCTGGAGTTTCTTGCTTATATCTACGTTTGATGCCTGCCTCAATAAGATCTCGGATAAAATCAGCAGGAGTTTGACCTGTGACTGGCACATATTTAGGGAACATGTAGTGGTGGTAGACGTATTCAAAATTACACTTATCTGCAATTTCTAATGTGCGGTCGAGTGCATCGCTATCGTTTGGCAAGACTTCTAACATTTGGTCATAGTCTTTTAAATAGAACTCTTCCGTTGGCATCAGTTTTTTGCGGTTTGGGTCATTGAAATTTTGGTTGGTGTTGACGCATACTAATACATCTTGCAACACAGAGTCTTCTTTGTTGATATAGTGCACGTCATTGGTGGCAACGGTTTTGATATTATACTTCTTGGCAAATTCTCTAAGTTTTACATTCACCTCAATTTGCTCATGAATGTAATGGTACTGAAGTTCCAAATAATAGTCATCGCCGAACAAGTTTTTGAACCAACAAACCAATTCTTCCGCCTTTTCGTATTCATGCTTTAAAATGAGCTGCGGCACGTCACCGGCAAGACATGCAGACAGGCAAATAAGCCCTTCGTGGTTGGCTTCAAGAGCCTTTAGGTCAATGCGAGGCTTATAATAGAATCCGTCACGGAAAGCAATAGTGTTAAGTTTACAAAGATTGTGATATCCTTCTTCGTTTTTGGCTAACAAAACAAGGTGTGCTAGCTTGATTTTGCCATTCTTAACAGTCAAATCTTCACAACAATAGAATTCGCAACCTAGAATGGCTTTTATTCCTTCTTTTTTACAAGCGTCAAAAAATTTTACTGCACCATACATATTGCCGTGATCGGTCATTGCAATGGCGGGCATTCCAAGTTCTTTTGCCTTCTTAACCACTTTATTTATGCGTGCTGCGCCGTCAAGCAGACTATATTCAGTGTGTAGATGTAAATGTACAAATGGTTTCATTTCTTGCCCTTCTTCTTTTGACTAATGGCGATCAGCCTATCCAATTTATATTTCATACCAGCACGAGTGATCTTGCGTGGAAATATTGCGCACAATTCGCTAAGCGATGAGTCAGGGTTGTCAAGTCGAATTTGGGCAATAAGTTTAAGGTCAGCATCCAAAAACTCGAACTTGCCTGACTTTTGCAAACTTTCTATAGCCTTGATATGCTCAAAGCTTGCGTTAATCGTTTTTGTTTGGTTGGCATCATAACAATTATTCTGCCTATTAAGATTATTTTTCATTGTCCTAAGCGACAAATCATTTTGAAATTCTAACGAAGCCTTGAACGCTCCTACTACTGTGAGCAGATCGCATATTTGCTCGCTATCCCTTAGGTACAAAATTGTTCGGCCTAATCGCTTGCCAAATTTCAGTTTGACGCCCAGCTTAGTAAAACACTGGCTTGCCGTCTTAGCAATAAATTCACTGTTAAAACCTATCTCTAAGTTGTATCCGGTTGACTTTGCATTAATATCTTGGTTGGTGTAGAACCTACCCGCACCAACAAAACACCCTTTCGCAAAGGATTGTGCACAGCAATCGTTCTCAATAACACGGTTATTAATGCTCAACTGCCCCTTGACAAAATCTAGTCCCAAGTCATCAGTCAACTCGCTGACAGCTTGACCATCAATAAGCACAAACTTTTTGCCAGCAAAATCGCCGTCCACACATTCAATACGATCGCCGTAAAGCGATTTAAGACTTTTTTTAATAAACAGATATTGCGTATTGTCCACAAACTGCAATTCGAACATTCGACCGTCGAATTGCGTAGTGGTGGTGCCAATGATTGCCGACAAAAAGGCATACAAGCAACAATTACGTTCCTTGAATGACTCTAATATTTGATTCCTAGCAGACTCCAAATATTTCATATTTGTATTGTAGCAAAATCACACCAATAAGTCAACCCCCAAACGCTAGTCGAAGTAGCGTATTTCAGTATGCAACTCCACGCCAAAGTTGTCAATAATTTTGCGTTTGATGATGTCTATCAATCGCAAAACATCTTCACTTGTTGCATTGCCGTCATTCACAATAAATCCAGCATGCAGCGTGCTAACCATCGCTCCTCCGACTCGGAAACCTTTCATTCCAAGACTGTCGATTGCACGTGCTGGGATAAAATCTCCAGTTTGCAAAAATATGCTTCCCGCACTAGCCTTGTTCATTGGTTGACGGAGAATTTTATTGCTTAAATATTCTTTTATTTTATTTTCAATAATTAATTTATTTCCATAATTTATTTTTAAATATATTTTTAATATAAAAAAATTATTTTTAATTTCACTTTTTCTGTAATTAAAGAAATTTTCATTTATTTTTAAATATTTTTTACATATTTTTACATTATTTTTCGTGGTTTTTAATATTTTCGCATTGTTTATTTTGAATTTTTTATTATTGATTTTATTGATATTTAATTGATTATTTTCAATAATATTTTCATTAATTTCTTGAGCAATTTCAAAGCCAGAAATTTTAGCGACAAAATCACCAATCGCTTGGTCAACTCCGCCGGCATTGCCCTTCACTGCACCGCCAACTGTTCCCGGTATTCCTGCCATAAATTCTAAACCTGATATAGAGTGCAAAACGCAAAACTTTAATAGTTCACTTATCATCGCACCTGCTGAGCAAACAATCATTCCATTTTCAATATAGATGTCGTTAGACACATATTGCAAAACTGTGGCATCAATCTTTTTTGATGAAAAAAGCGTATTCGACCCACCGCCCAAAAAATACAATTTCTCATTGCGAAAATCACTCTCGTACAAAGTCTTCAACACTGCGAGTTGTGAATTTGCTTGCACAAGTCTATTAACCTTTCCACCAATTCTAAACGTGGTGTGGTTGCTCATCTTTTCATGCGTCTTAATCACTCTTCCACAGTCTATTTCCATAATCTCTCCAACTTTATACTTTTGGCATTTTGCTCAAGTTCGGAATATGGACTTGCTGAATACAATGTGATATTAGATCTGACCGAAAACATTCCTACGTCTGCAATTTTCTTTTGAGTAGGCTCATCAGCTAGACATTTGATAAATTCTTCGCTCAATTTGCTGCTTTTGCACATTCCCACATACTGTGCCATGTTAGAATAATTGGTCGGAAGATAATAATAACTATCCTGCGTGTAGCTCGCATTCGTCAGACGTGCCACGTCACGCATTGTGCCAATCAGTGCTGGCGCTTTTGTATTCTTAAAATCAAGATAGGCTGTGTAGGTAGTGTGCTCACTCTTATCGATTGGCAAATCACCTTTATCATAGCAAACTTTATCCACATTGCCTGCCAAAAAATTTATATTATTTTTATTGGCGTAGTCACTCGCATTACCTATTTTTGTTTTAGTTACAACGACATAACTTGACAACATATAAGGCACAGCCAAAACACGATTGTTGACAGTGGCGGAATCGAGATATTTTTTATCCACATTATAGTCATCTTTAATTTCGCACAACACACTTGCAAGATTAGGGCTCACACCCGAACCAAACGACAACAAGTCTGGCAACTCTTGGGCGGCTAACAACTCTTCCATTTCTTCCAATTCGACAAGACGGACATACACAACAACTCCGCTGTTAGCCTTTTCAAACTCTCGTGCCACACCTTTCAAAAATGCAAGTCGACTAGCCTTGCCGCCCTCAAATGTCTCGCAATGCCAAATGGTCAGCATATTCATTTTTTTATTTTCAGCCTTAACATCGAGATAATAATTTAAATTTTTAAAAATAAAAAATGGCGAAATTAGCAAAAAAACTAATAAAATTATAGAAAAAAGCGATTTTTTAATAATTTTTAGCACTTTCATACAATATTTTATTAATTTGAACAATATTTTAGTACATTTTATTTTTTTTACCTTAAATAAAAATTAACTTAAATATTATTTTTTAATTTTAATTTTACAAATAAATAATTTATGATATAATTTGAATATGAATTCCACAATCGAGCAGAAAATTAAAACCTTGCCGCTCAAACCTGGTGTCTATATTATGAAGGACAATCAAGGCACAGTCATCTATGTAGGCAAGGCTAAGAAACTGAAAAATCGTGTAAGCCAATATTTCTTCAACACGGAAAAGTTGCCTAAGGTTCAACACATGGTTGACCACATTTGCGACTTTGATTTTTTCGTGGTGAACAGCGAATACGATGCGCTCGCTCTGGAAAACACTCTGATCAAGAAATATCAGCCGTTCTACAACATACTTTTAAAAGACAACAAGAATTTTCAATACATTCGACTCAACAAGCGTATGCCATTCCCAAAATTTGACTTAACACGCAAAATGAACAACAAAGACACATTTTTTGGACCATACTTTGCAGGCATTTCTGCCAAAGATATATTGGAAACAATCAATTACGCCTATCCACTCGTCAAATGCAATCTACACATCACACCCACCAGCAAGCCAATTCGCCCATGCATATTCTACGACATGCACCTTTGTTCTGCGCCTTGTGCAAAAAAAATTAGTCAAGAAGACTATAATCTAATAGTGAATGATGCCATTAAATTTTTGCACGGCGACACGGAAAAAATTGAAAAGATATTGCGTGAGAAAATGGCCATTGCCAGCGAAAGCGAAAACTATGAGACGGCGATCAAACTCCGTGACTCACTCAAAATGCTTTCTAGACTGAAAGAAAAGGTGGTCACGCAGCTTCCAACAATTGTCAACTACGATATTTTCGACACCTATTCCAATGGCGAACAAACTGCTCTCTGCGTAATGGTCGTGCGTGGAGGACGAATGATTGGGGTCAATAGTTTCACCGTGAAAGACTATTCGCTCACTAAAGGCGAATTTTTAGCGGAATTTTTGGCTCAATACTATCAAATTAATGCGTATACGTGTGACACGGTTATACTTTCGTGCGAAATTGATGACACAATTTTATGCGAAATGGTGCAAAAAAAATATAATAAGCATTTTAAGTACGAATTTGCACAAAAAGGAGTGAAAAAAACACTCTTAAATATGTGTGTGGAAAATTCTAAACTGCATTTGCAAAAAAATATAACTATTGAAAAGAAAGAATATGATCAATCCACAGGTGCACTTGAGATCCTAAAGCGTGAGCTAAACCTTGACCGCATTCCAAACCGAATTGAATGTTACGACATTTCCAACACGTTCGGCACCAGTACCGTGAGCAGCATGAGTGTGCTTATTGGGGGCAAAAAAGCACCAAAACATTATCGCAAGTTTAAAATTAAATCAGTAGATTTTATTGACGACTTTGAAAGTATGCGTGAAACTCTCCGCCGCCGATTTAGTGAGTTTGACAGTGACGACATCAGTTTCAGTTCAAAGCCTGACCTAATCGTAATCGATGGTGGCAAAGGTCAACTCTCCGCCGCCCTAGAAGTGAAAAAAGAATTTGGCTATGATGGCGAAATCATATCTCTCGCAAAAAGATTGGAAGAAGTGTTCACTCCAAAAAGCGAGCGTTCAATTCTTTTGCCACATGGCAGCTACGCCCTGCGTGTGTTACAATTAGCACGTGACGAAGCACACCGCACAGCCATCACTTTTAACCGCTTGCTCCGTGACAAAAATGAGTACAAAGGCGGACTTGTTGGAATCAAAGGTGTCGGCCCAACGACTAGACGCATTTTGCTGGACAAATACAAAACTTTGCAAAACATTAAACAAGCCAGCCTAGCCGACCTAGAAAACACTAAGGGCGTAAACAAAACAGTGGCAAAAAATGTTTACGATAGTTTTCACCAGCCCGACAATGTGGGAAAATAGATTTTAAATCTATTGACTTTTTGCCCACAAACTCATATAATTAAGATAATCCAATAAGCAAAGTGGCGATTTGCTTGGAAGTGCTAAAATGGCACTCGTTGCTCTTGACGACACTAAGAAAAAAGAGGGTTTATACCAATTAGGGTGGAACCGCGGTAAGTTTTTATCGTCCCTATGCAATAAGTTTGCGTGGGGATTTTTTAATCTCTCACAGACTTTATGATGGTTAATTCTAAATAAGGAGGTTAATTTATGGAAAAAAGTTTAGATAAAATCGTCAATTTATGCAAGAATCGTGGATTCGTTTTTCAAGGTAGTGAAATCTATGGCGGACTTGCGAACGCATGGGATTACGGTCCACTCGGCATTGCATTAAAGAATAACATTAAGAACGCTTATATGTCAAAATTCGTACGTGAAAATCCATACAATGTGGAAATGGATAGTGCAATTTTGATGAATCCAAAGGTTTGGCAAGTCAGCGGTCACGTAAACAAAGCGACCGATCCGCTTATGGACTGTCGTGCGTGCAAAACACGTGAGCGTGCCGACCACTTAATCGAGAACTATGTGGCAAAGCATAAGGTAAATTTCAATCCAGCTGGCAAGACCAATGAAGAATTGGAAAAGTTTATAGCCGAGCATCCAATCAATTGCCCTACTTGTGGCAAACATGATTGGACAAATATCCGCAATTTCAACATTATGTTCAAGACATTCCAAGGCGTGACTGAAGACAGCACTAGCCAACTTTATCTGCGTCCTGAAACAGCTCAAGGCATTTTCGTAAACTTTAAGAATGTGCAACGCAGTTTGCGTTTGCGTGTTCCTTTCGGAATTGCACAAGTCGGCAAGTCATTCCGTAACGAGATCACACCAGGCAACTTCATCTTCCGCACACGTGAATTTGAACAAATGGAACTCGAATTTTTCTGTAAGCCTGGCACCGACCTTGAATGGTTCGAGTATTGGGAAAACTACATGGTTCGCTTCTTAAAAGCGTTGGGCATTAATGAAGAGCATTTACGCCTAAGAAAGCACGAGAAAGAAGAACTCTGCCATTATAGTAACGCAACCACAGACATTGAATACAAATTTCCATTCGGTTGGGGCGAATTGTGGGGCATTGCCGATCGCACAAACTACGACCTTACAGCACACCAAAACGGCAGTGGCGAAAATATGGAATACACAGACCCAGTGACAAATGAGAAATATATTCCTTATGTCATTGAGCCAAGCGTAGGTTTGAATCGACTTTTGCTTGTCACCCTACTTGATGCATACGACGAGCAGACGCTTGAGGGCGGCGACGTGCGAACAGTTTTGCATTTGCATCCTGCACTCGCACCTTACACTGTTGCCGTGTTGCCATTGCAAAAAAATCTTGGTGAACAAGCCAAGACTCTTTACGCTCGCCTAAGCAAAAAATACAACGTTTCATATGACGAAACAGGTTCAATCGGCAAACGTTATCGTCGTCAAGACGAAGTCGGCACACCATATTGCGTAACTATCGACTTCCAAACTCTAGAAGATAACACAGTTACAATTCGTGAACGTGACTCAATGGAACAAATCCGTTTGCCAATTGACGAACTCGAAAATTATATAGATAAAACTTTAGAAATTAAAATGTAGGAGGAATTATGAAAATCAGCACAAGCACAGTTAGGGGTTGCAAAGAATATTTGCCTAACGAAATGAGTGTGCGTGACAAAGTGATTTCAATCATCAAACGCACCTATGCGAACAATGGCTTCAATCTCATCAAAACGCCTATACTAGAAAGCCTCGATTGGCTGACAAACGGTGACGAAGGTGAAAACACCAAACTTATGTTCAAAACAATCAAACGTGGTGCTGAACTTGACCTTACACGTCCCAATCTAACTGAAAAGGACATTGTGGCAGAAGGCTTGAAATATGACCAAACCGTTCCACTAGTACGCTTTTGGTGCAACAATCGTGAGAAACTGACCTTCCCTTTCAAGTCTATTCAAATCGACGAATCGTTCCGTGCTGAACGTCCGCAAAAAGGTCGCCTGCGTCAATTCACCCAGTGCGATGCAGATATCATCGGTGACGGCAGTGTTAATGCAGACATTGACATCATCTTGACCGCATTACAAGCTTATTACAATGTGGGTCTGAGAAACGTGGAAGCACGCATTAGTGACCGCAGAATATTGAATGCCATAATTGATTATGTGGGCTTTGAATCAAAAGACCAAGTAGACATTGCAATCAGCCTTGACAAGTTTGACAAAATTGCTCGTGAGGGCGTGATGGGCGAACTTATCGAAAAGGGTTATGATAATGCAAAAGTTGAAAAATTGCTCGACCTTATCATCGCCACCAAAACTGAGGGTGTGAAAGCGTTGAGCGGCAAAATCGACGCTGAACTAATCCACAATGCACAGCTGATTGTGGATACAATCAATCAGATTGCACCTGACACAATGCATGCACGCTTCGATATCACAATTGTACGTGGTCAAGGATACTATACTGGCACTGTGTTTGAGTTTTACGCAACTGACTACGGATTCACTGGAGCAATTGGTGGTGGTGGCAGATACGATAATATGAGCCAAAAATTCATTGGCGAATCCGTGCCAATGGTGGGCATCGGACTCGGAC
>CAKVHC010000010.1 GCA_934747805.1 uncultured Clostridia bacterium | reverse complement strand
GGGTTATGGCGTAGGGGGCGTTGCCGTTATCGTTGAATGTTTGACTGACAACAAGAATCGTACCGCAGGTGACGTACGCCACACATTTGATAAGTTTGGTGGCAGTCTTGGTGCGAATGGTTGCGTATCATATTTGTTCAACAAAAAAGGCGTTATCGTCCTTGAAAAGAACAAAAATTTTGACGCCGACAAGGCAGTTGAACTCGCCATTGAGAATGGTGCAGACGACTACGAAGAGAGCGACGAAGACATGGTCGTTTACACGGAACCAAACAAGTTTGATGATCTGGCCACAGTTTTCAAAAACAACGGCTATAATGTGCTCAGCGCACAAAACGATATGGTTGCCAGCAACTATGTTACATTAAACGCTGACCAACGTGCCACATTCGACAGAATGATGGACACTTTTGAGACCAACGACGACGTGCAGAACGTATATCACAATCTTGACGACTAACAAAGGAATTTTATGGAAAAAACGAATGAAACAATGTCAAACGCAGACATCCTAGCGAGAGATTATGAATTTTTGAAGAGTTATATTACAATCCTTGCAAACAATATCAAACAAACCAAACAACATGTTTCGGACATCGACACATTGCTTGACGAGGTGGAGAACGAAGGCAAATCAATCACTGACAGTTCAGTTGCCACACTTTTGCATGACAAAATCGAAGCGTACAACAACTTAAAGCAGGAATACGAAGCAACAATCAAACAGATTGACAACATCTTGCTGGAAAAAGACCGCATTGTCAACCTTGCCAAAAAAGCAATGCAGACAGACGATTAGGAGAAGTTATGAAATTTAACGAAGTAACAACGATTGCCAAACTGAAAGCCTACATTGAAAGTGCAATGGCGAAGTATGGCAACCCACTTAAAACAAAGGGCGCACAAGAACTTGCAAAACTTGAATCAAAGATTTTGAGAATGCAACTCAAACGCACACCTCAAAAAGTAAACGCAAAATAGGAGCATTAAATGACAATTCTAGGCATTGACCCAGGCTATGCAATAATAGGCTTTGGGGTGCTAAAAAAGGAAGGCTACAAAGTGGTCGATTACGGCGTTATCACCACACCGAAAGAGATGGCAATGAGCGACCGACTTGACACCATTTTTCGTGGAATAGGCGAGCTGATAGACACCTTCAAGCCGGACGAAGTGGCAATCGAAGAATTGTTTTTTAATACCAACATCACCACAGGCATTGCTGTTGCCGAAGCACGTGGTGCGATAATTGTTGCGTGTCGAGAACGCCATATCCCTGTCTATGAATACACGCCTTTGCAGATTAAGCAAGCCTTGACAGGCGTGGGACGTGCGGAGAAGAAACAGGTGCAGTTTATGGTGAAGTCTATTTTAGGACTGGAAAGCGTGCCAAAGCCGGACGATGCGGCAGACGCATTGGCGGCGGCTCTTACGCATGCACAGACCAACAACTTGCTGGTCAAAAACAATTTTTAGGAGAATATATGATAGGCTTTTTGAACGGAATTTACAAAGGCTGTATTGGTAGTTACATTTGGTTGGAATGTGGTGGAGTAGGATTTGAAATCTGCGCCACCAATTCTGTTTTATCTAACTTGCCACTCGAAAATGAGTCAATGAAGGTTTACACCTTTATGAACGTGAAAGAAGATGAAATGAGTTTGTTTGGTTTTGCTAGTATGGAAGAAAAACAACTCTTTTTGAAACTTATTTCAGTGAGCGGAGTGGGAGCTAAGACAGCCATTCAGATTTTGTCTATGGCAAAGTTTAACGACATTGTCTCAAGTATTCTCACCGAAGACAGCAGTGTCATTGCCAGCGTTAAGGGCATTGGCAAAAAGACGGCAGAACGCATTGTGCTGGAACTTAAGGACAAACTTAATCCTTATGAATACATTTTGCCAATGGAACAAATTGGCAAACCACAGATTGAGCCTAACGCATTGCAAGATGCAATCACAGCTTTGACGCAACTTGGCATGCGTCAAATCGAGGCATCGACACTCGCTCGCCAACTGGCAAAAGAGGGCGACAATGCGGAAGATATAATCTCAAAAGTTTTGAGAAATATGGGAGCGTAGTATGGAAGAGCAAGACAGACTTATAACTAGCACCAAAACGCTGACTGACAGCGAAGTGGAAAATAAACTCCGTCCGACCAGTTTTGACGACTATGTGGGTCAGGAAAAAGTAAAATCCAATCTTAAGGTTTATATTCAGGCCGCTAAACAGCGCCATGAGGCACTTGACCATGTTTTGCTATATGGCCCACCAGGCTTGGGCAAAACAACGCTTAGCCACATTATTGCTAGCGAAATGGGCAGCCAAATCAAAGTAACCAGTGGTCCAGCCATTGAACATGCAGCAGACCTTGCAGCCATTCTCACAAACTTAAACAAAAACGACGTGCTTTTCATTGATGAAATCCATCGTTTGAACCGTAGTGTAGAAGAGATTTTGTATCCTGCAATGGAAGACTTTGCGCTTGACTTTATTGTAGGTAAAGGCCCATCCGCTCGCAGTATGCGACTTAAAATTCAACCGTTCACGCTAATCGGTGCAACGACCAAGGCAGGTAATTTGTCTAGTCCGCTACGTGACCGCTTCGGTGTGCTTGCTCGACTGGAACTTTATTCCGTGGAGGAAATATGCACTATCATTGAGCGTAGCGCCAACATTTTGAATATCAAAATTGAACCTGACGCATGCCACGAAATAGGCAGCCGTAGTCGTGGAACGCCACGTATTGCCAACCGACTGCTGCGCCGTGTGCGTGACTTTGTGCAAGTGCAGGGCAAGGATACAATTGAATTGCACGATGCAAAAGTTGCGTTCAAAATGATGGACATTGACGAACTCGGGCTTGACTATGTGGACAAAAACATTTTGCTCACAATGATTGATAAATTCGGCGGAGCACCAGTCGGTCTTGACACTCTCAGTGCTGCCACAGGAGAAGAGTCAAGCACGATTGAAGACGTCGTCGAGCCATATCTGATTACACTGGGATTTATTGCTCGCACCCCAAGGGGTAGGGTGGCAATGCCATTGGCATACAAACATCTAGGCAGAGAAGTACCAGCCAACTTGACCGCTGACAACAAGGACACAAACAATGAATGACATCACTAATTTGGACACATACGACTATGATTTGCCCGAAGAACTTATCGCACAAGTTCCACTAGAAAATCGTAGCGAATCACGTATGTTGGTCTATAATAAACAAAATAAGACTATTGAACACAAGCATTTTTATGACATTGTAAATTATCTCAAAGCTGGCGACGTTTTGGTTATGAACAACACTCGTGTCTTGCCTGCCAGAATCTATGGCGTCAAAACCGACACCGGAGCAAGAATTGAGATACTTCTTTTGAAACGTCATAGTTTGAACGAGTGGGAGGCACTCGCTCGTCCGCTCAAACGCTTAAAAGTGGGCACGCAGATTGACTTTGGACATACGCTTGTAGGCACAATTCTATCTAAAACTGAAAACGAATGCACGATAAAATTTGATTACGAAGGTGTGTTTGAAGACGTGCTTAACAACATTGGACAAATGCCGTTGCCACCTTATATTCACGCAAAACTCAACAACCAAGAGCGTTACCAAACCGTGTATAGCAAAGTTGAGGGATCTGTCGCTGCTCCAACGGCTGGATTGCATTTTACGAAAGAAATTTTGCAGAAACTCACCGATATGGGAGTAATAATTTGCTATGTTACGCTCGACATCGGATTGGGCACATTCAAGCCTTGCAACGAGCAGGATATCACCAAACATCAGATGCACACCGAACATTGCACGATTAGTGCCGAAACGGCGGAGATTATCAACAAAGCCAAGGCAGAGGGCAGACGAGTAGTTTGCGTTGGCACAACAAGTGTTCGCACAGTGGAGAGCTGTGCTAGCGTTAATATGCCACTAAAGGAAACAACGCTAGACACCGACATTTTTATCTATCCGGGCTACAAATTCAAGGTTGTGGATGCATTAATCACCAACTTCCACTTGCCAAAGTCGACCCTTATTATGCTCGTATCTGCATTCACATCAATTGACGAAACCAAACGAATTTATGCCGAAGCGGTGAAAGAAAAATATAGATTTTTCTCGTTCGGCGATTGCAACTTCATTTATTAGGAAAAAATATGAAAAATTTTAGTTTTGAGACATTGCACATTGACAAAAACAGCGGGGCGAGAACAGGCATTCTGCACACTCCGCACGGCGACATTTACACGCCTATTTATATGCCCGTGGGAACGCAGGCAACTGTTAAAAGTTTGACCAGTCAAGACCTTTACGACATTGGCGCACAAATCATTCTATCCAACACATATCACCTATATTTGCGACCAGGTCACGAACTGGTGAAAAAGGCAGGCGGACTGCATAAGTTTATGAATTGGGACAGACCAATTTTGACTGACAGTGGCGGTTTTCAAGTGTTTTCGCTGTCAAAACTAAGAAAGATTAACGACGACGGAGTAGAATTCGCCAGCCATCTAAGTGGTGAAAGGCATTTTATCACACCAGAAAAGGCAATCGAGATCCAAAACGCACTCGGCTCAGACATTGTGATGGCTTTTGACGAATGCTCAACCTATGGTGCAACCCGTCAGTATGCTATTGAAGCAATGGAGCGAACTCACAGGTGGCTAAAGCGATGCTATGACGCTCAGCAAAATCCACGCCAAATGCTGTTTCCAATCGTGCAAGGCAATTTCTTTGCAGATTTAAGATTGAAGAGTTTGGAAGAGTGCAAGAAATACGCTCGTTGTGGTTTGGCAATTGGTGGTTTGTCTGTGGGTGAGCCAAAGTCTAAAATGTATGAAATGTTGGATGTTTTGCAGCCACATTACCCAGAAAATATGCCTAGATATTTAATGGGCGTTGGCAGTCCGGATTGTTTGCTTGAAGGCGTTAGTCGTGGCATAGATATGTTCGACTGCGTGTTGCAGACCCGTGTTGGACGCAATGGCACAGCGTTTACAAGCGAAGGCAAGGTCGTAATTAAAAATGCCAAATATAAAGAAGATTTTACACCGCTTGACCCAGAGTGTGACTGTTATTGTTGCACGCACTATACAAAAGCCTATTTGCGTCACCTTATGATTGCAGGCGAGATTTTGGGCGCAAGAATGTTGAGCTTGCACAACTTGCGTTTTTCTTTAAAACTTATGGAAAATGTGCGTGATGCAATTAACCACGACCGATATAATGACTTTAAAAGAGAATTTATGTCGAAATACTATAAAGACGATAAATCGATTGACAAAAATTAAAATTGTATGTTAGTGTGTTAGTAAGGAGTTGAAAATTATGAGTTTAGTATTAAACAAATTTACAGATAGTTTGCCACTTATCATTTGCGTTGTTTTGCTTGTTGCAATGGTTGTGGTTTACTTGATGCGAAAGAAAAAATATAATGAACAAATGGACAGTATGCAGAGCAATTTGAAAGTAGGCGACGTTATTGTTACTTACAGCGGAATTGTTGGAAAGATTATTGACATTAAGACTAATCAGAATGGCAAATTCTTCACCATTGAAACAGGTGAAGGCAACCATTTGGGTTATGTCAAAGTTGACAGCCGTTCAATCTATGGTCCAATTGAAAATGTGAAAGCTGACGCCAAGAACAAGGCGGAAACAAAACCTGTTGAAACAACCACCGAAACTAACCAAGTGGAAGAAAAACCAGCAGAAAAAAAGACAGCTCAGCCAGCAAAACAAACTAAAAATAAAAAATAATCGTTTTATAACGATTTTTTTTTGCAAAAGCAACGTCGTTTAAAGGGTGGATAAAATGAAAACGTATGATTTAATAATGTTAAAAAATGAAAAGCCATATACAGAATATAATCTTCAAAAAAATATGTATGGTATAGTTGTTGCGACCGATTCAAATACGGCTGATGTTTTGTTTTTCAATCCTAAAAATCAAGGTGACTACATAATCGTGAAATTAAATGAAAATGATATCGTAAAGCAAACGGAAAATTTGCCGGAAAATATTAAAAATGAACTAAAACTAAAAATAGAGTCTTTGAAATCAAAAGCGACCGATAAATTTCGACCTATCAATATACAAGCGTACGATATGGTCGAACTAATGGTTGAAAACGAAAACTATTCTAAATTTGGCATACACAAAGGCGACAAAGGTTGCGTAATGGACGACAACGCTGTTGGTGACTATGTTGAAGTAGATTTTTCCGGAATCGACGACAACGGCAATTTCTATGGCGATTGTATATCTGTAAAAATTAGTGATTTGAAAGTAATCAAATAAATATTATATTAGACCGAAAAGTGATAATAACTATTCGGTCTTTTTTGTTTGTATAGGATTTTAATAAAAAAAATAAAATAATTTTTGCAAATTTTAGGAATTTATTTTTTTACGGCGTATTAGTAGTTAGACTTTTGGAGAACAAATGACAACTAGAGGTTTTGATGCCAATTTTTTGGAAGAGTTAAAATCCAAAAATGATATTGTTGCAGTAATTTCTAAATATGTGCCTTTGACTAGAAAAGGTGCGAACTATTGGGCGTGTTGTCCTTTTCACGGAGAGAAAACGCCTTCTTTTGCTGTGCGTGATGATAGACAGTTCTACAAGTGTTATGGTTGTGGCGAAAGCGGGGACGTAATCAACTTTATTGAGAAATATGAGAATGTCGACTTTATCACTGCGGTGAAAATGTTATGCGACAATTGTGGCATGAAATTGCCAGAGTATGAGATGACGGACGAGCAGAAACAACGCAAGAGGGAACGTGATCGCTGCTTTGCCATAATGAAGGATGCTTGCGAGTTTTACCAAAAATCATTACTCGCATGTCGTGACCCCGAATACATAAACTACATTAAGTCACGAGCATTAAGCCGTGAATTGATAGATGTCTTCAAGATAGGTATTTCGCCTGACTATGAGTCGATTGTGAGATACATGCACTCAAAAGGATACACCGACAATGAACTTATTAAATGCGGTGTGGCTGGGAAGAACGATTATGGCAATGTCTATGATTTTTACGCCAAACGCATCACTTTCCCAATTTTGAATAGTTTCGGCGATGTGATAGCATTCAGTGCACGTACGATTGAAAAAAATAGCCACTTTGCGAAATATAAAAACACCCCGCAAACACCAATTTTTACTAAAGGGCAAACAATGTATGGCATCAACAATTTGCGTACATTGAAGCGAGCAGGTGAGCTGAAGAGTATCATTCTCGTCGAAGGTCAAATGGATGTAATTGCATGCTACAAGGCAGGTTGCAAGAACACCGTCGGCAGCATGGGAACGGCACTTACGCCACAACATGCGGACGAGCTGTATCGCCTTTGCGACAAAATCACTCTTTGCCTTGACGGTGATAATGCAGGTATCGAAGCAACCATTCGTGCTATCAATATTTTAAAGAAAAAGAACTTTGAAATTACTGTTGCTCGTTTGAAAAACGCAAAAGACCCTGACGAGTTTATCAATAAGTTTGGGCCAAGCGAGTTCATCAATGCAATCGACCACGCCGAACCAGCCAATGATTTTGTACTGTCTTCCATTGCCAGCAAATTTGACCTTAGCGACAATGTGCAGCGTACAAAATGCGTCAAATACTTGCTTGAGATTATAGCTGGTTACGACACTGACAGTGAACGAGAAATATATCTCGAATATGTACAGAAACTGACCGGACTAGCAATAGGTGTCCTTAGACGAGATTTAAGCAACCTTATAGATAAAGACACGCCAAAGCAGACGCAGACTGAGCCTGAGCCGGTGGTGGAACTCGATGACAGCCTCAAAAATGCGATATTGTACGTGCTTGCATATTTGATATATTCCAATCAGCAGATGCCAGCCAATGACCACCTCGACCGAATTTTAACTGGCGAGTTGCTAGAGCTCAAAATATACATTCAAACTCAAAAAGGTCTTGGTAAACCTGTCAATGTGTCATCAATATTTGATATGTTTGAGGTCAAACCAAATTCCGATTTGGACAAAATTATTAACTTTAATTTCGTAATGACAGACGACAACAAAGAAAAGTATTATCAAGATTGTTTGAACATTATCGACAAAGCTTATTATGCAAAAGCGGAACAAGAAATCCGTGCAAGGCTCAAAACAGCCAAGAATTCGCAAGAAATGGAAGAGTGCTTGAAAGAATTGTCTGCACTTAACAAAAAATTAAAATAGGAAATAGTTATGGAAAACAAAGTAGAAAAAGACAGCACATTCTTGCAGGAATGTGCAGAAAAAATTATAAACCAGTTAAAAGCCAAAAAGTTGAAGACCATCAAAGAGAGCAAACTTTGTGAAAGTTTGGTTAAGTACGACCTAGATTTCAACCAAATGGAAGACATTAAAGCGATTCTAGTCAGAAATGGCATAGATATAATGACTGACGACGACGTTGAACGCATTGAAGACGACAAAGAGTTGGAAAGCATTATAAGTCAGATTAATGTAAACGACCCTGTCAAGATGTATTTGAAAGATATTGGCAAAGTGCCTCTTCTTAAAGACAACGAAGAACGTGAACTTGCTCGAATGCTGAAAGAAGAGAATAGCGAATATGCTCGTCAAAAGTTGTGCGAGTCAAACCTTAGACTTGTTGTAAGTATTGCAAAAAAGTATTTTGGCCGTTATCCAATGCCAATTCTTGACCTAATTCAAGAAGGCAATTTAGGACTAATGAAAGCGGTGGAGAAGTTTGACTATACAAAAGGCTTTAAATTTTCTACATACGCAACGTGGTGGATTCGCCAAGCCATTACACGTGCCATTGCTGACCAAGCACGTACAATACGTATTCCAGTGCATATGGTGGAAACAATGATCAAGCAAAACCGTGTCAGTCGTGAACTCATGCAAGAACTGGGACGTGACCCAACTGTTGAAGAAATCGCTCAACGCATGGGCACAACAGTTGAAAAGGTGGAAGAAATTCAGCGTATTGCCATTGACCCAATTTCCATTGATGCCAAGATTGGCGAAGACGAGGATAGCAGTTTTGGTGATTTGATTGCCGACACAACCGCTTTGAGTCCTTTGGACGTGACTACACAAAATATGCTAAAAGAACAATTAATGTCAATCATTGACACATTGACTCCACGTGAGCAAAAAGTCATTCGTTTGCGTTATGGACTAGACGATTCGCACCCTAGAACTCTTGAAGAGGTGGGACGTGAGTTTAGCGTTACACGTGAACGTATTCGTCAAATCGAAGCAAAAGCTTTGCGTAAACTTCGTGCTCCCGGCAAACTTAAAAAATTAAAAGCAGATAATGAGGATTAATATGGACAACATTTTTGAAATTCAAAAACTTGACGGACAGATTTTGCAACTAAAAAAGCAAATTCAAGATAGTCCGGCAAACAAGCGTGTGAAAGAATTGGTCGACTTTATGCACGAGGGCAGAAGTTTTATAGCCAAGACAAATAAATATGCATCAAACCTGATTACCGAATTGAACGACGTCCAAGCAAAATATGACAATGCATTGTCAAAGACGGACATTATGCGTGTACAAAAGGCTGACACAATAGCAGACGAACAATTGACAAATGTTGTCAACACTGCCAGCGGATTTTTGGCTGAATTGTCACGTTTGGAAAATAGAATCAAATCATTGAATGATAATATCAATCATTTAATCCAAGATTACAATAACGCAATGAACAAACTTCGTGTCGCCAAGGAAAAAATCAACGTAAGCAAGCAAGAAGCTCAACAAGTTGAAGCCAAGATTAAACCTCAAATCGACGAACTCGAAAAGAAGAAGGCATCACTTGAAGCAGGTTGCAATCCTGAGATGGCACGCATATATAAACAAATGAGAGCAGACAATATCTATCCAGTGTTTGTGCACATCCATGACAATCGTTGTGGCGGATGTCATATGGAATTGTCACTCAGTTTCGCAGAAAAATTGAAAAACAAGAAAATGCTTCAGTGCGAGGAGTGTCATAGATATATTCTTGCTGACTAGATAACCAATGAAGATTACTAATATTTTTCAATCATTAATAAACAAAGAAATAAATACCGTGCGTGAACTTGCCGAGAAAGGTGATATAATCTCGGCATTTTTTAGCGTGCGTGAATTTTGCAATCGAGTGCCTACATCCACAATGCAGTTGTATGACTTTCAGTGCGAGTTGGTGGAAGCCTTAAACAATAATCAAATTCTGTATGAATGCGCTTGCAAGCAAATGGAAATCTATGGCAGAATGCCAGTCTTTGACCTAAGCAGAACGTTCCAAGCTTTTTCCATAAGTCTTGTAAAGTTGGGCAAAGTGGCACAATTAAAAAATTTCTTGAAAATTTATCAAATTGAAAAAGATTTTGAAGCTTTTAAGAAAAACTTTAAAAATCGAGCCACCAAGAAGCAGTGGGAAGTGCTAAAACCGTTATCATCACTTGACAAGATTAATTTGGCAACACTGTCACTATGGACACAGCAATTCCGTGACGGCGGCTATGAGCAGATTGTAAACTCCACAATTACATTGCACAAGGATGCAAAATTTTATGACAAACTTCGTCTGAGAAAGGCGTTGGCTTTTATAGAATTGGGGCGATCTGACGAGGCAATTAAATTTATTCAGCACACAGATGAGCCGTTTAACGAAAAAGATTTGCTGGCTTTGATGTGGGCTTACAAGCAGCAGAACAATGATAATGCCGTCAATTTCTATTTTGACAAAATATTGGATTTGGCTAGCAAAAATTCGATAGAATATGAGTTTTTAGGCGGTGTGATTGAGTTTTTGGATAAATATTCAATGTGGCAAAAACTTTTGGATTTTGTTAGCATAGAACTAAATTTTTATCCAGTAGATTATCTGCTCAATATGTATTCAATAGTTGCCAACTACAACACAGGAAACAAGATGGATTATGAACTGGAGTTGAACAGGTTATCAATTCTCAATCCATATAACATTGTGCCTGTGCGTGTCATTCAGAATGCAATGGAATTAGGCAAAGACTCTATTCTAATGAACGAACCAATAGACCCAGCAGTTGAGCAGGAGATTGTGCTGAGTTATCAGGAACTCGTTGCCAGCCTAGATTGTAGGGAAAAAATAAAAGAGATTGTTTCCAGCAAGCGAAAAATGGAAAACATCGCCACATACATTGGCTTCATAAGTGAGAATGTGGAGCAGAACTATTTAAATCGAATTGTGGCGGCGGATAGCCACTTTGAAACCCTATTCAAAAATTTATTGTTCATAGAGCAAATTCGCACGTCGCAAAAGATACTCATATTCAATGCACTGGTGTTTTCAAGCATTGACCGAAATTTCTTCTTGTCGAATAACTACATATTTTATTTCGGGAGACTGCTCGACAAAGAATTTTTGGCTAAATACGGCGAAAATATGACCGAAATTTACTCAATGGTGCTCGACTATTTGATAACTCTGCCAAATAATATGGTGGATCTTTACATTCCGCTCGTAAATTTCTGCATGGAAGTTTTCTGCAAGCAGATTCTTTCGTCAAACATAGCGCTGCTAAGTCAAAAAAGCCGAATTGCAAGCATAATTATTAATCTATATTTCAAACTTGCATTTGATAGTTTTCCAAAATCGTGCATTTTGACGAACTGCGGAGTGAATAAGGACGATTTATCAGCTTTCAACTATTGTGCTGCGGATTTCGGATTAAAGATGGTGGATGGCATTTTGTACATTGATGACCTTGCAGTCGACCTTGTCGACTTATTCCAGTCTTCGCACACAGATAGCGACCTGAAGATTGTGAAAAAAGACAAATAATTTAAAAAAGGCTTTCATACATTAAAGTGTGAAAGTCTTATTTTTATTATTATGTGCGCTCATTGGCGGAGGAATTGCCAGTGGCAAAGAAGTCTATGTATTTTTTTATAGGTTTGGCGGGGTTGGACTAGCCTTTTGTATAATCTGTCCATTTATTATGGCATGGATATTATACAAGCTTCATTCAAAATGCGAAAAGGCTAACATTATCTCATTCCAAGAGCTTAACAATAGGTTGTTTCCTAAAACCAACATTGTAATTTACATAATCTACAATGTCTGTCTTGCGATTACTTGCGCGACTATGTTGTCTGGCTGTCAAAGTTTGTTTGATAGCTTCTATAACTGTGCCTTTCCATTTGAGTCGGTGATAATAGCTTTGCTCACTCTGGTGTTGCTCAGTAAAGGCATTAATTTCATTGCCAAATGCTCATTGCCAATGTCAATTTTGATGGTAATATTCATCCTATTAAACTGCTTCATAAATTTTCCAACTGTATCAATTGAAAATATGTGCTCATCAAGTTGGACAGGCTTTTTGTTCGCAGGACTCTTTATAGCCAGCAATTTCTTGCTAATGGTTAGCCTAGTGCTGAGTATAAAAATTAAACGCAGAAAGGCTTTGTTCATCTCATTCGCCATAAGCATTGCATTTATTCTGACAAGCATATTTATAGCACTTGCTAGCAACAAAATCGATGCATCCAGCGAAATGCCGCTGCTGGATTTGTGTCAGGGGAGTGCTATATCCATTGGGTTCATAATCTCAATTCTTTTGGCAATGCTGACAACATTTATAACCAGTTTGTATGCACTCAACAACAATATGACAGTGATATTCAAAGATGAAAAATTCTCCGCTGTCATTTGCATAACGGTGATTTACATTTGCTCAATGCTGTCATTCAATTCGCTAGTAAATTACGGCTTCCCGGCAATGGGCGTTTTGGGTGCAATATTTTTTATACGAACAGTAATTTTTTCCTTTGGTAAAAAGTAATATTCCTTTTCACACGTTTTAAATAATTTCTTGTTTCTGCATACTGAATTGGCTGATTGTTTTTCTTCCAGTTTATCATTGTGGTTTCACCGGCATTATATGCAACGATTACATCATCAATGTTTTTGTATTTATCGAATAAATATTTTAAATATTGTGAGCCAATTGCAATGTTTACTTTAGGCAGAAACAAATCGTCCAGAGAGCAATCCAAATCATATTTTTCAATCATGTATTTTGCCGTATTAGGCATAATTTGCATTAATCCACACGCACCAGATTTGGACATAGCATTCGGGTCGAAATCACTTTCAGCTTTTATTACAGCCAATATTAAATTCGGGTCTAAATTCAATTTCGCGGCACAACTATTCACGTCATTTTTGTATTTAATTGGAAAGAAAAAAATGCAAAAAATCGTGATAAAAATATATGCTGAAATACTAACTGTAATAATTGCCTTTTTCATAATATATTATTATGCAATTTTGCACGAATTAATTGACAAGTGTTGAAAAAAACAATAAAATGTAGATGAGGGATAGAGAGATTATGAGTAGAATGTTTTGCGAGAGTAACTGCGAGTTAAATTATCAGGAATGCGAGAAGTATGGGCTCACAGTCATCGGTATGCCATACACTCAGAATGGCGTGGAAAAGTTTTATGACATGGGTAGGGACAAAGATGCAATGTTGCAGTTTTTCCGTGACGTCAAAAAAGGGGACAAGGTTGTCACCAATGCATTAAACCCACAAGATTATATTAATTATTTTGAACCAGTTTTCAAAGCTGGCGAAGACATTCTATATGTACATTTTAGCTGTAATCTGTCTGGCACGTTCAATTTTATGCACCAAGCATTAGAAACGTTGCTTGAGAAATATCCTGACAGAAAATTTACAGAAGTTGACACTTACAATATTTCGCAAGGTGCAGGGCTCATCGTCTACAACGCTGCCAAGATGCATAATGCAGGAGCAAGCGATGAAGAAGTGGTGCGTTATGTGGAGTCCATTCGTGACCGTGTCTGCACATTCTTTATGGTTGACGACTTGAATTATCTCAAGCGTGGCGGACGTGTTTCACCGACAACAGCATTCTTTGGCTCACTCTTAGGCATCAAACCTGTGCTGTCTGTGACCAAGCAAGGCAAACTCGAAAAGGTCGACATTGTTGCAGGCAAGCGTCGTGCAATCGACTATTTCATGAATAAAATCGAAAAACTTAAAGCGGAAGACACATTCAATAATCCAATTATTGTGCTACATGCCGACAGTCAACCAGAAGCTGACGAACTTGAACGCCGCATCAAATCCAAGTACGGCGAGCAGACAGTTGTTTGGAACTATGTCATTGGCCCAACCATTGGCACACACTGTGGTCCAGGCACATTTGCATGCATCTTCGTAGGAACGAGCAAAGTAAAATAAGGAGTCATATGACCAACTTTTCAAAGACTCAATTCATAAAGAGCGCCATCAACAAAGATGGCTTTCTTTTTGACGAAAAACAACAAGTTTGTTTCGTTGGCAGAAGCAATGTGGGAAAGAGCAGTCTTATCAATATGTTGTGTAATCAGAAAGCACTTGCTCGCACATCTAGCACACCGGGACGCACAAGATTAGTGAATTATTTTCTCGTTGACAACAAATTTTATCTGGTGGATCTGCCAGGTTATGGCTTCCAAAAAGGTAGCAAATCGGAGCAAAAGGATTGGGATGAAATGATGGATGATTATTTCACCAATACGAGAAACTTGCGTCTTGCCTTAGTCCTATTAGACATTAGGCGGGATTTGACACGAGAAGATTTGGATATACAAAAGTATTTGTTTGCTAACAATATTCCTTTCAAGATTGTGCTTACAAAGACGGACAAACTCTCTAACAATGAAAAATTTGTTCGCACTAGAGCGTTATGCGAACAACTCAGATATAACAAAGAAGCACTTGTGTTTACAAGTGCTGATAAAAAGTTGGGTCGTGACGAACTCATTAAACTGATTGATTGTTATTTGGAGGACTAACTGCCGTTGGATATAATGGCAAATTGAAGAACGTATGGCAAGTGTCAGCTTCGTATGGCGTGCATGGTGGGATTGGGCAATAACCATAACTCGGCACGAGAATATCCACTTCGGCAACAACTTTCAATATTACAGATAGGCAGGCGGTTACATTAAATGTGTAATCGCCTGTGTACGTTCCAGACGAGCATACACAGTTAGCAAAACATGTGATTTCAAAAGGCACGATTGACGGCTGCGGCACATACAACACCACATCTTCGCTGACCGTGATTGTAGTTGCTCCTGAACCAGCGACGCCGTCTGCATCGAGATAGTTTACAGTTAGTGGCACAGTGACGTCCGCTCTAACACGTGCGAAATTCGGCTGGTCGTCAAATCTAACCACATCCACATTGCTGATGGTCGCTGGCAAACTATTGCTAATTGCACTAACGAATGTGAGTGGCAATGTTGGGTTGGCTGGCGACAAATTGGTGACTACTACGTTTAGGTCAGGCACTTGACTCTGATTTAGACAGGCGTCAAACACTTTTTTAACTTCAATGCACACTCTCTCGCACACACCCAAAGAATTATTTGCCGTTATAATTCCAGGAAAAACACCCATATGATTTGGCGAAGCGTAAAATGACATAAAACCTCACTATTTGCTAATTTATATGAGTCGGCACTTTTTTTTGCCACAGCCTTGCCAACCTGATTTTTGTTTGCTATAATTGGCGTGGAGTGAATTATGCACGTATATGCCATTTCGGACTTACATTTAAGTATTAATAATCCCAAGCCTATGAACATATTTGGGCCTGTTTGGGACAACTATATTGATGAGATTGTGGCGGATTGGAAGAGCAAAGTCAGTGACGAAGATATCGTCCTAATGGCTGGCGATTTCAGTTGGGCTATGAAGACGGACGAGGCACAAGCCGATTTTGACTTTATTTCTACTCTTCCTGGCAAGAAAATAATGATTCGTGGCAACCACGATTATTGGTGGCAATCTCTGTCCACGCTTAGAAAAAGGTTTCCTAATATATATTTTTTACAAAATGATGCTGTTCGCATTGGCAAATATATCTTCTGCGGTTCTCGTGGGTGGTTGATTCCAGAAGGCAAGTTTAACACCGAGCAGAACAAGGCTTTGTACGATAGAGAACTTATTAGGCAAGAGATGGCTCTTACGGCTGGTGACAAATTACGCACTGATGGTGACGAGAAACTTATTGTGATGATACATTATCCACCTTTCTTGCTGAACAAGATGCAAACCCGATTGACCAAAATGTATGATAGTTTTAGAGTGGACAAGGTGGTGTTTGGACACTTGCACAATGAGAGAAGCACTAACTGGCTAAACAACTCGATAAATGGCATAGATTACTATCTTACATCGTGTGACATGGTGGGCAATAAATTGGTGCTTATTGATTAATTTCCATTTTTTTACAAATAATAGCAGTATGAATGTATTGCTATTTTTTATTGCACTGTTGCTTGTGTTATTCGCTCTGCCGATAGTTTTTCGAGTGCGAGTGAACTTGCGTGTGCTTACAATGTCAGGCAAGATTACAATGTCCATATTTAAGATAATCAATATCACAATATATTTTCAAATTCGTGGAGAATACATAATTATCAGACACAACAACAAAACGACTCGGCAAAAACTCACCGACAACGACATCAATATTGTTTTTGTCAAAAAATTGGTGTCAATGTTCTATTTCAGGCAAAACGTAACAGACGTAATAGTTTTGGGCAGTTTCGGATATAAGGACAATGCAATGGTCACGGCTATGATGTCATCCGTGTTTGGCACGATTGCCAACGCATTTTTGTGTGTTTTGAAAAATAACAAACAATCTGCGAATATTAAACTCAGTTCAAAGCCAAACTATGATAAGGACATTTGTTCATTGGAAATGAACACAAAATTTAACATTTCCATATTTGATACATTGTTTGTGTTTGCACTGACACTTATAAGACTTTTAGGGGGAAAATATGAAAGAAGAAAGTCACATTTCAAAGAAGATAGAGTCGCTAATTGATAGTTCATTGGAGCGGGTTAAGTCGCTTATTGACGTCAATTGTGTTATTGGAGAGCCACTAACTATGCCAGACGGCTCAACAATCTTGCCAATAAGCAAGGTCACTATGGGTTTTGTTTGTGGCGGCGGTGAATATAATGACCTTAGTGTTAAGCGCCTAGATGACGAATATCCAATGGCTGGCGGAATTGGCGGCGGTTTTTCGGTGAATCCAATTGGATTTTTCGTAGTGCAGGACAAGAAATACAAGCTTATACCGACAGACAAAACCAGTATGTATACTGAGCTGTTGAAAAACGCAAGTATGGTCGTCAAAAAGATTGTTGAGGAAAAGGCAGATGAAAAGAAATAGAATATTGATATTAATCCTTACTATTTTGGCAATTATGCCATGTTTCATGGTTAGGTCCATTGATGCTCAAGCGTTCAATTGCTCTGCTAGAGGAATGTGTGTTATAGAAGCTAGTTCACACAGAGTGTTGTATGAACGCAACAAAGACGCTAAACTGCCAATGGCAAGCACAACAAAGGTGGTGACAGCTCTGACAGTGCTGAATAATTGCTCTGATCTAGACCAAGTTATCACAGTGGACGACAAGGCAGTCGGCATTTCTGGCACAAGCATTTATTTAAGATATGGCGAACAGTTATCTGTAAAAGACCTCTTGTATGGGTTAATGCTAAGGTCGGGCAATGACGCTGCCACCGCACTAGCTATTCACGTGGGCGGTTCGGTAGAAAATTTCGCCGAAATGATGACTCAGACAGCGGTGGACTGCGGTGCGGTCAATTCACATTTTACCAATCCGCACGGACTTGATGACCCAGAACATTACACCACTGCTTATGATTTGGCATTAATCACTGCAAAAGCTTTGGAAAACCCTGTTTTTAGCAAGATTGTTTCAACGGTGAATTACCAAATCAAAGAAACAGAACAATCGCAAATTAGGTTCTTACACAACAAAAATAGGCTATTAAACTCATTGGATGGCTGTATTGGTGTAAAAACTGGGTTTACGAACAAAGCGGGAAGATGTCTAGTTTCTGCCACTGAACGTGACGGCATGAAAGTTGTATGTGTTGTGCTTAATTGCGGTCCTATGTTTGAAGAGAGCACTCAGTTACTTAATAGTGCATATAACGATTATTCGATGCAAACGATAGTCCCAGCCAATACGCATTTGGCGAACAAAACATTTATGGACGTAAAAAATAATATGCTTTATGTATATTGTAAGGAAAATATTGCTTATCCTGTCCGTGCTGGCGAAAAATTTGACTTTGACGTGCAGTACAGATATTTGAAAATTCGACCAGAAAACGATAGCGAAATAGGAATTGTTGATGTATTTTGCGAAAAACACTTGATAAAATCTGCAAAACTCTATACAATAAACTCGATAGAATTATTACAAAAGAAGGATATACTCGATTCTTTTACAAAGGATTGGGTTGAATAAGGATTTATGAGAATTAATAAATATTTGGCAAGTTGTGGCGTGGCTTCACGCAGAAAATGTGACGAACTTATCAGTGAAGGCAAGGTTAAAGTCAACGGCAAGGTTCTTCGTGAACTAGGTTACGACGTCAATTTGGATTTCGACCGAGTTACAGTGGACGGCAAGGCAGTCCATATGGCAGAAGACTTCGTGTATTACAAACTGCACAAGCCAAAAGGTTTCATCTGTTCGGCGAAAGATGACCATGACCGCAAAACAGTGTTATCCCTTATGCGTGGAGTGAAGAAGCGTATTTATCCAATAGGCAGGCTAGATTTTGACACGGAAGGACTACTACTTCTAACGGATGACGGCGAACTCACCAATTTAATCACACACCCAAAGAACGCAATTGACAAAGTGTATATGGTTAAAATAGAAGGCCATATTTCAATGGACGAAATCAATGCGCTTAAGAAGGGCGTGGATATTGGCGGTTATATAACAGGCGAGTCAAATGTGGTTGTTTTGGACGAGGACGAGAAGTTTACCAAACTGGAAGTCACAATTCACGAAGGCAAGAATCGTCAGGTGCGTAAAATGTTTGAAGCAGTAGGCAAAAATGTCGTATTTTTGAAACGTGTCCAAATCGGAGAAATTCGTCTTGGCGGACTTTCTCGTGGGGAATACAAGCAACTTAACCAAAAAGAAATGCAATATATTCGCAAATTAAAATCTCAAAATAAATCTAGCAGTTGCTAGATTTTATTTTTTGTTGTATAATGAGTCAAATATGTTTGATTATGATGTTATCGTAATAGGCGGTGGTGCTAGCGGATTGATGGCAGGTTATACTGCTGGTCTTTGTGGTGCTAGAGTGCTGTTAGTGGAGAAGAACGACAAGCTTGGACGTAAGATTTACATAACGGGCAAGGGAAGATGCAATGTGACCAACAATAGCCCAATCAGTGAGCATATTGAGAACACAGTTCACGGCGCAAACTTTATGCGTTCGGCACTTTCTCAATTTAATAGTGACGACCTTATCAACCTTTTGACATGTTCTGGATTGAATCTAAAAACTGAACGTGGCAATCGAGTCTTTCCTGTGAGTGACAAGGCAAGCGACGTCACCAAGACGCTGGAAAAACTCATAGATTCAGTGGGCGTTGACGTCAAGTTAGGCAGTGAAGTTAAAAACATTAAAAAAGTTGACGACCACTTTATATTGAGTACGAATAATGACAAATACACTACACAATGTGCCATTGTTGCGACAGGCGGCAAAACATATTCATCCACAGGCTCTACTGGTGACGGTTATAAATTTGCTTCTGACATGGGGCATAAAGTCACGCCAATACGACCAGCACTCGTGCCTATAATTCTAAAAGATGACGTTAGAGAATTGGAAGGTTTGTCGCTCAAAAACGTCGCATTGGCATACGATAAAATCAGTTTACAAGGCGAGATGTTGTTTACAAACAATGGCATTTCTGGACCAATAGCACTCACAATGTCTAGCCTAATTTGTCAGCAAGAAATTGCTAATCATGAGATTAGTATAGATTTTAAACCAGCACTTACAACGCAGAAACTTTTGGATAAGTTTAATAGAGAATTCGTGACAAGCGAGTTCAATAAAAAATCTGTTAAGAACTATTTAAAAAGTCAGTTGCCAGCACGTTTTGTTGATTATTTTGTTGAGCGAATCACATTTGGCGAACAAATGGCTTGCCAGACCAATAAGGAAGAACGTCAAATTTTAGCCAACCTATTAAAACATTTTGAATTTACGATTCGTGGGCTTGACCAACTTGACTACGGCATCATAACCAGTGGTGGAGTAGACTTGAACGAGGTGAAGCCAAAAACAATGGAAAGCAAGCTTGTGCCAAATCTTTTCTATTGTGGAGAAGTTTTGGATGTTGATGCACTTACTGGTGGCTTCAATTTGCAAATTGCGTTCAGCACTGGCTATGTGGCAGGCTGGAATGCAGGACAAAGGAGAAAAATATGATATACTTTATCTGTTACGTGCTAGCGTTTATACCGCTGCTTATAATGTTTATGGCTGTAAAGGTTGTGGGTAGAAAACGCCTGCGTAAAAAAGGTCCTTATATAATTGTCAGCAATCACATGTCAAATTGGGACCCTGTGGTAATAATGTTTCACCGAACACGAAAAACCAAGTTCTTAGCTAAAAAGGAACTGATGAGCAAGCCATTTTCTAGATGGTTTTTGGGTAAATTGGGTGGCATCCCTGTAAATCGTGCCAAGCCAGAAATGAGTTCGATAAGAATGGTGTTTGACGAACTCAACGCAGGACGTTCGGTCGTCATTTTCCCTGCTGGCACACGCACGAAACAACCTGAAATGGATCCGACATGTGTTAAGGAAGGTGTTTCTCTATTCGCCATTAGGTCACAAGTGCCAGTATTGCCAATAATGTTTGCTAAGAAAAACAAGCCTTTTAGGCGTAACAAACTCATAATAGGCGAGCCAATTAGCCCAGAAGGTTATAGCCTAACTAAAGAATCTATGGAAGAATTCGGCAACATTATTTGCAATAAAATGAACGAACTTTTGGAGAGTGGAAATGGAGAGAAAAAATAAATATCAGTACCTTAGGGGTGAGATTATCACTGGAACGATTCTGTCACGTGATGAAAAAATCGCCAAAGTTAATATCGGCGGAATGAATATCGGCATAATTGACAGCACTACTTTGCCAAGAGTTTACAAGGCAGGAGATGCTGTCTTGGTTGTGGTGTCTAGCGATTATGACAAGAACGGCGAAATCGTACTTGATTACAAGACAGCCAATGAAAATGCCAATTCGCCACTTATCAATCTTAAAGTAGGAGACATCTTGCGAGTGAATTTGACAAACATTGGCCCAGTTGGGTTGCACGGCAAACAGTCTGGCTATGAGATATTCTTGCCTTTTTCCCAAATGAGCAATGAAGACGTGTCCAACAAAGATAAATTCGTCAACAAGGAAATAGATGTCGTGATAATGCAACTAAACTTGTATAAAAACACAGTTATTGTCAGCACCAAATTGTTAAAATAAAAATGTAAATACTTAAATATATCGTAGCTTTATTTGATAGTATAAAATAATTATGGAGAAACAGATGAAAAAATATTATGAAGCGTATGACGAGAGATATAAAAAAATTCATACTGAAGAGAAAGTCTCTTGGGCAGATGAAAATCCTTCAAAGATTATTTTAGACTTATTAATAAAATATGGTGCAATTGGCAGCTCCAAAATTTTTGAAATTGGTTGTGGTGAAGGACAAAATGCGATTTATTTAATGAAAAATGGATTAGACATAACCGCAACAGATGTCTCGCCAGAAGCAATAAATTGGTGTAAAAGAAAAGCAAAAGAAAGCAAGGTAGAAAATAATAAATTTTTTGTATTAGATGCGTTAGAAAATAATTTAATTGAGAAATATGATTACATCTATGCTATTTCTACATTACACATGCTAGTAAAAGACGAAGATAGACATAAATTTTTGACTTTTATCTATTCTCATTTAAAAAATAGTGGGAAAGCAATAATTTCTGTTATGGGAGATGGAGTTCAAGAGAAGAATAATAGCGATATAACCAAGTCATTTAATTTGAGTGAAAGAGAATTCAATGGTAAAATTGTCCAAGTTGCGTCAACATCTTGTCGCATTGTTAATTGGAAAAATTTTCAACAAGAATTAATGAATGCAAATCTTTCGATAATTGAGAAATTCAACACAGAAGAGATCTCTGGATTTAACAATTCAATGGTTGTTATTTGTGAAAAATCAAATGGATTTAATTGATGAATATTATAAATTTTTGAATATATAGGCAAATTATTATTCAAAGATATATTTGTGTTATTGTAGTAACTGCAGGTTTTAGTAAAATTATTTATCTATATATGACAGACAATAAAAATCCACCAGATAATCTGGTGGTTTTTTGTATGGAGCTGATGGCGAGATTTGAACTCGCGACCTATTGATTACGAATCAATTGCTCTACCCCTGAGCCACATCAGCATGAAACTTGTACATTGTATTGCAAAACATTAATAATATATCACAAGCATATGCTTTTGACAACTAAATTAACAAAAAAGCATGGAAATTTCGTGTCGCAATTTAGATTAATATTTGACAATATACTATTACTATAGTATAATCGACTTAACAAGCGAGGGGTTATGTCAAATTGTCCTGAAAGTAAAAACTGCCCACTATTTAGACACGAAGGCTACAGTGCGTGCAAAGAATGCGAGGTGGCACACCCTGAGTTGAATACTGAAACCGACCCACGAGAGATAAAGCGTCCTACAACGACGTTTGTAGAACCACCTAGAAATTCAAAGACGGAAATGCAATCGTTGGATGAAAACGTTCCGCCATACGACATTGACGAAGAGAATTTGCGCTTGGCACACAGCTATGTGAACAAAGAAATTTGTTTGCCGTTTGATAGCGAAAATAGAAAAGAGTTTTACAGTCAGTTTGATCAGGCAATCCTAAAGTTGAGCAGTTCAAGCGATAGAAAGACACTGGTGACCCGTGATCAGACGATGCAAACGTACAAAACGCTTGCTGCGAGATATCCACGTAAACATTATGGAATGTTTGAAACATTCAAGTTGATTTCACCAGTTATCGAGAACATTTTTGGCTATTCGGCATTTTGCTATAAATTCAGTTTGGGCAATCAAGTAATTGACGGTGTTGACCAAGAGTTCTTAAAACAGTATTACGATAGACTGGAACGTATGCCAATTTTGGAAAGAAGAGAGCTGACAAATGGTTATGTGGAAACACTTGTTAGATACACTGTCAAACGAGATAATGTTCAACTAACCCAGGACGAATTGCAAACAATCATTGAAACGTGTATAGGATATTACACCGCTTGCTACAAACTGGGAAAGGCTGGCAAATTTGACAAAGCTAGACAACTCAAACCTAACGCTGTGGTTGAAAAGTTTATAAGGGGAGAGCAGTTGGCAGTGCCTTTAAAAGACGAAAGGAGAATATGATATGCAACCCGCATTATTCATAATTTTATTAATAAATTTTGTATTGCTATTTTTGATGTACTATTTTCAGAGAAAGTATGTACACACATACATTTTGTGGACGCTCGTTATTTTGGCTTTTCCACTAGTTGGCTTTGTATGTTATCTCATTTTTGGACAAGGTTGCCGATTTATCCAGCAGAAAAATGGCAAACGAAAGCAATTCGAAGACAAAACGTATTTAGATTTTTATAATCAAGACAGCAATTTCTATTCAAGTTACAAACTGCCTAACAATGCACCAGCTCTTGCGAAATACAACTACAATCAAGGCGATGCATACTACACTCAGAAAAACAAGGTGGATTTGTATGCGAACAATAAGGAATTCTTTGAATCGTTCCTAAAAGATATTGAGAATGCACAGGACAGCATCCGCTTGGAGATTTATTCATTCAAAAATGACGAATTTGGCAACAAAATGCGTGAACTACTCATTTCTAAGGCAAAAAGTGGTGTAGAGGTCAGCATTCTGTACGATGCTCTTGGCTCGAGAAAGTCTAGCAAACTATTTTTCACAGCTCTCAGCCTTGCTGGTGCAACTGTACGTAGATTTAATCGTAAATATCTGAAAAGTTTTTCATTCAGCAATTCACACCGCAACAAGCGTAATATGTTCTTGTTAGACGGCAAAATTGTATATGTCGGCTCAGCAAGATTATCTAATGAATCCAATAACGCAAATGAGAAATATTCAAATTGGCATGACTCAGTCGTTCGCATTGAAGGTGAGGCTGTCAATTATTGCACAACGAGATTCTATCAAGACTTCAACTATGCTAGTGGCAAATATCACAAATTGACCTTGCACACATTCGACGAAGAGTTGCCACATTCAGCTGTACAAGTTGCTTTTGATGGGCCAGACACCAAGAACTATTCGATTCTCGGAGCTATTATAAAAGCGATTTATGAGGCGAAAAACCGCATTATTATCGTAACAAACAGCTTTATACCAAACTCCAACCTTATGCAAGCGATTCGTATTGCCAAAAAATCTGGCGTGAAAGTGCAGTTTGTGATCGGCAAAATGTCACAATCGCCTATAAAGTTCTGCCTCACTAAAATTAACCTTAGCAAGCTTATGAAGTTTGGTGTTGAGGTGTATCAGTACAACGGCTACATAAACGACAGAGCGGTCATAATCGACGACAATTTGGCATGCATTGGCAATGTAGAATTGGATGCCAATTCGCTATGGAACAACTTTAATCTTACAGCATTTTTCTACGATTCGACAGTTGTCAAAAAACAGATTGATATCTATCAAAAATTAATAGACAATTGTGCTGAATGTAAAGTACCATACTTGGCAACACTCAATGTATGGAACAGATTTTGGGCGAGGGTATTGCAATGGCTCAATCCAATAATATAGCAAAATTTGGCACAGCTGGTGTGCCGGCCAATTTCTCAAAACCGCCTTTTAAAAACAAGCGAGAACAATTTTTCGGTTGGCTAAAGGATAATGGTTTAAACGCCTTTGAATTGCAATGCACCTACGGATACAAGAATGTCGGTTTCACTGTCGAACAGATTGATTCTGCCAAGCGTGACGGCATCTTTGTGTCAATTCATGGACCATATTACATCAACTTAGGTTCGCAAAATGCAGATGTCCAAGCTAATAGCAAACGAATACTTGATGAGGGTATCAAATTCGCCAATGAGATTGGAGCATCCAGGTTTATATTCCATCCAGGCGGTGGATATGGCAAGACTAGTGAAGACCGCACTAATGGACTCAAGGCTGTTATCAACAATATGAAATATGTTGTAATGCAAAATGATATGTCCAACGTATCTTTGTATCCAGAAGTGGCTGGCAAAGTTGCCAATTTGGGCAGTTTGGACGAGATAATCACCATTTGCAAGAGCGTGCCTAATACCTATCCTTGCATTGACGTTGCACACTTGCACGCACGGGAAAACGGCTCGCTAAATAGTGTAGACGATTTTGTACGAGTGTTTGACAAAATTGAAAACGAACTCGGCAGAGAATATTTGGACAAAACGCATTTTCATTGTTATACAATAGAGTATAACGAGAAAGGTGAAGTCAAACACAAAGTTTTTGATGAAAACGAATGCGAATTTTTGGATAATTTTGTGTTGGCGTGCAAACGTAAGAATATGACTCCATGGGTTATCAGTGAAGCACTGAATAGCCAAGACGAAAGTGCAAAATATATTTGCAAAAAATATAATGAACAAGAAAGAATTTAGTGTTAAGCAAGAAACAAAACTATCTAAGGCAATTATCAATGAATTGCCTTTTTTCGACTACGCCAAAGCACGTGCCCTAATCAAAAATAAGGACGCTAGGGTTAACGGCGTACGTGTCAAAGAAGACATTGTACTGAATGGCGGGGATGTAGTGACTGTGTTTTATGAACAAAAGCAAGTATCCAAACATTACAACCTTGTGTATTCAGACGATAATGTTATTGTGGTGGATAAGTTTGATAATATTGAAACTGTCAATTTTAAAGGCGACTCTCTATTTGATGAATTAAAGGCTGAATATGGCGAAATTTACGCTGTTCACCGTCTAGATAGACGTACGTCTGGGTTGGTCATATTCGCTCGAAATAGGACTGCGGATGAAGAACTTTTAACGGCTTTCAAAGATAGACTTTTAGATAAAAAATATCACGCTGTGGTAAAAGGTAAGTTTAATTCAACTCATGCAGTACTTAAAAATTATTGTGTAAAGGACGCGAAAAAAAGTCTAGTTACAGTTATGGATAAGCCGACACCAAATTCTGTCGAAGTCATAACTGAATACAAAGTTCTTAAAACTATAGGTAGTAATAGTTTAGTGGAAATTACGCTACATACAGGTCGCACACACCAAATACGTGCTCATATGGCATATATAGGACATCACGTTATTGGTGACGGAAAGTATGGAGTGGCTGACCGCAAAGAAAGGCTGAAACTCGCATCAGTAAGTTTAAAATTTAACCTGACAGATAGCTTTAAGCTAAGCTATTTAAACAAAAAATCATTCAAAACTAAAGCTTGGTTTGAATAATCAAACCAAGCTTTAGTTTTGAAACAGCAAAAAATCCTGTACCAGCAGTACAAAGTAGGTGACTGATAACATTACTATTGCCAGAACAAAAAAGAGTAGGACAACAAAAAAAGAGCATACTTAATATGCTCTTATTTTTTGGTGGATGGGAGTGGGTTCGAACCACCGTAGGCGAATGCCGACAGATTTACAGTCTGTTCCCTTTGGCCGCTTGGGTACCCATCCATAACTGGAGCTAGTGAGAGGAATCGAACCTCCAACCTGCTGATTACAAGTCAGCTGCTCTACCGTTGAGCCACACTAGCATACGGAATGGTGTCCCGAAGTGAAGCACTCCACATTGTAGAGATTTACCTTGTGTGGTGTTTTTCTTCACTTCTGTCACATTGGTGTCCCGAAGTGGAATCGAATCTCTTATTAGAGATTTGCCTTGTGCGATAGTTCGCTTCCACATTCGTAACTTGGTGTCCCGAAGTGAAGCACTCCACATTGTAGAGATTTACCTTGTGTAGTGTTTCTCTTCACTTCTGTCACATTGGTGTCCCGAAGTGGAATCGAACCACCGACACAAGGATTTTCAGTCCTTTGCTCTACCGACTGAGCTATCGAGACATAATGGCGATCCGAAAGAGACTTGAACTCTCGACCTCTAGCGTGACAGGCTAGCGCTCTAACCAGCTGAGCTACCGGACCATATTTTGTCATAATTTGTCACTAATTAAGTCGTGAATCTGGTGGGCCTTCACGGACTTGAACCGCGGACCGACCGGTTATGAGCCGGTTGCTCTAACCAACTGAGCTAAAGGCCCCCACAACTATGGTCGGGGTGAAGAGACTCGAACTCCCAACCCCATGGTCCCAAACCACGTGCGCTACCAATTGCGCTACACCCCGATATAGATGACTTTTCTAATATACTATAAAAAAAAGCCGCTGTCAACTGTTTATCAAAAGTTTTTTAGTAAATATTTTTTGATTTTTTTATCGTTTATTTTTCAATAATTGCCATAAACAAACATATTTAGTCGTTTATTTTTGCAACTTATTTAATTCAATCTTGCTAACATTTATGCAAGGAGGAAATACAATGCAAATCAAAAGCAAAATCATCAATAAAACTATGTATATATTGTTGTCTGGTGAACTGGATGAACACTCAGCAGAGTATACAAGACGTGTAATGGATACATTGTTCGACACTGAAAAAGGATTTCAACAAGTGATAATAGATTTAAGTGAACTGAGTTTTATGGATAGCACTGGTGTAGGCGTTTTGATTGGAAGATACAAAAAACTTGCCAACAAATCAATGCCAATATTCATTAGCAATCCGTCAACCGTCGCAGAGAAAATATTTAATATGTCTGGGCTGTACAACATAATGCCCAAAATTAGTTAGGAGATAATATGAAAAATAGTTTTGAAATGAAATTTAAATCTTTATCAGAAAACGAAAGTTTTGCACGAGTATGTGTGAGTGCATTTTGTTTGCCGCTTGATCCAACAGTAGAAGAACTGGATGACATAAAAACAGTCGTGAGTGAGGCGGTGACCAATTGCATCGTTCACGCATACAAAGGGACGGTCGGAACAATCACATTGAAATGCGAAATTGACGGCAATCGTCTCACAATTTCAGTGAGCGACAACGGTGTCGGCATTGAAGACATTGAAAAAGCACGCCAGCCATTCTTCACCACATGTGCAGGTGACGAGCGTAGCGGAATGGGTATAACCGTTATGGAAAGTTTTATGGACGAATTTGAGATTAGCAACAACAAAAACGCAGGTGTAACAGTCAAAATGAGCAAGGTATTTGAGCAGCAATTAAAATCGGTGGTATAGAATGCTCGTATACGACAACAATAATGAAACTATTGCCAGAGCACAAAGCGGTGACGAGTCGGCAAAAGAAAAATTGCTTCAGGACAATTTCCCACTCATCAAAAGCGTGATTAGACGTTACAAAGATAGGGGCATCGAATATGATGACTTGTATCAGTTGGGCTGTATGGGTTTTGTCAAGGCAATAAACAATTTCAAACCTGAGTTCAACGTAAAATTCTCAACTTATGCCGTGCCAATGATTGCTGGTGAAGTAAAGAGATTTTTGCGTGACGATGGCGTCATTAAAGTATCTCGCTCTATAAAGATGTTGGCTCGCCAAATAGGTCAGTATATTGACTCCGTGCGCAATCAAAATGGCGAGTCGCCCACTATCGAAGAGCTTAGTGAACATTTTGGAGTAGAGCAGACCGATATAGTCATGGCAATTGAATCGACCAAAATGCCGATATCAATTTGCACACCAGTCGAGGATGATGATAGTAATAGTGCTGAAATGGGAGATTTTCTTTTGTCCACTGGCAATGAACAAGAAAATTATGCCAATAAGATATTTATAAACGATATTTTGCGTTCACTAAAACCACGTGAGAGAAAAATCATAACAATGCGGTATTTTTTGGACAAAACGCAGGCAGAAATAGCAGAAATGTTGGGAGTCAGCCAAGTTCAAGTGTCACGCATTGAAAATAAAATTTTGACTGAAATTCGCAAAAAAAATGTAAAGTAATGCGATAAATTAATCTAAATTCTCTAAATATATGAACACCGAAATTTAGGTGTTCTTTTTTTCTCAAATAAAAAAAATACCCATGTGGGTATTTTTTATGCACGTGCGTTGGAACTGATCTTTTCGCCGTCGTTTAAGTTAACCTTTGGGCCAGTGACATTCACTGAACGTTTGATAGTTGTGTTGTTTGTGCTAATGTCATATTTTCTAGTGTCAGCAGTGCTTGTTGTGTTTTTGTCCGAATTGTTGCTCTCGATTAATGGCATTTTGTGATTATGTTGAGTTTCTTCATCTTTTTTATCGGTCACCATTTCATTTCTGCTAAGATTGACAGTCTTGTCTTTGTCATTTGTCTTATCCAAGAGCATGATGCCGTCGTTTGCGTTCTTGTTTTCGTTGTTATCGTCCACTTTTATCTTATCTGCATTATTAAGAATTGTATTTTTGTTTTCTGTTCTATTGTTCATATATCTTTCAGCAGTTGGAGGTGGAGTTTGATTATTGAGCAAAGTGTTTGCACTTGATGGCAAATTCTGGTTGCCATTCACAGCTCTGTTACCACCAAATTCGCCCAAAGTGTTGTAATTATAGGTGTTTACATTATTTCTTACAGTAGGAATGTTGTAACTATCCGTATTACGTACAACTTCGCCACGATTTGATGCAATGTTGTTAGCGTTGTTCAAAATGTTGCCATTTTCGCCATTCAAATCGTTGTTTTCTACATTGTTTATGCCATTGTTATTTAAAACATTGCTTGTATTTGTTCCGTTATTTATGGCAGTATTGTTGGATAGATTGTTAGTCGTGTTGTTCAAATAGCCGCCAAGATTTGCGTTAGTTGTTCCATTAGCCAAGTTGTTGTTTAGATTAACCCCATTAAAGTTGTTTGCTGTGTTATTAGCATTATTATTTACAACTGTATTTCGATTGAAACTGGAGTCCATCGTGTCAATGTTTGGCACGATTCCATTGTTTGCATTACGATTTGCATTGTTGGAATTAACTATTCTATTGCCAGAATTCGCATTGTTCACTACAGTATTATTGATTCCATTAGCACTATTGTTAGCCATATTTGAGTTGTATGGCATATTAGAAATGTTTCGTCCACTATTAATTGGGGTGTTGACATTGCGGTTAGGAATTAATGTGTTGTTCAATCCGTTGTTGGTGTTATTGTTGCGGACTAATCCATTATTTACGCCATTTGTAGAATTGTTAACACCATTATTTGTGTTGATGCCGTTGTTTACAACTCGATTTCCATTCAAATTTGAATCCATTGTGTCAATGTTTGGTACGATGCCGTTGTTTGTAGTGCGATTAGTATTGTTAACAAGATTATTGTTGTTGTTAATGCGATTAGCATTGTTTGACACGCCATTATTAACATTATGATTTGTATTATTTACATTATTTGTGGTGTTGTTGTTTGTATTTGTCGTGTTATTGCCAGCTAAATTATTGTTTGTGTTATTAGTTGGGTTATTTACTGTGTTGTTTGTGTTATTTGTAGTAGGGTTTTGGATTGAATTGTCATCGATGACAACGTTTCTATCAGTATCCTTATTTGGCAGTGTGGTGAAGCCCTTGTCCGCATCGGTTAGAATAGAGTTGTTTATCATATCCAACGTCGCAATAGCATTTTCGAGTGCTGAAATTTGAGTGTCGATGCAGTTTAGCATGTTGATGTATTGCGCAGAACGATATGCTTGGTTATCTATAATGTTTTGTGAACCAGTTATGACCATATTGTTTTTGTAAAGTTCATTTGAATTATTGATTGTATTAATAATGTTGCGGATGGTGAGAGCATATTGATTGAGTGCATTTTGTTGAGCCTCGTTTAAGTTCTCATATGATTCCAAATTGCTACGAGTGTTGTCAATTTGTGTCAGTAATTCATCTCTTAGTTCGTTAAATTGAGATTTGGCGAGCGAAACGTCATAAGCTATGCTGTAAAGGTTCTCAATGTTTTTCACCTTGTTTGCGACGACACTTTCGTCACGCAATTCGCTATAGCGTGGGGTGTAGCTGCCATCGGTGATAAAATAGTTGCCGTAGAATGTTGTGCCACGACTCAAATTGCCGTTAGTGTTGTTCGCATTGGCATTTGTTGAGTTACCTGCAGTATTTCTCACTGTGCGATTGGCATTTTTGCGATACGTGTCCACATTTTTATTGATAAGTGGGCGAGTGTTGTTATCTCGAACAGTTGGTCCGATTTCGAGTACGTTGGTGCGTGCATTGTATTTTGCAGTTACTACACTGTCGCATGCTGGGCAATCAAACTCATTGATAAAAAAGTCGCTAGCGTTGCCTGCGATTGAATTGCGAACGCTGGCTTCCAGATTCATCAAGTTTTTATCTAGCGTGTTGATATTCGCATTAGAATTAGCACAGCCGGCGGTCAAAACGCCTAAGAGTGCAGTCATTGTAAATATTTTCAACTTTTTGTTCATAAATCCTCCAAATGATTTCTTGATTATTTTGTGACGAAAACAAAAAATTATTTATGTTTGAAAAATAAATTTATGGATAACATTGCGGTATGGAACAAGAAAAGATTAAGAGAAACGAAAATTACAACGCTTATGTGGAATCTAAGACTCCAAAGACTAAAATGTTTGGGTCATTAATGCGAGCATACTTAACAGGTGGGCTTATTTGCGTATTCGGTCAAGGGGTCTATGATCTCTATGCGTACATTTGGCCTAATTTGAGTGCAACACAGCTATCTAGCTATATGCTCATAACAATCATCTTTTTAGCATCGTTGTTCACTGCAATAGGTTTTTACGACAAAATAGGTGCATTTGGCGGCGCAGGGTCAATTATTCCAATCACCGGCTTTTCAAACAGCATAACCAGTGCAGCGCTTGAATTCAAGCACGAAGGAATTGTGTTCGGCATCTGTGTAAAAATGTTTACTATTGCCGGACCAGTCATTGTGTTGGGCGTGGCTGGCAGTGTCGTGGCTGGATTGTTCGCCTTGATTATATAGGAGAGAGATAATGAAAAAGAATGTTAAAGTTGAGCAAGAGCAAAAGCAGACTATTATTTTTAAGAATCCGCCCAAAATAATTGGCAATTATGCACTCGTGGGACGAGCTGAGGGCAACGGAGCATTTGGGCCATATTTCCAGCATGTAGAGCAGAATGACACTTTCGGACAGAATACTTACGAAAAAAGCGAGCGAACTCTCCTAGAAAAAACTATTTTTGGAGCAATTAAATCTGCCGACTTAATTCCGTCGCAAATTGACGTGCTGCTTTCAGGCGACTTGCTAAATCAGATTATAAGTTCGAGTTTTGCTGCACGTAAGTTTGGCACTACATTCATTGGACTGTATGGCGCATGTTCTACAATGGCAGAGAGCATCGCATTGGGGAGTTGTTTGCTTGATGCAGGATATTTCAAAAACATATGCTGTGCCACGGCGAGCCACTTTTCTAGTGCGGAAAGGCAATATAGATATCCACTCGAATTGGGAAATCAGCGACCACCATACTCACAATGGACAGTGACTGGCTCAGGCGGATGTGTATTGTCTACAGAAGGACAAGGACCACGTGTGACGGCGGTGACGTTTGGTAAGGTGGTCGACTTTGGCATTAAAGATGTCAACAATATGGGTGCGGCAATGGCACCTGCAGCAATGAGTACTATTGTGGCACATTTAAAGGGTAGTAAGACAAAAGTAGAGGATTACGACCTTATAATCACAGGAGATCTTGGACGGCTGGGAAGCGAAATACTCCTCGACTTACTTGAAAAACACGATATATTCTTAGACAAAAGGTATATGGACTGTGGGTGTGCAATGTATTGTAAAAAACACAAGGTATTTATGGGCGGAAGCGGAGCTGGTTGTAGTGCATCGGTGCTTAATTCTTATGTAATGCAGAAAATTAAGGAAGGTGTGTACAAAAAGGTATTGTTTGTGGCAACAGGCGCATTGCTAAGCACTACGTCAAGTCAGCAAGGCGATTCTATTCCGTGCATAGCGCACGCTGTGGTGATTGAGGGGTAAGGTATGCAAATAATGGATTATGTCTGGTCATTTTTAATTGGCGGCTTTATATGTATGTTGGGGCAAATCTTGGTTGTGAGAACCAAGATTACTACGTCACGAATACTTGTTCTGTATCTGATGATAGGCATTCTGCTCGAAATTATTGGAGTGTATCAGCCATTCAGAGATTTTGCTAAAGCCGGAGCCACCGTGCCAATCATTGGATTTGGCAGTACGCTTGCTAAAGGAGCTATGACGGCGGTAAGAGATATAGGCGTCATGGGAGCATTGTCTGGTGGGCTGGAAGCCACAGCAGGCGGCATAACAGCTGCGATAGTGTTTGCATTCGTATTTGCGCTCATATTCCACAGCCGAACCAAAAAAATATAATGTTTGTCATTTTTAACACATATATTATTATGTGAAAATACGCAATCGCAAGTATATTAAGCCTTTAATCATATTTGCGTTGGTGATAGTTGCTATCACCATTTTTTGCGTTAAAGTGGTGAATCCAATCATTCTTATGTACGTTGACGGACAAGTCACGTCAATAAGTGCAAAGGCAATTAACAGTGCGATCAGTGAAGTTATAAATTATAATACCTACGAAGATTTCATCAAAATCAGCCGAAACGAACAGGGTGAAATTGTTTTAATTGAGGCAAATTCGATGGAAATTAACAAACTTGCTAAAAAACTTATAACCGCCACTCAAAACAGATTGGAACTTATCAGTTCACAAGGTGTGCGTGTGCCACTTGGAACATTCACCGGCATTCCGCTCTTTATAGGACGTGGGCCTAATGTTAGGCTAAATATGGCACCAATAGGCACGATTACATCGTCGTTTGAGTCCAAATTTGACACTATGGGCATTAACACGACTAGGCATAGAATATATATCGATGTCGACATATCGCTCAACGTCGCAATGCCAGTCAAAACTAAGGTTTATAAGTCAACACATCAGGTACTATTTTGCGAAAATGTGATTGTTGGCAAAGTGCCAAACACCTATCTAAACTCAAATAAACTAGAACAAATGCTAAATCTTGTGCCATAAACTTGATAATTGCAGATAATAATGCTATAATGCCAAGTATGGAATATTTTGATTGCAGTGCAACGACAAAACCTAGTGAAGAAACAATGAAAATTGTTAATCACTATGCAACGGACTTTTACAATCCGTCAGCATTATATCTGCCAGCTAATAAAATTAAAGAAGACATAGAAAATGCAAGGCAAATGCTTGCTCGTTATTTTAATGCGCCAAATGGCTCAAAATTTTTATTTACACCGTCTGCGACTATTTCTAACTCAATGGTTTTAAGGACTCAAATAGTGCGTAAAGACAAAAAATATTTGATATCTGCGGGGGAGCATTCGTCTGTTTACAACACCGCTAAGGCATTGCAGGCTGAAGGATACAATATTGTGTTCATTCCGCTACTGAAATCAGGTCACATTAACACCGACGCATTGTACGCAAGCCTTGACGACAGCGTTGCGTTTGTGTCAATCATTCACACCAGCAACGAAACTGGTGCTATAAACGATATATCTGCCATCGCTCACGAACTGCATAGGCGTAATCCACGCATCATCGTGCACAGCGATGGAGTGCAAAGTGCAAACAAAATCAATGTTGATTTGCAAAATTTGGACGTGGATTATTACACAATCAGCGGACACAAGATTAATTGTATGCGAGGCATATCTGCACTATATGTAAGGTATTTCAATAAGCAACGACCATATATAGTGGGTGGCGGACAGGAATTCAATCTCATCGCTGGCACGGAAAACGTGGCAGGAATGGTTAGCATCGCCCACGCATTAAAGACTCCGCAGTTAGAGAAAAGTATGCTCGTGCGTAAGGCTATTCTAGACGAACTAAAACAAGTGGATGATAAAATAGTATTCGACGGAGAAAACTATTGTCCAAATATAATAATGGTCTGCTTTGCCAATGTTCGTGGTGAGACTATCGTGCACATGATGTGTGATAAAGGATATCTTGTCGGAACAGGTTCTGCATGCAACTCGAAGGATAAGACTAATAGAGTTTTAGGCGAAATAGGTGTGAGCCAGAAATATTCGCTTGGTGCGGTCAGAATCAGCTTTGATGCAGATATGAGCGAAAAAACAGCACGTGAAATGGCACAAGCACTAGTGGCGTGCGTGAATGAATACAGAGGTAAAATATAATGCAAAAAGTGATTATTGTAAGATTTGCAGAAGTCCACTTAAAAGGCAAAAATAGGGGGCTTTTCATTAAATGTCTATTCGACAACATTAAGGACAATTTGCGTCCTTATTCAGCACGTGTGAATATGATTTTCAATCGATTTGTGGTGTCTGATTTCAAAGCTAACGACGATGCAGATATTGTGCGTGTCTTGAAGTTTACACCTGGTGTGTCCAGTCTTAGTCACGCCACTATGATTGACACAAGTGCGGTCGGCATCACCAATTTCATTGCCGAAATGAAGATAGAAGGCAGTTTCAAGGTGGAAGTAAATCGTGCGGACAAGAGTTTTCCAATACACTCGAATGATTTATGCGTAGATTTGGGCGAAATAATCTTGAAACACAATCCAAATGCAAATGTAAAAATGAAAGGCGCTGACACTATTGTTAAGGTCGACATTCGTGAAGACGGAGTGACATTTATCTATACAGAAGATATTGAGGCGGTCGGTGGTTTGCCTTTGGAAAAGAAGACTAACGGGCTCTTGCTATTGTCAGGCGGAATAGATAGTCCAGTCGCTGGTTTTTGTATGGGAAAACGTGGCTTGAGGCAGGATATTTTACACTTTAATAGTTATCCTTACACTTCGCCACTTGCTAAAGACAAGGTGATAAAATTGGCCAAAATAATCCAACCATACATTGGTGCACACCGCATGTATATTGTAAGCATGACTAAGATGCAAGAGGCGTTTAGAAAATATTGCCAAGATGAATATGCGGTCACTTTGCTACGTAAAAATATGTATCGTGTGGCAGAAAAAATATGCTTGCAATATGACTACAAAGCGATTGTCACAGGAGAGAATTTGGGTCAAGTCGCATCACAAACGATTGAAGGACTGACTGTGTCCAACTCGGCACTTGAACATGTAATTGCATTGCAACCACTCATTGCTTACAACAAAATTGACACAATTAAGATAGCCGAACAAATCGGAAGCTATGAAACATCTATCTTGCCTTATGAAGATTGCTGCACGGTTTTCTTGCCTAAAAAACCAGCAATCAAGCCTAGAGTTGATTTAATTGGCAAAGAAGAGCAAAAAATTGATTTACAAAATTTGCTTGACGAGGTAATGAAAAACATAGAAATTATTGAATTATAGCGAAAATACGCCAAAAAAGGCGTATTTTTTGTCGAATATTTGCTCCGCCTAAATAGGAATAATTATTTGACTTATTTGTTAATTTTTGGTAATATAAGTTGTGTCTATAATCAGGCATAAATAAAGTGAGGGAAAAATGAACATAAGCAACTTAAACTTGCTTGGTGCAGTCCCTAGTTATGTTGTAGTAATAATTAGCATAGTTGTGTTAGCAGTAGGTGGTGGAGCAGGTCTCTTCTTGTCACAGATTCTACTGAAAAAGAAAGTCAACAAGGCAAATAATGACGCTGCAAAAATAATAGAGGATGCGTATGCGCAAGCAAAGAACATAAAGCGTGAGTCATCTTTAGAAGCAAAACAAGAGTTCGCAGAACTCAAAGCATCTTATGAAAACGAGGTTAAGGCTCGTAGACAGGAGATTCAAGCTTCTCAAGATAGATTGCTCGAGAAAGAGCGTGTGATTGAAAAACGTGAACAATTGTTGGACGAGAAAATCATTTCGCTCGACAACCAAAAGTCAAAGTTGGCAGAAAAAGATGCCATTTTGGACGAAAAGATTAAACAAAATGAACAAAAAAATCTTGAAATAATGGCTAAACTTGAAGAAGTTTCAGGACTTTCTCAAGAAAATGCAAAGCAATTAATTATTCAAGAAGTAACTGACGAGGCGAAAGTTGACGCTGCCAAGATTGCTAAGCAAATCGAAGACAGTGCCAAAGACGAAGCTGAGAAAAAGGCAAAGAACATTATCACTCTTGCCATACAGAAATGTGCAGCCGACCACAGCAGTGAAACGACAGTTTCCGTAGTGCCACTTGCCAACGAGGAGATGAAAGGTCGTCTTATCGGACGTGAAGGCCGCAATATCAAAGCACTTGAGAACGCTACTGGCATTGATTTAATTATCGATGACACGCCAGAAGCTATAACATTGTCAGGTTTTGACCCAATCAGGAGAGAAATTGCTCGCATTTCCATCGAAAAACTTATGATGGACGGACGTATTCACCCTGGCAGAATCGAAGAGATTGTGGCTAAGGTTAAACGTGATGTAGAACAAACTATCAAAGAAGCAGGTGAGAATGCTTGCTTCGAGGCAGATATTTACAATCTTCACCCAGAACTTGTTAAAATTTTGGGCAGACTGAAATATCGTACAAGTTATGGTCAAAACGTATTGAAACACTGTTTGGAAGTGAGTTTCCTTGCTGGTATGATGGCAGCTGAAATCGGCGCTAACGAAAAGGTGGCACGTCGTGGTGGACTGTTGCACGACATTGGTAAAGCAGTGGATCACGAGATGGAAGGCTCACACGTTTCAATCGGTGTTGAACTCGCTACAAAATATAAGGAAAGTGAAGCAGTAATTCACTGTATAGCAGCTCACCATAATGACATTGAACCAAAGACAATCGAAGCTTTGCTCGTACAGGCTGCAGATGCCATTAGCAGTGCTAGACCTGGTGCTCGCCGTGAATCACTCGAAAACTATATTAAACGTCTTGAGAATTTGGAAGCGATTGCCAATTCATTTGATGGCGTTGACACCACTTACGCAGTACAAGCGGGTAGAGAAGTGCGTGTAATCGTCAAACCTGAAAAAATCAATGATGACCAAGCATTAGTATTGGCTCAAGACATTGCCAAGAAGATTGAATCTGAAATGGAATATCCGGGTGTGATTAAGGTAAACGTAATTCGTGAAGTACGCAAATCTGAAACAGCAAAATAAGGGCAACAAGCCCTTTTTTGTTGAAAAAAAATAGACGCTTAACGTCTATTTCTCGTAAAACCTGATTAAATATTTGGCACAGGAGACAGGACTCGAACCTGCAACCAACGGTTTTGGAGACCGCTACTCTACCAATTGAGCTACACCTGTAAGTTTAGTTTACTTTGCTATTATAAGTAAAAATAAAAGATAAGTCAATAATTTGATTGCGTTTTTTGGAGATTTATTATAAAATTAACGTATGAAGAAAGTGACAATTTACACTGACGGAGCGTGCAGTGGTAACCCAGGTGCTGGTGGATGGGGTGCGATACTTATGTATGGCGACACCAAAAAAGAAATAAGTGGATTTAATGAAAATACTACTAATAATGTCATGGAACTTACTGCCTGCGTGCAAGCACTGTTAATGCTGAAAGAGAGTTGTCAGGTGGATTTGTATTCCGACTCCGCTTATGTTATCAATGCGTTTAATGAAGGGTGGCTGGAGAACTGGAAAACGAATGGTTTTCGCAACGCAAAGAAAAAGCCCGTTGCCAATGCGGAACTATGGCAAGCTTTGGACGAAATGTGCAACAAACACAAAATCTGTTGGCATAAAGTGAAAGGTCATGCAGACAATGAATACAACAATCGTTGCGATGCGCTTGCCACTGGCGAAATTGCTAAACACAAACAGAATGATTAAAAAAAACTCCAAAAATGGAGTTTTTTTATGCCAAATCCTTACGTTTGAAAGTAAGTTTGCCAAGAATATTTGATAATAAAATTAGACCAATTATTGTGCATGCAGGAACCCAAATAATAGCTGGCATTGGAGTAGTAGTGGCGAATAGTTTAGCAAGCAAATTTGTTTGATTGCCTAATGTCATATTGCCAAAGAATGGAATCAAGTCAAGATTTGACAAAGGCATAAATCTCAAAATATTTGCATTCTGAATGAGCATTCCTGCAACCAAGTCAACAAAGTAGAGTAGTAGTCCAATCATTGAGGCAACTGTGCCGTTGTTTATGAGCGAACTAATAAGCATTCCAATATTGATAAACACGAACAGCTTTATAAATAGTGAGATTAAATAGAATAGCATATACAAGACTGGGTGAATGGTGAATGCCGACATAGCATTAAACACCACTAGTATGCTAGAACTTGTTGTGCCATATAAGAACAAACCTACAATAAACGCTACAACTGAACTAAATATTAAAAGTATTAGCGAAATATATGTGCAGAACAATAGTTTGCCGCGATAGATTTTGCTACGATTGATAGGTTTGATCGCAATAAGTTTAAGTGTGCCATCACTTCTCTCACCAGCAATCGAATTGCATGCAAGATAGATGACATAAACTAATATAATAAATGAGAATATTTCAAGGGCATAGAACATAAAGTCATAGGCATTAGCACCATTCAAATTTGAAGCTGAGTTGAAAGCAATAGGCAATGCATATGTTGTGTCGAAAGTCTTTGATTGCCACAAATAGTTGTTGCGAGTAAAGTTTTCTTGTGCAACGTATTTGTCATAGTCTTCAAAAAACTTTAGTTTGTTGATTTCGCTATTAGTATAACTGCCGAGAGTGTCTTCTTTCACTGTATCAGTGATAAGATTGGAGTAGAGCATACTGGTTTTGTAATAACCTTCAATGTATGAATTCATTTTTTTGCGATTTGCGATAGACTTTTGACTGTCTTCACTATCTAAACTAGCAATAAGAGAATTCATATCGTTGGTGTAGCTAGCTAATCTTGTTTCGCATTCTGCTCTTATTTCGGCGATACTATCTAAATTCTCATTTGAAATGGTAGGGTAGATGAATTTATCCAAAGTTGCACTAATGAAGGACTGAAAACTTTCAGCTTTTTTAAGATTGGCTGTGTGTTGTTCAGCTGTGCTGGCCTGTTGTCTGAGATACAAGTCTAATTCACTGAATCTTTGTTTAACAGCGTTGTAATTATCTACAGACATCAAAAGCTTATATTCGCCTGAAATCGTCAGTTCTACGCCCTGATCAAAAATTTGAGTTTGTAGTTGTTTTAGCTTATCATACAATAAACTGCGGTTAAGATTTTTCTGATCAAGTGTGGCACTTGAGTTGACACGTTCTTTATAATCCTTTAAAGCATCGACATAATTGTTGTACGCACGATCTACGCTTGTCTTGATTGAACTGCCAGAAGTTGTTGTGTCGATGTAATCATTTGTGCTGGCAACAAGGCTGTCACAATATGGCTTGTAGAGGTCATCATTTGTAAATAGACTATAAATTTCGCTAACTGTATCTTTTTGGATGTCGGAGTAGGACACCGAACGAACGGTTGGGCTAAAAGTGAATGCGCAAAAAACCATTACTGCGGCGAGCAGTATGCTGACGATATAAACCCCTGGACGAGATAAAATCTTCCTAAATTCAGCTGAAATAATTTTATTTGTTTTCAAAGTTTACCCCTAAAATATACTTGTTGAGTTATTATCCTTCTTCATAATCTCTAAGAATAATTCTTCAAGTGATTTTTGAACTTTTTCCACGCCAAAAATTGTTAAACCATTTTGCACCAGATAGGCAATCGTATCGGCAATCTTGCTTTCTGCTAAGTGGAGTGCGACGCAACTGCCGACAACCTCGACATTAATAAGCAAATGTTTTTCAAGTAGGGAACCTGCATAGTGCGGATAGTCCACTTTGAACACCACTTTCTGACCCTTTTGTACGTCGGAAGTGATTTCCTCCATAGACTTGTAGTCAATGATTCTGCCACGATTGATAAATGCTACAGTGTCACAAATCTGCTGCAATTCAGCCAGATTGTGACTCGAAATAATAATTGAAATGCCATAATTTTTGGCAAGGTTTTTAAAGATATTGCGAATTTCAATGATACCGTTTGGGTCAAGACCGTTGGTTGGTTCGTCGAATATGAGTAGGCTAGGCT
>CAKVHC010000009.1 GCA_934747805.1 uncultured Clostridia bacterium | reverse complement strand
GGATGTTCTGAAAGGTACGCGCGACTCCCATCTCGCTGAGCTGGGCTGTGGTTTTGCCCGCCGTGCTGTACCCGTCCAGCATGATATTGCCCCGCGTGGGCTGATAGATATTGGTCAGCAGGTTGAAGACGGTTGTCTTGCCCGCGCCGTTGGGGCCGATCAGCCCCGCGATCTCCGTCTTGCCCACCACCAGCGAAAAATCATCCACGGCAGTCAGACCGCCAATAATGTTTGCGCCCTTATCGTCGAAATGCTGAAGTCTGTATTTTTTTGCGCCCTTCAGCCACTCGCCTATGGCAACCATATCCGTTTCATCATGCAATTCATTAACAATGGTTGTTCTAAATTCATAGTTTACGCCACAGTGCATAATGTAATCCACACTTTCTTCGATTTTGTGAATATCTAGGTTATTCAGACCAACAATTTTGGCGTAGTTTGATTTGCTATTTTTTATATCCATCGCAATGTAGTCGACAAGCTTGTTGGCGACCAACTTTTTTAGCATTGGGAGGTTGGTGCCATTGGTGTCAAGTTTGACCAAAAATCCCATTGCCTTGACTTTGGCAATAAAGTCGTAAACTTGCGGATAAAGTGTTGGCTCGCCACCCGAAATCACCACCGCGTCAAGCACACGTTTTCGCTCGGTTAGGTAGTCAAAAATTTCTTCCTCTGTTTTACATTCATAATCACCCGCATGCAAAACAATTTCACTATTGTGGCAGAAAGGGCAGCGGAAATTGCACCCGCCCACAAAAAGCGAGCATGCAATCTTTCCGTCGTAGTCGACTAGGCTAACTGGTTCAATTCCTATAAAAATACTTTTCATATTTCTTCTCTGAATATTTTTTTAAATATTTAATTTAAATAATTAATTCGAATAATTATTTCAAATAATTAATTTGAATAGTTAACAAATAAATAATAAATTTATTTTAAAAAAATCTTTAATTGCGTTTTTTAATTAAAATATATATATAAAATGCAGTTTTTACACTGCATTTTTAATAAATATTAAAAATTTTAAATAATATTTTTTTATGGTGAATTATTTAATAATTTTTAAATAATAAAATTAATGCATCTGCCTTTAACAAAGATTATTTTCTTCGGATTGGACAAATCAAACTTTTGCATAGTTTCATTTTGTTTCACGAGCTCAGCCACTTGTTCCTGTGTTGCGTCATTTGGTACACGAATCACCGCTTTCATTTTGCCAAGCACTTGTACAACGAGTTCGTAATCGACTTCCTTAAGTTTGCTCTCGTCGCACACAGGCCAACTCTCATGCGCAATTGATTTGTTGTGCCCCAAGCGTTCCCAAAGTTCTTCAGTAATGAATGGACAGATTGGGTTCAACAATTGGACAAGTCCTTCGGCATACTCGTGCGGAACGACAGTTTGTTTCTCAAACGCATTCATAAGAATCATAAGCTGACTTATGCCCGTATTGTACGCCATTTTTTCGTAATCGTCTGTGACCTTTTTCAAGGTTTCATTATACACCTTATCAAGTGCAGGATTTTGTGCGTTTTGCACCTTGCCAGATTCAACAATCAAGTTCCACACACGCTCCAAAAATTTTCGCATAGCTGGGGCACCCTTTTCGTCCCATGGCTTACTTGCTTGTATTGGTCCCATAAACATTTCATACAAACGCAATGTGTCTGCGCCATACTCTCTAATAATGTCGTCTGGATTAATCACATTGCCACGACTCTTGCTCATCTTCTCATTGTTAGAGCCGAGAATCATTCCTTGATGAATAAGTTTTTTGAATGGCTCAGCCACAGGCACTAGACCTTTGTCGAACAAATAGTTGTTCCAGAATCTTGAATACAGCAAATGTCCTACTGCATGTTCGCTGCCACCAACATAGAGGTCGACAGGCATCCAGTGTTTAAGTAGTTCGTAATTTGCGAACTCTTTGTCATTGTGATTGTCAATATATCTCAAGAAATACCAAGACGAACCTGCCGCACCCGGCATAGTATTCAGTTCACGTGTACCCCACTTGCCGTCAATCTGGACTCGTTTCCAATCGTCACTGGCATTAAACAATGGTGCTTGTCCATTCTTGCCTTTGTAGTCTGGGAGTGGTGGCAAAATCAGTGGCAAATCTTTTTCGCTAAGCAAAACGCTCTCGCCGTCGTCTAGGTTGACGATAGGCACTGGTTCACCCCAATAACGTTGGCGTGCAAAAATCCATTCACGCAGACGATAAGTTGTGGTTTTCTTCCCAAGTTTGTTTTCTGTGAGCCAATCGCACATTTTATCAATGGCGTCGTGCTTATTCATACCATTCAAGAATCCTGAATTGATATGCAAGCCGTCACCAGTGTACGCCGAAACGGAAATATCTCCGCCGTCAATTACAGGAATGATTTCAATGTTAAACTTTTTCGCAAAAGCATAGTCACGCTCATCGTGAGCCGGCACTGCCATAATTGCGCCTGTGCCATAGCTTGCAAGTACATAGTCACTGATATATACAGGAATCTGCTTATTGTTAACAGGGTTGATAGCATACGCCCCAATAAAGACGCCAGTTTTGTCTTTGGCAAGGTCGGTGCGTTCCAATTCACTCTTGCTAGCGCAAGCCTTGACGTATGCGTCCACCTCTGCACGCTTGTCCTGTGGCACAATTTTATCCACGAGTGGATGCTCAGGTGCCATAACGCAATATGTCGCTCCGAACAATGTGTCTGCTCGTGTAGTAAATACAGTAAACTTTTCGTCCGTACCAGCCACTCTGAAATCAATGTATGCACCGTTTGACTTGCCTATCCAGTTGCGTTGCATCTCTTTTGTAGACTCAGGCCAATCAATCTTGTCGAGCCCATCGAGCAAACGCTCTGCATAGGCTGGAATATTCATAACCAACTGACGCATATTTTTCTTGACCACAGGGAAGCCGCCACGTTCACTTTTGCCGTCTATCACTTCGTCATTGGAAAGCACTGTACCCAACTCTTCACACCAGTTCACAGGCATATCTTTGTAGTATGCCAAGCCGTCTTTGAAAAGTTGACAAAATATCCACTGCGTCCAACGATAAAAATCTGGTTCGCAAGTGCTGATTGTCTTGTCCCAGTCATAGTCGAAGCCGAGCATTTTGAGTTGACGAGTGAAGTTGGCAATGTTGGCACGTGTGAAATCGCCCGGATGATTGCCAGTCTTTATTGCATACTGCTCACTAGGCAGACCGAAACTATCAAAGCCCATTGGATGCAAAACGTTATAGCCTTGCATACGTTTCATACGGCTTTGAATGTCGCTCGCTGTATAGCCTTCCGGATGTCCTACATGCAAGCCTTGTCCACTTGGATATGGAAACATATCCAAAACATAATACTTTGGTCGAGAAAAATCGTGCGTATCGGTAGCAAACGTCTTATTCTCTTCCCAATATTTAGCCCATTTTGCTTCAATTTCTTTACAATTGTACATAATTATCCTTTAAATTCTATTGTATATCCTTTTTCCGTCTTGTTGTCGATAACTACATAACCTTTAGCTGTAATCTCGGCACGCAAAGCGTCAGCCTTTGCCCAATCTTTATTTTTCTTGGCCAGCATACGTTTGTCTGCCAGTCTTTCAATTTCTTCTGGAATTGCAGGAGTTTCAACATTAGTTATCTTTGCAAATCTGAAGCCCAAAATTTGCTCGCACAAAACATGTACAAGGCTATTGAGTTGAACCAAATAGTCGTGATTTGTCATCAAACTAATGGCACGAGTTTTATCGTCATTCACGTCGTTTAATGCTTTGTTAATTTCTTTGGTTAGTTTCAACACAATGCTCATTGCAACAGTGGTGTTGAAATCGTCGTCCATCGCATCTATAAACTCGTCGTAAATATTTTTGAGACCGCTGTTTAGGTTGACGCTGTTAATGAAACTATTGTCATCGTAAATATCTTCTTTCAAAGTGGCACGCAGGCTAGAAACGGCCGTGTTAAGTTTGTCATATTGTTCTTTTGCAAGTTCAAGACCTTTTTCATTAAAGTCCACCGTTGCACGATAGTGGAACGACAAAATGAACCAACGAATAACCATTGGGTCAAAACGGCGGAATATATCTTCCAATGTGATGAAATTGCCGAGAGATTTGCCCATTTTTGTGCCGTTGACAGTGAGCAAGTTGTTGTGCATAAAATATCTCACAAATTGGCAACCATTTGCGCATTCGCTTTGTGTGATTTCGCTCTCGTGGTGAGGGAACATATTGTCCATGCCACCACCGTGAATGTCTATCGTGTTGCCCAGAAATTTTTTGCTCATGGTCGAGCATTCAATGTGCCAACCAGGATATCCAACACCCCAAGGCGAACGCCATTTCATAAGGTGCTCGGGATCGGCGTGTTTCCACAATGCAAAGTCTTCCGGACTGCGTTTGTCGTCAGCCAGCTCAATACGAGTGCCTGAAACATTGTTGTCTAGCGTGCGGTTGGATAGTTTGCCATACTCTTTGTCTTTTTTCACATCGAAATACACATTGCCTGCTTCTGTCACATAGGCATAGCCTTTGTCAATAAGTGTTTGAATCATGTCTTGCATTTCCATAATGAAACCAGTTGCTCGGCAACTGATCGTTGGACGCAGCACGTTCAATGCACGCATTGTGTCAAAATATAGACATTCGTATTTATAGGCAATTGCGTAAGGGTCAATATGCTCTTTCTTGGCCTGTTTTTGAATCTTGTCTTCCCCTTCATCGCCATCGCCTACCAAATGTCCCACGTCGGTGATATTCTGAATATATTTTACATTGTAGCCTTGATAGGACAAATATCTGTACACCACGTCAAAATTTACATAAGTCCGTCCGTGACCTAGGTGCGTTGGTCCGTACACAGTTGGGCCACAAACATACATTCCCACTTGACCTTCAACTAGTGGCACAAATTCTTCTTTTTGTCTTGTCAATGAGTTGTAAATTTTCATAAAAACCTCTTTATATAATATTATTTGAAATTTTGTCTGGAAGCGACGAAGTCATTTTCAAGCAAAACTGATGGTTATTCAATCTGTGATGCCACAAGATGCGTGGAGTTGCGTCTAGCAACTTGGGTTGTAAGCGATACAAACAGCACAACATCATATAGTTTATATTACTTTATTTAATTATATATGTCAAGAACATTCGTCTTGTACACAGTGACAAATTCACATTTTGCTAGGTTTGGCATAGTATAATTATGGGGTGAACTAACACAATTTATTAGCGTAACTTACCCACAAAAATTCTAGGAGAAAAATATGTGTTTAATTTCTTGTAACAATGGTTGCGAAACTAGATGCAGTACGGGTAGCCAAGGTCCACGTGGGCCAATGGGTCCACAAGGCTTGACTGGACCAACTGGTCCTACTGGTCCAATCGGCCCTGTAGGTCCTGTGGGAGCAACTGGTCCTACAGGTCCAACTGGTCCACAAGGTGCCACTGGTGCGACTGGCGCAATGGGAGCAACTGGTGCGACTGGCGCAACGGGAGCTACTGGTCCTACTGGTCCAACCGGCCCTACTGGAGCCACAGGGGCAACTGGTGAAACAGGTCCTGCTGGTACAATCGCCGCCAATAACTATGTCAACACGACCGACACACCAACATTGGCTGGCAACCAAATAACTTTAACTGACAACATAATTTTATCAACAGACATTAATCACACCACAGGCACTTCGCAAGTCACATTGGCAGAAGGTAACTATCTAGTTTCCTACACCACCAACGCAACTAGTGCAACGACTGGCAACATGCAAATCACAGCCTTCCTCGGCGGAAATAATGTTCCTACCAGCGTTTCCACCGTAAACGAAGATAATGCAAATGGATCGGTGACAATGGCAAAGACCTTTATGGTCAATGCTCCTGCTGATAACACGGCATTGTTCTTCCAAAACACTGGTGCAAACTCAACCACCTTTGGCGTGTTTAGTGTGGTTATCGCCAAACTGGACTAACAACTAGACAATTAAAAAAAACTCTATCATTGGATAGAGTTTTTTATCTGTTAACCAATAGCGACTTTATCTTTGCCGGCTTGATAAATGTATCCGGTTTCAGCGTTAGTTGTAGTGGTAACGATATTTTGTTCGTTGGCGATGTGCAAGTTTCTAACTTTGCCACCAACCAATTTCAAAATCGCACCAGCTATGCCTGTTCCTTTATTGGCAATTGAGTCTGTTCCGCCATAATATTCATCATATTGTAGGAACAAGTTGTCAATTCTACTGCCGCTGTTCACAATCAACATAGAACCGTCTTTTCCTGCATAGTTAGCATTTTTAACAACGTTGCCAACTTCACAATCATTACCGATAGTTACGATTGTTTCCGAGCCAGCCCAAAGATCTGTTGCATAATATTTAGTTGGCGTGCTGGCCGTTAGAGTTTGATCATAATTTACATTTCCAAAGAAATTGCAGTCTGTTAACTCAACATTAGATTTCCCTGTAATGAATAGTCCAGGTGCCCAGTTTGTAACGTCTGAAATTTGACCGCCTGTGAAAATCACCCCTTTGAGTGAAACATTGCCAGTATTAGCAATTCTCATTACACGGCATTTCAGATTGGCCATAAGTCTTACGTATTTGATTGTCACATTGCCTGAACCTAAAACATTGAATAGGTTTGTGCAATTGCTGTCAAAGTCGTCGGCTGCTGAAATGACACTACGAGAGTATCCGTCTCCACCAATTATAGTTAGAGCGTGATTTTTATTGATAGTTATTGTCTTGCCTACAGCAAGATTGCCATGCAAGTAAACTGTATTGTTGGTCTCACTTGTTGCATCAATTGCTGTTTGCAAATCGGCATAGCGAGTGGCACCTTCGCCCTCACCCACAGTTACATATGGAGCAATAACTGTTATGTGGCATACTGCCGTCTTCGTTTCGTCATCGGCAGATTTAACCGTAACGTCCGCAGTGCCAACTGCTAGTGCTGTAACCAATCCATTTTCTGTAACGGTCACAACTTGCTCAGCAGATGATGCCCATGTAACAGTTTTATCTGTTGCATTGTCTGGGCTGACAGTCGCAACGAGCGATAAAGTTTCGCCAACTGCCATAGTTGTTGTCGTCATATTAAGCGAAATGCTGTCTACTGCTACATCTGCAGGTGCGCCACAAGCAACAAGCACAATTCCAAAAGTAAACGCAACTAGTAAACACATTAATACACGACCAAATTTGTAAGCGTTTTTCATTCTATCTCCTTTATTAAATTTCTGAAAATTTAGACTGAAGTTAAAATTAATGCAAAACTATTTCTTTAATTTTCTAATTTCATTATTGCATACACACATTTATATGTCAATCAAATTGAGTGCCATAAAATCGACTTCGTCATATTTCTGAATAAAATTACACACTTTCGACAAATATCGATACTCACATAAAATAGATTTCAAGCAGAACTAAAAAAGACGTATATAAATACGCCTTAGTTATTATTTTTCAAACGTTTTTTCCAGATATTTACGCTTGGCAGTTGGAGTGAGAGCTTGGTATGTTTCCATATCCTTTATCCACCCGATCACGTCGTCAACTGTAGTGTTTGCCTTATTTGGAGTGGAATCGTATTTGACTTTCGGAGCGTTATCTAGCATACTGCCGATAAGACTAGCCTTTTTAGGAGGGATGATTTGTCCCGTCTTGATTCTCTCTCTAACTTCACGGCACAATGCGGCTCTTTGCATCTCATTCATATCGGCAATAACTTCTTCGCCTTGCATTGCGACAATGTCACGTGCATTGGCAGTGTGACCGCAAAGACCCAAGTATTGCACAAATTTATTGCTAAAACCTTTTTCTAGCAAGTCTTGTGGTGTGTAAAGCATAAATTGCCCTACATTCGTGATGCCTTTAGTGGACAAATCTTTGTATTTAGTCAATGGTTGAAGGCGGCTTTTGTGGATAGTGTAGCCAAATTCGTTAAGCTTTGCCAAATCCAGTGGCGCAATGCCAAAATCGGCAAACATTTTTTCATCGTTGTTATATTTGCGGCCTTGTTGTTCATCTGGACGAATATATTTTTTGTTTGCGCTGTCGTATATAAGGTCGATCAGATCTAGCGAACTTGCCTTTTCTCTAGCTCGCATCTCAGCATATCTTTCTTTGCCAAGTCGCTGAGCCAATAGTTTGGCTTGCATGTAACGAACAAGTGTATTCAACTCAGTCATGTCAAGCAACGTTTTCTGTCCGCTAGACAATCTCTTTACATATGTCAACTTGCTGACATTACTAGATTTGCTCATCACGGCATTAAAAACAGCGTCAATGTCTTTCGTTGATACTCGCAAACTGCTGTCGTTGAAATATTTGGCGTTGGCATAGTCGGCATATGCTTTCAGCCCATTTTTGTAAGATAATTCAATGAAATCTTCGTATTCTTTCTTTGTCATAATCTACCCCTTTGTTTTGTGCGTTAATTATACATTGGCTCACTGCAAATGTCAATATCTAAACTAGAACTCTTCGATCGTGACCGTGTTGCCATGTCGACGAATTATGTCGATTAGGTCGTCGATTTTGAGCCAAACAGTCGCTGTGTTTTCATTCGGATGCACGCCGATCAATTTCCTGCCCTGCCAAAAATCGCTGTCTATAAAAAACTGAACTTTCGACTCGCTATCGTTTAGAATGCCGAGTGGCGAAACCGATCCGGGTTTTACACCCAATATGTTCATAAGTTCATCATCACTGGCAAAACTTATTGGACGCAAAGCGTGAGTCTTACGAAATTGCTTTGAGTTTAGACGTTTATCGCCCTTGACGGTTATAAGATAAAAATTTTGACGCTTGTCATCGTGGATAAATATATTTTTAGCATCACATTCCGGATATGGCAACTCGACATTCATCAACTCACTCATACTGCATACTGCTTCGTGTTCTGTTATTTCGTGCCTAATGTTATTCGCTTTTAAAAAATTGTATATATCTTGCTTATTCATAAACTAACCTTTGCTAAATTAAAACCACCCACGAGCCGCACGCTACATTCGCTGGTTCGAGTAACCGCATCTTGAATTTTAAACAAATAAAATGCCTGACGGTCAGGCTTATTTTATATATGTAAAACCAAAAGTCTTTCTCTGATGTGTTTTCAATAGTATAAGTTAAAAATTTTGATCTCTTACTTGAAAATAACTCACAAATATGATATTATATTTACGGATAATCATTGGAGGTCTAGCGATGAGAAATGTCTTAATATTGGCAGGGGATGTAAGTTTCGACGATGTTAGTTTTGTAGTTTTAGAGGACGTAGCAGAAGAAGAAAAAAAAGTTGTAAATACTGCTAAAACACTAAAAGAGTCTTTGAGTTCTTGTAAAGGAAACAATGTTGCTATTGTTGGTGATGGCCGAAGTCGTTTAAGCTTAGAACAAATCGGACAAGCTTTGGATAATTTGGATAATGCCACACCTTTAACCATTATTTATTGTGGACACGGCAAAGTTGGTGTAGACGGCTTTGAATTTATTACTGGAGAGAATTACACAATAAAAGTCCTAGATATGTTTAACCTGATCAATCAGAAAAGAAACAATCATCCTGTAGATTTCTTTTCCGTAGCGTGTCATGGCGGTGCCATGCATACTGCCCGAGATGTTTTGCCACGTAATTCAGTATTAGTTAGTCTTACAGATGAGAAAACTGTAAATAGTTTTTCAGACTTTATGAGATTCGCTGAAAATTTTCCAACAGATAAATCTGTTGATTTGACAGCAACAAACATACTGAGTCTGTTTATGCAAACTTCTCTAACGAATAGGTTTCCACCTTGTATTTCGAGAAGTTCTGGTGGAATGTATAACTTAAACGAATTGTATGTAGCCTTTATACGCAGCGGACAAAAAATCGGCAATTTGCAGGATAAAGTATCCAAAGGTATATTGCTACCATCAACACTTGAACTCATCCCAAAATTAAACAGTGCAAAACAAGAATATGATATTTATGCAAAAGAATACGGCAAGGCACTCGCACTTGTGTTTGAGGATAAATGTCAAAGTATAAAATCTATTGAAAAATCAAGTGATAGGGTTTAATATTGCTTTAACTTAAAAACCGAACCTTAATTAGATTCGGTTTTTTTTATTTAAAGCCTTGTAGTAGAAGTAATATTGTTAAATAATCAAATACACTCCAAGACCGGTAAGGGCTGCTATAATCACTAGAAACAATAGACCTGGAAACAGCATGCCTTTAACATGAAACCATTTTTGATGATATTCTTTATCCATATGCTCGGTTCCTGGCAAACGGAAACAACGCAAGTTTGCAAACAAAACCCAGTAAAGACAATTGTTTCAATTAAAATAATCCACCAGACCATATTTATTTTCCTCTTAACTTTTTAGGTTCTAATTTGTCTCGCAGGCGTTTAGCTCACTAATATTAAAAGTCTAGTCATTGTTCGCTTTTATGCTAATAAAACTTTTTAACAAAATTGGAGCGGGCGACGGGAATCGAACCCGCCTTACAGGCTTGGGAAGCCCGTGTACTACCGATGTACTACACCCGCACACGATTGGATTATAGCACAGGCCACATCGTTTAGCAAACGAAATATACACTGTTGCGATTTGAAACTAAAAATAATGTCTGGCGTGTAATTAAAATTGACATTTTTAGACAACCTAATATATAATATGCTTGAAAACGAATTCAGGAATGTTTAGTCTGTTTTTTAAAACTCGGGCTAAACCTTTGAATTGCCAAATAAAATAAACTAAAGGATGTGTTTTATGAATAAATTTAAAAAAGCGTTACTCGCTCTAATGCTCGTTCCAGCCACATTTATGCTGACGGCGTGTGGACAAGAGCCGTTAGTATCCATCTACACTATTGAAAAGACGGCTAGTGATGGAGTGATTGACACTTACACCATTACATACACGGACGGAAGCACTTCGCAGTTCACAATCCGCAATGGCGAAAACGCTAAAGACATAACGTTTGAGGACGTATGGAAAAATGCACAAGAAAAAGGATACACTGGCGACTACTGGCAATTTTTGAAAGACTATCTATCCACCACTGCCGAGCCAGACACCACTGTCACCAACACAAATCGTGCATTGTTTAGTGCGGTCAGCATTTTCACAGAGCATAAAGTGAACGAAGTGACTTACAACTGGTTGGGCGGCAAAGTTAACACGCCTAGCACATCGGTTAGTGCAGGTGCAGGGGTCATCTACAAAATGGACGACAATGGCAACGCATATATCATTACAAACTATCATGTCTTATACAACAAAGATTCGCTTAACACGAATAAAATTGGTGACACGCATGTTTATCTATATGGTGCATCCAACTATTGTGCATTCAAAACAAATAATGGCAAGCAAGTATACGACTCAAACAATTATCCAGTTGTTGAATATGGTGCAGATGCCATTGAGTGCGAATATGTGGGCGGCTCAATGACTTACGACATTGCCGTGCTAAGAGTCAAAAACAGTGAAACATTAAAGTCCAGTCAAGCACGCCAAGTTGACCTTGCAGATGGCTACACGGTTGGCGAAACAGTTGTAGCAATTGGCAATCCAGAGGCAGAAGGCATTTCTGCTACGCAAGGAATTGTCAGTGTTGACAGCGAATATATTTCCATGACCGCCGCCGACGAAACCACGACTGTAAAGTTCCGTGTCATGCGTGTAGACTGTGCCATCAACGGCGGCAATTCAGGTGGCGGATTATTCAACCGACAAGGCAAACTTATCGGCATAGTGAATGCAAAAATTGTCGATGAAGAAATCGAGAACATGGGATATGCAATTCCGCTTAACCTAGCAACAAGCATCGCCGACAATCTAATAGACTACAACGAAACCAACTCAAGCTTGCGACTTCAACAATTCAGACTAGGCATAGGCACTCAGACCATGAACAGCCATGCTGTGCTAGATGTAGACACAGCACGTACTACGATTGTAGAAGAAGTCATTGTTGCACAAATCACGTCCGGCTCGATTGCAAGCAGCATGGGCATGCATGTTGGTGACCAACTCGTAAGCGTGCAAATAAACGACAATTCACCATTGCCAATCACACGCAGCTATATCCTTCACGACACACTTTTGAACGTTCGTGTTGATGATCGCATATATATCACAATAGAGCGTGACGGCGTACAATCCACCTTGCCTTACACAGTCACCGCTAGCGATTTGGTCTCTATAGCTTAATCATCCGTTTTGAGAGCAAAGACTAGGTCACATGCAGATAAATTATCTGATGATATAAAGAATGCCACTAGGCATTTTTTATTGCAAATGTTAAAAAAATGTGATATATTTTGAACGGAGTAAATATGAACAAGTTATTAGAACAAGCCAAAATAAAGTTCGATTTGATAACCGACGAAAAGATAAAAACGCTTGTACACGAAATGCTATCCATTGCGGACGAAATGCACCTTGACACTCAGACCAAAGTCGCTGGGCTGTTGTACTACCCTTACACTTTAGATTTAATTGATGACGAAGAGATTTCATCGAATTATTCGTCCGAAATCTTAACTATTATTAAATCACTGGATAAACTAGAACAGCTTAACTATTCGCAACAAAAAATTGAAGCCGAGAACTTGCGTAAAATGTTTTTTGCCATCACAAAAGACATTCAGGTCATAATGCTTAAACTCGCTTTCGTAATTGCTCGAATGCGACACTTGTCAGACAAATCTAACGACGAGCAGATTGCCTTTTGCAATGCGGTCATGGATTTGTACGCACCACTGTCGGCACGTCTTGGTCTGTCGAATTACAAGACCGAGTTGGAAGACAAGGCGTTTTTACGCCTGAAGCCTCACGAATACGCAGACATAGTCACACAAGTTGGTGAAAGATATGTAGAACGTGAGACAAAAGTCAACAAACTTATCGAGCTCGTAAAAGATTGCATGGCTGAGCTCGACATCAAGGGTCGTGTGTCTGGCAGAAAGAAACATATTTACAGCATATATAAGAAACTAATTGCTCACAAAACTTTGGACAAAATTTACGACCTTATTGCTGTGCGAGCCATTGTTGATAGCGTGGCTGAGTGCTATGCTTTGCTGGGCAAGATTCACAGCGTGGTCACTCCATTGCAAAACAGATTCAAAGATTACATCGCCATTCCGAAATCTAACGGCTATCAATCTTTGCACACGACTGTAATGTTTGAGGGTGTTCCAGTGGAAGTGCAGATACGCACGGAAGAAATGCACAGATACGCCGAATTTGGTGTGGCAGCACACTGGTTGTACAAAGAAAAGCGTTCCGTTCAAAGTTCGCTAGACACAAAACTTGCTTGGGTAAGAGAGATGCTCGACTCAAAGTCAACACCTGAAGATTTGGCTAGCAGTTTGAAAGTGGATATTTATGACGGCGAGATATTTGTGCAAACGCCAAAAGGCAAAGTAATTCACTTGCCAGCAAGTTCCACTCCTATCGACTTTGCCTATCACATTCACAGCGATATCGGACATAAATGCGTGGGTGCAAAAGTTAATGGCAAAATGGTGCCAACCACCACTCACCTACACAACGGCGACATTGTGGAGATTGTGACCAATCCAAACTCCAAAGGGCCTTCTCGTGATTGGCTGAAATTCGTCAAAACAAGTGCGGCACGAAACAGCATCAACAATTTCTTCAAACGTACAATGAAAGAAGAGAATATTAAGCTCGGCCACACCATGCTCGAGCAAGCAGTTCGTGAAAAAGGTTATCAGCCAAGCAAGGTTATAGTTCCTGAACATCTGAAGATTGCAATGGAAAAATACAATGTTAGTGTAGAAGACGAATTCTATGCCACACTTGGAGCGAACGCAATTCCTATCAGATCAGTGGCTAATAGATTGGTGCAGTTATACTTGAAAGACATCAAGCAAGAACAAAATCTACTTGAACAAAACCAAGCGGCAAATATTCGTTTAAACGAGCCAAGCGAAAAGCAAATTGATATCAAAGGATTGAACAATATCTTGCTTAAATTCGCTGGCTGTTGCCACCCAATGCTCGGCGACGACATTGTGGGATTCGTTTCCACAGGACGTGGTGTCATTATTCACCGCAAAATCTGTCCAAATGTTGCCTGCTTTGACACCAGTCGCCTGATAGAAGCATCGTGGAAAACTATTCCACCAAAACCTACAACAAAGAAATCTGGTAAAAACAAGACAAAAAAAGACGCTGACTAAATAGCCAGCGTTTTTTGTTTATATGCTATCCACATAGTGACAAGCGGATAGAGCAGAAATTGCGCCGTCACTAACTGCTGTCGTAAGCTGACGTACGGCTTTCGTTCGGCAATCTCCTGCCACGAATACGCCATCCGTCTTAGTCTTGCATTGTTCATCAGCCACAAAATAGCCCTTTTCGTCGAGCTCGGCAAGGTTAGCAAATCTTGCATTTTTTGGCTCTTGCCCGATTGCCACAAATACGGCATTGCAGTCCAAAATTTGTTTTTCATCTGTTTTGATTGAAGTGAGTTCTAGACCAGTGATTTCAATATCACCAACGAAAGCACTCGCCGACACATTGGCTATGTGGATGACGTTAGGTTTGCTCAAAAGCGTGTCAACCAATTTGCTGTCACCAAAAAACTTGTCCGTCCATGTGCACACGTACACACGCCTACAATATCCGGCCAGCAAAATTCCATATTGCAAAGCACTATTGCCATCGCCGATGAGTGCAACGTCTTGTCCCTTGTAAAAAGGGCCGTCGCACACTGCACAATAGCTCACGCCCTTGCCTACGAGTTCTTCTTCTCTTGGCAGATTGAGATGCTTGTGCTTGACACCAGTCGCCAAGATAACCGCTTTCGCCTGCAAGGTCTTTTTTGGAAGATAGACATTAAAAATGTGGTCAACCTTTTCTACTTTTTGCACTTCGTCAAACTCAACGTTGGCACCCAAGGACGAAATCTGCTCAAACAAATTGTCACTAAACTCAATGCCAGAAATTGACTTGATAGACGGAAAATTCTCCACTCGAGGTGAATTGGCAATCTGTCCGCCAAAGCCCGTGCTTTCTATGATTGTAACGCTCTTACCATTTCTCAGTGCATATAGGCAGGCAGTCATTCCTGCCGTGCCTGCACCTACAATAATTATGTCTGTCATATTAGCCCTTATAGTTCTCCGTGAAAGCTTTGATATTGCTTGCATTCTCATATGCTGTGAAGCCGTCATTTTTCAACACCACAAGTGTTGGAGCGGATTTAATGCCAAACTTTTTTGTAAGTTCTACGTTTTCTTCTGCATCAATCCAAACGTAAGCGATATGTGCACTGTCAAGCATCATTTTTGCCATTTTGCAGTTAGGACAAGTCTTTGTTCCGAAGAGCATAATCTTGTCGCCCGTACATTCACATTTAGTTTCCTCCGCTTTTGGTTCGTCGTGGTTTACACAATGTGTCAAATGCGAATTGTTTAGGTCATATGTTTTACGATGCTTGTATTCTTCCACTTTGCCGTCATTCCAGTTTTGCACTGGACGATAGTATCCTGTAATACGGCTGTAAACTTCGGTTTTGCCACCACAATGCGGACAAACTGGTTGTTCGCCAGAAAGATATCCGTCTTTTGCACAAACTGAATAGGTTGGCGACATTGTGTAGTATGGAAGTCTGTAGTTTTCTGCAATCTTACGCACCAGGTTTGCACAAGACTTCCAGTCACTCAAGCGTTGACCCAAGAATGCGTGGAACACTGTGCCAGAAGTGTACAATGTTTGCAATTCATCTTGAATATCAAGTGCCTTGAAAATGTCGTCGGTGTAGTCCACTGGCAAGTGAGAACTGTTTGTGTAGTAAGGTGTTCCGTCACCTTCTGTTGCTGTGATAATGTCTGGATAAAGTTTCTTGTCTTTCGATGCCAAACGGAAACTGGTTGACTCTGCCGGAGTGGCTTCTAGGTTGTACAAATCACCGTACTCTTCCTGATAGTCGCTCAATTTGTTACGCATAAAGTTGAGCACCTTTTTCGTCCACTCCTGACCCTCTTTGGTTGTCAAATCGGTACGTAGCCATTTGGCATTTTTACAGGCCTCATTCATGCCCACAAGGCCAATGGTCGAGAAGTGATTCTTAAACGTGCCGAGATAACGTTTTGTATAAGGATACAGCCCTTGCTCAAGATATGTTGTGATTGTATCACGTTTAATTTTCAGACTTCTAGCCGCCGTGTTCATCAACTTTTCAAGACGAATGAAGAACTCTTCTTCCGTGTCGCTTAGATAAGCAAGACGTGGCATATTAAGAGTTACAACGCCGATAGAACCAGTGCTTTCGCCACTGCCAAAATAGCCGCCAGATTTCTTTCTCAGTTCACGCAAGTCTAAACGCAAACGACAGCACATGCTACGCACGTCGCTTGGCTGCATATCGCTATTAATATAGTTTGAGAAATATGGTGTGCCATATTTTGCCGTCATTTCAAACAACAAACGATTGTTCTCTGTGTCCGACCAGTCAAAATCTTTTGTGATTGAATATGTTGGAATTGGATATTGGAAACCACGGCCATTGGCATCGCCTTCGATCATAATCTCGATGAAAGCTTTGTTAACCATTGCCATTTCTTTTACACAGTCTTTGTATTTGAAATCCTGTGGCTTGCCGCCGACAATAGCAGGAAGTTCAGCCATATCGTTTGGCACAACCCAGTCGAGAGTTATGTTTGTGAAAGGCGCTTGCGTGCCCCAACGAGATGGTGTGTTCACGCCATAGATAAATGACTGCAAGCATTGTTTAACTTCTTTGTAGCTCAGATTGTCTTTCTTTACGAATGGTGCTAGATAGGTGTCAAACGAACTGAATGCTTGTGCGCCTGCCCATTCATTTTGCATAATGCCCAAGAAATTCACCATTTGATTGCAAAGTGTGGACAAGTGTGCCGCTGGACTAGAACAAATTTTGCCAGGCACTCCGCCCAAGCCTTCGACGATAAGCTGCTTCAATGACCAACCTGCGCAATAGCCTGTGAGCATTGACAAATCATGCAAGTGTAGGTCTGCACGACGATGCGCATTGGCAATTTCTTCGTCATAAATCTCGCTGAGCCAATAGTTTGCTGTAATCGCACCTGAGTTGGAAAGAATCAAGCCGCCGATTGAATATGTAACAGTTGAATTCTCTTTTACACGCCAGTCATTGACCTTGAGATATTTGTCTATGGTTTCCTTATAGTCAATAAGGGTGTCGTTGGCATTGCGGATTCTCTCATGCTGTTTTCTATATAATATATACGCCTTTGCAGTCTTGGCGTGGCCGTTTTCAATAAGCACCTTTTCTACAATGTCTTGAATTTCTTCAACCTTTGGAATAGGATTTTTGGCTGTATTTTGATCCAAAATGGTTTGCACCTTGAGTGCAAGCTCGTGTGCCAAAAGATTGTTTGTTCCACCACACGCCACAGCGGCCTTGTAAATGGCATTCTCAATCTTAGTTAGTTCAAACTTTTCCTTGCGACCATCTCTTTTCAAAATTGTTATAATCATATGTTCTCTCCCTTTTAGTTTTGTTATTTTGGTTATATAACAAGTTTGAAAATCTATCAAATTAATTTGTAAAAATTTTTTTTAAAAAAAACGCAAATTTTAGTTGCATTTTTTATCTTACTAGTCCTAAAAATTGATTTTTTAGCCAAATTTTCGCTAAACACCATATATGTTGTATTTTATATTATTCAATAATACTAGTGTTGTTTATAATTGACCACCACAATAGTTTTGAACAAATAGTGTTTAAAATTTAATTTTTAATGCGATTTTGTTTCATATTTAATATATGGTAGTGTAAAACAAGCCACGCCACAACCGTGTTCGACACACAAGAATATTTTTTGAAAAATAAAAAAACTTTTAAAAATTTTAAAAGTTTTTTAACCATTAAATATATTGTAATACTTTTCATAATGTTTTCTTTCAATGCTACGTTTCAAGCCGACCATTTTTATCATCAACTCGCTCTCTCGTTCACTAAGTTTTTGCAATGGAACGATGTGCATGTTTAATTTTTCAATCGAATCACACAGCTTGGATGAATTTCTGTCATCAATTCTACACTCTGGAAGGGTTGTGTCCCTTTTGAGATTTGGGTTGATGATAATGCTGCGATTAGGCATTATCATTTGACAAACCGAAAACTCGTAGTCTTCGCTATTTGTGTCATAATCGACCTTGAAGCCGACGTCCAACATTTGTTCGGCGAAATGCAAATCTAAGGTGTCGCAGCCTGTTTCGAATTTGGTTGCCAAGCAAGCCAGGTCATAAACATTTGCTTCTGGGACGAATATTGTGACGCCTCTGTCTTTTGCTTTGTCTACATAGTGAAAAAGGCGTGTCAAATATTCCGCTAGAGTCAATTTTTTCATAATTATTCCTTGTCTAAATCTAGTTTGATGTGGACGTCTTTGAGTTGCTTGTCTGTGACGTAGTTAGGTGCGCCCATCAAAACGTCCTGTCCAGTCTTGTTGAGTGGGAAGGCAATGACATCACGAATATAGTCGCAGTCGAAGAATATCATCAAAAGTCGGTCAAATCCGAATGCTGCACCAGCGTGTGGTGGTGCGCCGTAACTGAACGCATTGTAGAGTGCTGGGAATTTGTTTTCCACCACTTCTCTGTCATAGCCCGCAATCTCAAATGCCTTAACCATAAGCTCTGGGTCATGGTTACGGACTGCGCCACTGGCGAGCTCAACACCGTTCAGCACTAGGTCATATTGGTAAGCTAGTATGTCAAGCGGAGCTTTGTTGGTTAGGCTATCCATAGCGCCCTGTGGCAGAGAGAATGGGTTGTGAGCAAAGTCAACGCTTTGCGTGTCTTCATTCCATTCATAGAATGGGAAGTCTACTATCCAGCAGAAATGTAGTTTGTTTTCGTCAATAAGTCCGAGTTCTTTGCCCAAACGATTACGCAAACTGCCTGTAAGTTTTGTGGCAACGGTCTTCGTGTCTGCAATTATGAAAACGGTGTCGCCCTTTTGTGCATTCGTGCGGTGCAAAATGTTAACTTTTTCTTCGTCAGATAAGAATTTAACAACGCTGCCGGTGAGCTCGTCGCCCACTTTAATGTATGCCAAACCTTTGCCTTCTAGACTTACGATATATTTTGTCATCTCGTCATAGAATGAACGTGGTTTTCCTTCAGTGTGAGCACAGATTGCCTTGATAGTTTTGCCTTTGAAAGCATTAAATTCAGTATTCTGCAAAATGTCGGTCAAGTCATAGCACAAAAGTGGGTTTCTAAGGTCAGGCTTGTCCGAGCAATATTTCTCCATTGCAACGGCATAAGGGATATGCTCAAATGGAGCACTTGTCATAACCTTGTCGCTCATTTGTGGCACAAGGCGGGTCATAATGGTTTCCATTGCCAAGAAGACGTCTTCTTGAGTGGCAAAGCTCATCTCAAAGTCGGCTTGATAGAACTCGCCTGGACTACGGTCAGCACGTGAGTCTTCATCTCTAAAGCAAGGTGCAATTTGGAAATATTTATCGAATCCAGACACCATTAAAAGTTGTTTGAATTGCTGTGGAGCTTGTGGCAAAGCATAGAATTTGCCAGCATTCAGACGGCTAGGCACCAAAAAGTCACGTGCGCCCTCTGGGGAACTGCTGGTAAGTATTGGGGTTTGAACTTCAGTAAAGCCTAAATCGTGGAAGATTTGGCGTGTTGCCATAAGCATTTTCGACCTTGCGTCAATGATTTTGAAAGTCTCAGGATTACGTAAATCCAAAAATCTATATTTCAAACGCAGATCTTCTTTTGAGTTGCCTGACTCGTCAATATCGAAAGGCAATGTCTTTGTGCATTTGCCGAGCACGTCAATTTTCTCAACGTCAATTTCAATGTCGCCTGTAGGCATATTTTTATTTTTACTCTCACGTTCGATAACCTTGCCGGTTGCTCGAATAACGGTCTCTTTCGTGATGCCGTCAATCATGCTCTCATCACGTACAAAAAGTTGAGTAAGACCGAAATGGTCACGCAGGGTGACGAATGTCAGACCGCCTAGACGACGAATGGCATTGACCCAGCCGCTCAAAACGACTTGTTCGCCCGCATTCGAAAGCCTGAGTTCACCGCAATTGTGCGTGCGATAACAATTTTTGTTAATCATAAATTCTCCTAAAATTATCTGCAAATTTGCTGCTATTTACAGCATTAATAATACACTTCTCAAGGCTAATTGTCAATGAAAAGTTGGCAAATCAAACTATATAAAATTGACTATATTATGAATTTTGGATATAATTATGACATGGACAATATAGTAATAAACTTTATGATGCAGCATATGCACGGCAGCAAATTCGTCAACTATTTAATGAAATTCATCACCTATCTTGGCGAATATGGGCTGATTTGGGTTGCCATTTTGATTGTGCTGATTTGCATACCCAAAACACGCAAGATTGGAATAATCGCCACAATATGTCTGCTTGTTGAACTACTGATATGCAATTGTGCATTGAAACCTATCATAGCTAGGCCACGACCTTTTAGCAAAAATTCGGCTATTTTAGATTTTATAAAATCAATAAATCTCAAAATTCCGGGCGATGCATCTTTCCCGTCCGGACACACCGCATCATCATTCGCTGTGGCAGTGAGCCTAATGCTGCTGGCAGGTAAAAAGGCTTGGAGTGCGTTAGTGCTAGCATTTTTAATAGCTTTTTCTCGAGTGTTCTTATGCGTGCATTATCTAACGGATGTCTTGGGTGGAATGCTACTCGGCAGCATCATTGCAATTATAATCTGCCTTATCTACAAAGCCAAACAGAAAGCAAAATCCACAAAAACAGAAAATTCACCGACTGCTACAAAGTAATTTTTATCTATCAATACCTATCAAGAAACTCTTGTTCAGTCAATGCCTTTTGGAACTAATTTAATAATTAGAGAATCATAACTAAAACATTGTTTTCTTTTTATCCGTCTTGACAAGTAAAAAATTTATTTCAAAAAATTTTGTTAAATCCCCCCCCCTTGAATAAATTTGCCATTATACATAATGGCAAAAAAACAAAAGCATGTTGCGTTTAACCGCATTTTCACTTTTTGTCTGCTTCAATTTTGTTTATAGGTGTGTGTTCAACTATTTGATATAAGCGAGAACAATTGTATATAACAAACACACATCTAACTGCCATCTTATAAATCTTTATTTTTTTCATACACTTTCCATCATTTTATGTTATAATCTAATTGATTAGGAGTAATGTATGCAATTTCAATTAAATGAATATCATAGAAACATATCAGATAATGAATTGATTGTAGATCTACAAAATGTTATTAAAGAAAATAATGTTGAAATCTTAACAACGGGATTTTATAAAGAAATTGGAAAATTTAGTGTAAGCACGATATCTAAAAGATTTGGTTCGTGGACTTTGGCTTTGCAGAAAGCTGGTATTAAAACCAGTAGAAAACAGATTCAAAAACTGGACATAACAAGAAAAGATATTATAGAAGACATTCAAAAAATTTATGCGAAATTTGGATATATAAACTGTAAAATTTATGAAAAAGAAAGTTTAATTGGTCTTAAACGAGTTCTAAATGAATTTAAGTATTGGGAGTACGCATTATCAGAAGCAGGGATTTCTCTAAATGGTGGAAGCAAACATATAACAGATGGGGAGTTATTCTCAGAAATTGAAAGGTTATGGATTTCACTTTGTAGACAACCTACAACAAGTGATATAAAAAAAGGATTAAGTAAATTTTCTTTAAACACATACTGTCGCAGATTTGGGTCTTGGAGAGACGCTCTTCAAAATTTTGTAATTTACATTAATAGTGAACAAAGTATAGAAAAAAAAGATAATAATATAAACAAAAATGATAGTACTAATGAAAAAGCTTACCCATCCAAACATTTAACAAGAAGAGATATAAATTTAAGATTAAGATTTTTAGTTTTTAAAAGGGATAATTTTAAATGTTGTATGTGCGGTCGCTCTCCTGCAACTACACCAAATTTGGAATTGCACGTTGACCATATTCAACCTTATTCTAAAGGTGGAGAGACAATTATTGAAAATTTACAAACTTTATGTAGTGATTGTAACTTAGGGAAAAGTGATTTAGAGTAAAAAAATAGAAAAAACGAACCAAACCAGTGGTTCGTTTTTGAATGACACAAAATTTAAATGCTTTAGTGCTTGGGAGTTTTTTTAATAACTAAATCCGTTCATTATTTTTGAAATAGTGTCAATTCTTTGAATTTGACCTTTCTTGATCAAATATTGATTTTCCGCCTGTCTAAACATTGGTGCGTCACTCATTGAGTCGCTATAAAAAGCTTCTAGTCTAACGTCGCCAAACACTTCGTGGAATCGATTCAATTTTTCCACGCCATAGCAGTTAAGGCCGGTATATTTACCTGTGAACTTGTTGACACGTGAAGCGATTAGCGTAGCATTAGGATTGATACGGTCAATGATAGGTTTCAGCAAAAATTCTGGGGAAGCCGAAATTATGACATCATCCTCACGTCGTTGACGCAAGTAATATTTATAAATCTTGTGCTGATTTTTGTCCCAAAACTTTTCAACCATACGGTCAATATTTTTCACATATTTTAGGAAACTATACATTTTTTCTTTATATGCTGTCTTTTTCATAAAGCCAAGCTTGAACACAAGTCCTATGCCAATTTGATAAAACAAATTCAGCCAAAGTCTAGGTGTTTGCTTCAAGCAAAATTTATAAAACTCGACAGTCGAATCACATGATATTATCGTTTTGTCGAAATCGTATCCAATCATAAAGCCTCCGAGTTGTCGCCTGGTTTGGCGTATTGGCTATTGTATAGATGATAATAGAAGCCGTGCCTTGCCATGAGTTCGTCGTGCGTTCCCTGTTCAATGATATTGCCTTTATTCATCACCAAAATCTTGTCCGCCGTCACGATTGTGGACAATCTATGTGCCACAATAAAGGTGGTGCGTCCCGTCATAATGGAGTTGAACGCCTGTTGAATCTTCAGTTCGGTGCGAGTGTCGATGTTGCTCGTTGCCTCGTCCAAAATGAGCATTGGTGGTTTTACGAGCATAATTCGAGCAATGCAGAGCAACTGCTTTTGACCCTGAGAAATATTGTTGCCGCCTTCTGTAACCACTGTTTCATATTTGTCTGGCATACGGTCGATAAACTCGTGTGCACCAGCCAATTTTGCCGCTTCAATAATCTCTTGCATACTTGCGTTAGGCTTGCCATAAGCAATGTTTTCACGAATAGTAGCATTATACAGCCACGACTCTTGCAGCACCATGCCATATTGAGCTCGCAAGCTACTACGCTTGACGTCAGTAATAGGCGTTTCGTCCACCTTGATTACGCCGCTGTTAACATCATAAAACCTCATCAGCAGGTTTATGAGGGTGGTTTTGCCACATCCGGTCGGGCCAACTATTGCAACACGCTGACCAGGCTTGACCGTTAGGTTAAAGTTCTCTATTAACTTTACACGGTCGTTGTATGAAAAATACACGTTTTCCGCCGTCACATGACCTTCTGCCTTTTTCAATACTGGCAGATTGTTGTCCGACACTTCTTCGGTTGCATTCAACACTTCAAAGATTCGTGTCGCTGCAGCAAAAGCCGATTGCAGTTCTGTCACTTCGCCTGCAAGTTCATTAAACGGCTTGCCAAACGAATTCGCATAGTTTAGAAAACTGGATATTAAACCCACAGTGGCACGTCCAGCCACGATTTGCAAGCCGCCAAAGAGTCCTACACAACTATACACCACAGCATTAATCACACGAGTAAGCGGATTGGCAATGTTGGATACAAACTCCTCTTTTTCACAGACCTTGTAATATCTCTGGTTGATTGTATCGAATTTCTTTTCGCTCTCGTCTTCAAAGCCGAAAGCTTTAACCACACGGCTACCGCTAATCATTTCTTCCAAATAACCATTTGCCTCGCCTTCTGTTTCAACATGCTCAACGAAAAGCTTGTACGACTTTTTGGCAATGTAGAATGAAGCTATCAAGCTGATTGGAGCGATAAGTGCAATGATCAAGGCAAGTCTGAAGTCCAGCACCAACATAAATATAAGTGTGCCTAGAATTGTAATAACGCCATTTGTGATGCCAGTTATACCTTCCAAAAAGCCGTCGGTCAGCATGTTCACGTCGTTTGAAAGACGGCTGAGTAGGTCACCATGAGAGTTCTGGTCAACGAATTTGAGTGGCACCTTGTTTATTTTCTCAAAGAACTTGTTGCGGATGTATCCTGCAGATTTAAAACAATACACATTTGATAGCACATCACCGAGATAAGTAAATAGTGCGTTGAAGACAATGAACACCAACATTATAGCAGTATATTTGCCAAGCGTAGCAAACTGAACTTGCCCTTCACCAATAAGGCAGTCAATACACTTTCCGAGATAGACTGGTTGCATCAACTGACAGAACGTCTGCAAGAAAATTGATAATAGCGAAAGGTATAAATACTTATGATATGGCTTACCAAATGCGATAACCTTCCCCGTAATTTTCAAAGATTGTTTGAAATTTATATTTCGTTTCTTTCTTAACTCGTATGATGTAGGCTTGCTTTCTTCTGCAACGACTTGTGTGTCTTGACCAGATTTTAATTTGCGGAGTTTTTTTGTTTTGCTCATCTGCTTTCCTCCTCTGGTCTATTCTGCGAATTATATATTTCTTGATACACCAAACAATTTTGCATCAATTCTTCGTGCGACCCGACACCAACAACGCTACCGTTATCCAAAACAATGATTTTGTCCGCCGAAGCGAGTGCAGTTGCACGCTGTGCCACTATAAAGGTGGTGACGTTGCCCATATATTTGCCGATGCTTCGTCTGAGTGCTGCATCTGTGGCAAAGTCTAGCGCACTTGAGCTATCGTCCAAAATTAAAATAGCAGGGTTATTAACTAAGGCACGTGCGATTGTCAAACGCTGACGTTGTCCGCCAGAAAAGTTTGTGCCGCCACGTTCCACCTTGCTGTCAAGGAAATCTGGCATTGCCTTAACAAACTCGTATGCTTGTGCGATGATGAGTGCACGAATAATCTCGTCATCACTAGCATCGCTTTTGTGCCAACGCATATTATCACGAATCGTGCCTTTAAACAGTGTTGGATTCTGTGGCACAATGCCAATTCTTTCTCTCAGTTCTTGCACGTCATATCGTCGAATATCTTTGCCATTCAAAAGCACTTTGCCCTTAGTGGGGTCATAAAAACGTGGAATCAAGTTGACCACAGACGACTTGCCTGAGCCAGTGCCTCCAATAATGCCTATTGTTTCACCTGGTGCGACCTTGATTGAAAGGTTCTTCACCACATCTTTGGCGTCACTGAATGAAAAACTTACATTTTTAAATTCAATTTCCGCACCATTGTCTAGATTTAATGGGATAGGTCGAGCTGGGCTTTCGATTGAGTTCTGAGTCTCAAAAATCTCTTTAATACGCTTTATTGACGCTCCAGTACGAGTATAAACAATGATAACTCGAGATATAGCCAGCATGGCAGAAGCAATGCTTGTGCAGTAATTGATGAATGCAATCACCTGCCCACTAGTAAGTCTGCCAACGTTCACTCGCACACCGCCCAACCAAATTATGCCAATCACGGCAAAATTGATGACAAGCATCATAATTGACGGCATGCGAGCCGCAATCTCGCCCACCTTGAGCAAAGTGTTAGTCATCTCGTTGTTTGACCTATCGAATCTTACAATTTCGTCATTTTGCTTGTCAAAAGCACGAATCACTCGCACTCCGGATAGGTTGTCACGTGCCACGCTGCTGAGAGCATCCAAATCTTGTTTGGTTTTTAGGTGCAATGGGGCAGTCTTCTTCATCACAAAAAGTGTTATGAGCAAAATGATTGGTGACACCGCAAGGAATATGAGTGAAAGCTTCCAATCAATTGTAACGGTTATAATAAAGCATCCAATCAGCAAGAATGGTGCACGAGCCACCTGCCTAATGGTCATTGAAATGGCGGTGCATATCTGCTCAGTATCGTTAATCATACGATTGGTTAGGCTCATGGTCGAGAACTTGTCCAATTCGGCATGGGAAAAAGTGTTGACGTGCTGAAAAATATCTCGGCGAATATCTCGTCCAACGCCTTTACTGGTGATTGCCGAACATTTCTGACAAATGAGAGCGAAAGCAAAGCCTAGAATATTGATCAAAAGTGCAATCAACGCCATTGTGTAAATGTACTTCGTGTCATTGTTCACTACGCCCACGTCCAAAATCTTTGCCACGATGTATGGCGTGAAAACATCAGTCATCGTTTCCAAGAATTTAAAACATGGACCAATAATGACATATTTTTTGTAATTGCCAATGTAATATTTAAGGCTAAACATAGTTCAATTATAAAGGATCTGCCAGAAATTATCAAATAAAAACGTGCTGATTTCAGCATTTATGCTAGATCCACACATTGATTTAGTTTACCAAATTAACAATGTGGAAATGTGGATAACTCGACATTTTCAACAACTGTGCAAAAGTTTTAGAACAAACTTTCGATATTTTCCACCAATCATTGTGGAAATGTGGATAACTTTTTGTGTTTTCGTCAAATTTTGCATGAATATCATACAAATAAATTTTTCAACATCTCCAGCCAATCGTACTTGTCCTCCACGACTCGTTTATTTGCTCCCACAACACGTGTAGCTCGTTCAGCAGGGTATTTTTCCGTTCTAAGTAATTTTTTCCATATAAGGTTTCCGTTAAGACGTTTAACAAGGTAGCTATTTGCCACAATGCCGTCTTTGGCACGATGAAGGTAGAATGACTCATCTTCATAATAGACTTTGTCCTTGTATTTGCCGTCAACGTCCACAATTACCTCTTCCGCTGGTGGCGGTGTGGTCGAAACAATTTCGCTTTCTGTCGCAAAAGTCACACCCTGTCCATGAGCCAATCCATAGACATTGACGCTAGCCTTTGTATCGGTGCAGTGAGTGGTGATATATAGCGGTTGACCTGTTGTGTTTGTAAACACCATATCGCTTGAGCCCCAGTTGACCATGGCATCAAGGGCAGGTGGCACATATCCAACCCTTCGGCTGTGGCGTTGTACTTTATCTATCTTCACATCAGCCAAAACGAGCGCATTGTATAGCGTAGTGCTTGCCTGACACACACCTCCGCCAAGTCCATCGACATACTCACCATCCATAATTATTTTTGCAGTTTTATAGCCGTTTTCTATCGTTCGCTTGCCGACAACATTGTTAAATGAAATCTGTTCGTCCTCTTCCACAATCAGACCATTGAATCTTCCGAGTGCAGTGCGAATATTTGACTTTCGGTCTGGGGTGCTAGCCGAATAATTTGTTGAAAAAGTGGAACGAAGCGAAGTCAATTTTTTTGCTTCGTCCGTTGTGAATTTCGGCACAATTTTTTCAAAAGGAATATTGAGCGTAATATTATTAGATTTGGAATATTTTTCGCAAATGTTTTTAAATAGTTTTTCACGATTTAAAACTCTGCCCTCTACTGAGTTTTCTATTTTGAAAGGACTGCTTTCATATGGCGTAAAATTGAAACTGGCATTTTTAACCTGAACAGAATATATGCGTTCCAATTTGTCAATCTCAGGTCTAAGTTTTGGATAGATTGATTCAAAAGCATATTCATATCCAAGACCCAATTTTACACATTTATTTATGTGTTCAATTTGCTTGTCTTTTGACATATTTAAATATGAATTTTGTTTGTGATAATTTTCTAAATATGTATGTGGTTTTTGATTTAATTTTTTATTATTAAAAATATATTTATCATTATTAAATTTTAATTCAATATTAATATTTTCATTCTCGTAAGCATGTGCAATTAAATTTTTTGAAAAATTGCAAAAATATACGTAAAATAACGTAAAAATTGCTAAAAATACGATAAAATAATTAAAAAATAACAATTTTTTCATATAATTATTATGAGCAAAATTGTTATTTAAATTATAATTAAATTAAAATTTTATTATTCTTCATTGCCCAATTTATTTTCGCCAAGATAAACATTTAAAGCGTTGGGCAAAACTATAAGTTTTGGATTTTTCATCTCGTGGATAGTGCCGTCAATATTCAACTTAAAAACCTGTTCGTTTTGTAGCGTCACTTCGCTAGCCCAATATTCTTCGACAGCTGGGTTGTAAATGTGCTTTCCTGATTTCATTTTTTGCAACAAAATCAGACGTTTAAAATTGGTCATTGGCGGAATGATAATCAGGTTTGCAAGACCATCATTTAGATTGGAATGCGGGTTGATTTTTATCCTGCCTGCAATATATTTCCCATTACAAAAAGACAGCATTAAAAATGGTTTTTCTTTGGCACGCTCGCCATTTATGGAAACGCTAGCTTGCATCTGACCAAAACTGAACAAACTTCTGTAAATTGCACGTGTGCGATTAAAGTTGGACTTGACTTTGTGCGACTCATAATATTCGACTGCCGGCACATCCAGTCCGCACGAAACATAATTCACTGCTATGCGGTCATTGCATTTGATAAGGTCAATCTGTGTGCGTTGTTTCAAAAGTATTTGGTCAAGATAAGCCTTGATATGTTTGCTTTGTTTCAACATTTTGGCAAAGTTGTTTTTTCCAGACGACACCACTGCCACACAAACAGCGCTCAAGTCCACCACGCCATTGACAAACTGATTTAGAGCATCGTTATCGCCGATGAGAATGAAGTCATGCTCCCCCTTTAGACTAAGGTTGTGGCTCACCTGTTCCAGTTCGCCTTCTTCACTGCAAAAATATACGGCAAACGCCACGTCTTTTTCTTTGAAATAATGGCTAACCGCTTTACTTATCTTTCTTACCGCCCTATTGTCTATCGGCGACACTAAAATATTCCACATATATGATTATTATAACAAAAATAGAGAAAAAGTAAACAAATGAAAATAAAATTTGTCAGTTTTTTATTTTTATGTTATAATTTTGTTATGAATCCTATTGTTGAAGAGTTGGCGGCAATTTTTGCCCCTCATGCTAGGCTATATATTGTTGGCGGTGCGGTCAGAGATATCATCTTAGGTCAGCATATTTATGACTACGATATTGTCAGTAGTCTGCGTGTGGAGAGTCTGAAAGATTTGGGACTAGATTGCAAAATCATTAGCCGTGATTTTGGCAGTGCAAAGATTTTTTTCAAAGGTTTGGAGTTTGATTACACCACACTCAGAAAAGATGATTACAAATGCGATGGACACCATGCTCCATGCAAGGTTGAATTTGTAGGCGACATTGCCACCGATTCACTTAGGCGAGATTTCACAATCAATGCTATTTATTATGATATATTAGACAAAAAGTTTTTTGATTTTCACAACGGCATCAAAGATTTGCACGATAATATCATTCGAGCCATTCCGCCAGCAGACGAAAATCTTCAACAAGATCCAGTTCGCATTCTTCGTATGTTAAGATTTAGTTTGCAATACGATGCAAAGATTGACAGCAAAACTCTAAGATGTGCGAAAAAATATGCAAAATTTATTAACAATCTTTCGCACGAACGAATTTCCGTCGAGTATGAAAAAATTGAAAAAATAGCAAAAAATACACAAAAATATAGCAATTTTAATGCAAAATCGCTGTTAAATTTGAATGGAATATATTTTTAGGAGATTTTATGATAACAATTTTATTAATAATCAGTTGCGTGTTTTCATTTTCTAGCCTAATTGCATGCATAATTATAGGCAAGAAAAAAACTGGCTCAAGCAAGGAGTTGGGTGACGAATTGACTAAACAAAACGCCACCAATATCAACACCATACTTGCCAGCATAAAACAGTCGGAAATTGGAATGCAAAATCAATTGAGCAATATCTCAATAATACAGAGAAATGAATCCGCTCTCACTCAACAAAAGGTTGACGAATTGACAGCTAAGAATGAAGTTCGCATTGAAAAACTAACAAACGACGTCAACAATAGTATGCGACTCATACGACAAGAAAACGAAAAACAACTTGAACAGATGCGTCAGACAGTTGACGAAAAACTCAACAATAGTTTGACCACCCGTTTGAACGAAAGCTTTAGCAAAATTCGTGCCAGCCTAGATAACGTTGGAATTGGATTGGGCGAAATGAAGAGCTTGGCGACGGGCGTGGGCGACCTAAAGCGTATGCTATCCAACGTAAAAGCACGTGGTGTGTGGGGCGAAGTAAGTCTTGCATCCTTACTCGAGCAAGCGCTCACTAGCGAGCAGTTTGCTAGCCAAGTGACAGTGAAACCAAATTCAAGCGAAAGAGTGGACTTTGCCGTATATCTGCCAGGCAAAGATGATCAAAACATAATTTTGCCTATCGACAGCAAATTCCCTATCGAAGACTATTATCGATTAGTCGATGCCAGTGAACTAGCAAACATTGAAGAAACCGAAAAAGCACAAAAAGCGTTGTTTACTCGTGTCAAAAACGAAGCTAAGAAAATTAAGGAAAAATATGTAAATCCACCAGTCACGACGGATTTTGCAGTAATGTTCTTGCCACTTGAAGGTCTGTATGCGGAAATCGTTAGAAACAACGAGCTAATGGACACACTGCAAAACGAATATAAAATCTTGGTGTGTGGTCCGACCACTTTAATGGCTCTGCTCAATAGTTTGCAAATGGGATTCAAAACCTTGTATATCGAAAAACGTAGCAGTGAAATTTGGTCCATGCTTGCCGTATTTAAGCAAGAGTTCGAAAAATTCGTAATGCTTCTCGGCAAAACTCAAAAGAAGCTGGATGAGGTCGGTGACAATATTGAGCTCGCCACCAAATCTAGCCGTAAGATTAGCAAGCAACTCAATCAAGTCTCTTCTTTGCCAGACAACACTCCACTATCCATACCAGACAGCGACGACATGGACAACTAATAAGTTTGTGGATTGTCCACCGGTGTTTTTATAAATTTGCCATTATACAAAACCGCATATTTTTGTGCGTTATCTATGAAATAGATCTTATCTCCGTCACACAAATACTTTTCAGCGAAAAGTCTATAGGCACTCTTTGTCTTGTCCAGGGTAAATTCCCTGCGATAGAGAGAGCCTTTTTTTCTATAAAACAAAATATATCTATTAGTTTCTGAATTGAAATACAAAACAGGTTCTCTGCCATAACCCAAATCTAGTCTGTGAATTTTATTCGGATATACTGCAGGCGAAGTTCCATCCAAGTTGTAATGGACCATTCTGCCATCAACCGTTTCAACCATAAAATCCACTGTTGGCACATTTTCACCCGAAATTCCACGAGTTCCCACAATTCTAAATATGTTTTCCTTTATGGTTGGCAGGTCAATTTCGGTTACTGTATTATTGTTGTCCGCCGTTCTCAGCTTGGTGCTGCCGTCAGTCTTCTGATAAACGAATGTGTAAATATATTGTGGAGTATTGTCCGCCGTTGCAGACAAGGTTGGTATACATCCTAGCGCAAAATATTTGTGGTCAATGTTTATAGACATAGTCTTTGCATCAGGGAAGTTGCTTGACGCTTCGTATGTTGTAGTGCCCGGCGTTCGTGAAATAATGACCGGAGTATTCTTTAGGCCGGTCAGCCCATTGTTGTATAAACCGACACTAAGTATATCTCCATATTTCTTGTATGACGTCGATTTGAGCTCGGTCGCTAGGTCATTACCATAAGGCGATGTGCTAGAAACATATCTGTATTTGTATCTTGCCGTGTGACCGTCAGTTACTGCCAGCATTTCCATATTCACACCCATATCGACAAAATAATCTCTTGATCTTGACAAATATTCAATATATGGGTGAGGCACATTAAGATTATATGAATTGATTGGAAGGTAGTCCGCTTTACTTGTGCCAGTATACACGACTCTAACTTTAATTTCGTGCAATCCTTTGGTGAATGTCAAATTAACATTGTATGTCGCATCCACCGTGTTGTAGTTATCTGCGGTTACTGTACGTGTGTTGACAATCTTATTATCCACAAGCAATTCAACCCTGCTAGATTCACTAGTCGAATCTAATGCCATAAATGAAACAGTAAACGTGCCTTTCAGCTTGCCAAAATGTCGAGCGTAAAAATATAAGTACGGGTAAGTTTTGTCAAGTGCTGAGTAACCAGCTAACATTTTGGCGTTGTCATAGTTATCATAATAATAATTGTCCACCTCTTGAATGTCTTGGGTCAGTTGATTTACACTTGCTTCGACCGACTCACTCAAATTATAAATTTGGTCTTGTTGATTTTTATTGATTTGCAGAATGTCATAAAGTTTTCTCTCCAAATCTTCTTCGTTATCATAAGCGATTAAGCCAAAATTTGTATTTTCTTCCATAAAATTCTCCTAAAAAAACAGAAACTTGTTAAAGTTCCTGTTCATTTTAATTTAGAATTTTAAAAATTGTGATATTTACTGACACTAAATCAAATCTTTTTTGTAAGTAATTTTAAACACATTTTCGCTGCCGTCGTCAAGTTTGATGCTGTCGGAGATCTCGATCCCTGCCACAATCAAAATTTGATTGCCGTTGGCGAGCACTGGGATATTATCTCTCAGCCTTAGCGGAATCTTTTTGTCAATGAAATACTCTTTCAATTTCTTAGCATAACTTGCGCCATAAGGAGTGAACTCATCACCCTCACGTCTGAAACGCCATTCACTGCTTGCCGGAATTTTATCCACATCAACTAAATGGCAGGTTGGGCGTGGAGTGCGGAGTCTGCTAGGCGAACAAACGATTGTGCCATAGCCTGGAATTTCCAGTTTTCCTTTACCAAACTGATAAGCATTCTTATTTTTCTTAGATAACTGAGTAGTGATTGTTACGAAATCATATTCCTTATGCACACGAATTCCGTTTGGAAGGTTGATAGATGTGCCATTCTCGCCCTCCAACGCAAATCCTCGCACAAGGTTGACGTGTTTGCGTTCAATGTTGCCAACTTGATTACTAAGTTTGTTTAGGCATTTTAGCAACACACGATTAACGATTGCATTGTGGTAACTAAATTGTGACATTGGAATTTTGATAGTGTTGTCAAAATACATAATACTAGAATCGTCGATCTGACCGTTGATATAGTCGTTGTCTTCTGCACATGAGCGGCTGAATGCCAAAATATTTTTTTCAGCACTCTTAAAACGCTCTTTAATCATTGGCAAAATCTTATTTCGTAAGAAATTACGACTGTAGGCAACGTCAACATTCGACTCGTCATCGACATATGGTATCTGGTTGTCATAAACGTACTTGTTAATGTCTTCACGACTGGTTTCAAGGAACGGACGAATATATACGCCGTCACGGATTGGCTCCATGCCCTTTGCCCCGCCAAGACCTGCGCCACGCAAAATGTTTTCAAGCACAGTTTCCACTTGATCGGAAATGTGGTGTCCGAGAGCGATCTTGTCAGCCAAACCTTTTTTGAGCAGTGAGGCGAAAATGCCATAACGTGCTTCACGAGCGGCCTCTTCAATGCCCATCTTTCTATCTCTAGCAAGTTTGTTGACATCAACTTTAAAGTTGTAGACGTGAATGCGTTGTTCGTTGCAATATTCTTTCACGAACATGGCTTCACGAGCACTGTTTTCTCGCAAACAATGGTCAACATTGATTGCCACTACTCGACAGCCCAACTCTTCTGCATGTTCGTGCAAAAAGTGTAATAGTGCCATACTGTCACGCCCACCACTGACAGCTACACCGATGATTTCGTCTTCGTTGATTAAATTATTTTGTCTAATGTACTCTAACACTTTTTCCATAATTCTACCCTATAAATTATTTTGCGTTTATTGTATCACAATAATGAAAAAAATGCAATAATTATTTTGTTTTATATAAAATTTAAAAAAATTCACAAAAAGTGTGAATTTTTTATGTTTTATCAATGTTTTTTTAGATTTTAATATTTTTGATAGGTTCGTGCAACCAATACGGTCATATCGTCTTTGGCGATTGAATCGTTTCTTCTCACAGCTTCACCCAATATGCTCTCTGCCATTTCTTGTGGATTGAGCGTTTCCAGACTGGCAATGTAATCGGTGAAATTGTCTTGATTGTCAAATGCATCAGTCACGCCATCCGTCATCATAATGAGAAAATCTGTCGTGGCAATTGTAGTCTTGTAATATTTAGGAGAAGTATGTTCCAACACGCCGATTGGCAGTGCACCACCTTCTACAATGTCGATTCGGTCAGCACGTCTAATTGCTCCAAATGGTGACCCCACCTTGATAATATCCACGCTGCCCAGCTCCAAGTCCAAAATGCAAATGTCCAACGCACTATACGTCTCTTGGTTGTTGACAGCGAGCAATTTGTTGACATTGCTGAGTGCCAGTTCGTTGTCAAAGCCTGCACGATAAAAATTCTCAATTAAGCCAATTGTCATTGCTGATTGAGCTTCGGCTTTTTGTCCACTGCCCATTCCGTCGCACAGTGCCACCAAATATTTATTGCCACCTAATCGCAACAAACTATGACAATCCCCACTTGCCACGCTGCCATTTTTTTTGCAACTTGCCAGTCCAAAAACTAAATCGTATTTGTTCACTTGCTCAAGATTGACCACCATCCAGCCAGCACGTTCACTTGCGACCACATCGCCAATTTTCATTTGACAAGCACACACTTCGCTGACCACCTTTTCGATAATAGGATTGTATGCTTGCTCCCCTTTCACAATTAAAGTGGCTGACATTTGATTATTCTTTTCTTTGTATAAAAGAATCTCAGTGCAAATTATGTTTTTGGCTAAAAGCTTATCTTGAATTTTGGCTTCGTTTTTAGAGTCAAAGTTTATATTTTTGTCAATCTCGTCACCGAGATTCAATATAAGTTTGCTCACCCCACCCAGCGTCTGTGAAAGTAACAATTTGGCATTGTCCACGCTGGACGAAATTGAATTGTAGTTTGAATATTGAGATAGTATTTGATTAATTTTGTTCACAATCGCATTTGATCGAGCACATTTGCTGCTCAAACTCGTAGGCAGGTCTAAGATAGAAACTCGCCCTTTGTCCAGTCCTATTTCAATCAGATTTTCCAAATCTTGTTGCAAACCTGAACGCAAACATTTGGGTTTTTCTAAACAATCTGTGCAACAATTTTGCACGAGTTCGTTATATAGCATATCTCGCACCTGTTCACGACTCAACTCGCCTTTAACAAGACCTTTGTACAGTCGTTCCATATCGAAAAATACATTGCTCAGATTTTGCATACGTCGGCGTATAGATTTACGAGTGGTTGCGACAATATTGCGGCTGGCCATATCTGACATGGACATTTGCCATTTGTCACATGTATTTTCAATCAGGCGAGCTGGCAAAATGTTGATTATCACGCTGGCGATGACGCCATTTGATAGCGACCAATAATCACCTTTGAATACAAACACTAGTACAAGATTGACAAGCACTAGAGAAATACTCATTAGATATCTGTAAGGATAGCGGAAAATGGATGCACTAAGCACTAAAACTACTAGTTCCGCAACAGGCAAAAGTGATTGGACGTTTACTGCCACTCCAAGACCGATTGAAAGAGCAAATATCACAGCTAAATATTGCTTGTTTATACAAATCAAAAACAATGCACCAACCAAAGCGACAATGCGATAAGCGGAGAGATAGACAAGGTCAAAACTCGCTAGCCCAGAGCCAACCAAAGCCACGAAAACGAAAAGGCAAATGCTTTCGTCAAGTGTAAATCTGTAAAACAATCCACGTGCAAATAATACTTGCAAAAAGTTGATTGCACAAAATAGAAATAATATTGTTGCAATTATGCAAATGTATGGCTGATAGCTCAAGAACCCGTTAGAAAAACTTTGAAACAGATATGCAAACTGGCTGACAAGATAGTAGAAGCACACCAGCCCAATGTTCATAGATTTCTTTATAAGGATATGAAGATAATACACGAACATCAGCACAAAGATTGTGCATACAGCAGAAAGTATGTTGCTGAGAGCAAACGACGTTAAAATCGCCGATGCCATGTACAATGGCGCTAGTATATATGGCTTCTGATTGCACCACATCAGTGCAAACAGTAATGCCGGTGCGAAATTAATGTCAAGATTGGCAATTTTCACATTGAACAGCACATAAAACAACACCAAATATATAAAGTATTTTCCTATTAAACTTATCTTTTGCAACGCATTTTCTTTCTTTACTCTTTCCATAATTTAAAGTCTAATTGAATTATGCTAAAATGCCCAAGAAAAAAAGTGCAATGTTATGCACTTTTTTGCGTTTTTTAATCGTATTTTGTTTAATATCTATTTTTAATGCCGACTTTATTTAATTCTTTAATCATACGGTCACTAAATTTCTTAATATCTTCACTTGTGAGTGTCTTTTGTGTGCTGGACAAGTGGAAACGAATAGTCAAACTCTTTTCGCTGCCAAGTTTAGCGCTCTTGTACACTTCGACAAGTTCTATGCGGCTGAGCAATTTGTTTGGAATGTTGTCGATTGCATTCTTCACATCACCAAATGGCATATTTTCGTCCACCAAGAAGCTGATATCGATATACACAGGCTGATATTTTGATACTTCGGCTTGCTTTATAGCCTTTGTTTGCAAATCACTTAGGTCATTCATATCTAATATGACGTAAACAAGATTTGCTTTTTTGACACAAGAAGTTGTGTATTTAGGATGCAAAACCGCCATTGTTCCAATACACTTGTCGCCAACCAAAATATCTACACAATATTTAGGGTGTGCAAGTGCGGAATTTGACTTGACAAAACGCACTTCTTGGTTCTTTAGATAGCCAACCAAAGACATAACTGTTTTAGCCATCTCTTTGTACATATCAACCACATCTGATGTGGCTGAAACATAGTTCATAACGAGTTGATTCTTTTCATTCACCAATCCATCGGCTTTAAGACCTTGGAATGATGCTCCAATTTCGTAAATCTTGGCTTCGTCGTATGATTTCATATTCTCAAAACTGAATTCGAGCAATGAATACAATAGTTCATTTCTCAATTCATTGTTTGCACTCATCAATGAACCAATAATTTTGGTGTTGTCTTGGTCTGGAAGGTTTAAGAGTTTAATGAATTCTTTGTTTTTGAAAACATAACTATGCACTTCGCTAAAATTTTTGGCGTTAGACAGATATGTTTTTGTGTTGTAAACGTCTTCGTGATACAAATTATCTCGTGCTGGAACAATATCTGCTTTGTATGGAGTGTCTTCAATATTGCAATAACCATACATACGAGCAATTTCTTCAATCAAGTCAGCCGGAATGGTTATGTCTTTCGTTGCACGATAGCTAGGCACTTCGACAACATAATTGTCACCGTCAATCTTAACTTTAAAGCACAAACGAGTTAGAATATCGACAATTTGCTCTTGAGAAATACGTTTGCCGATATATTTGTCCACCATTGATTGTGGCAAAACAATCTCACGTTTTAGATAGTGATAATTGTACACATCAGTGAACTTGCTTGTCACCTTTGCGCCGTTGTCAATTTCATTCAAAAGCTGAATATATCTTGCACTGGCGATTTCGCAATTTTCTGGGTCAAGCGTTTTCTCGTAGCGATTGCTACTGTCAGTGCGGTGACCTATTGCGGCTGCTGTGCGGCGAATGTCACCTGCCTTAAAGCATGCACTTTCAAGCACTAAACTATTTGTGTCATCTTCTATTTCACTGTCAAGGCCACCCATAACGCCTGCGACCGCACTTGGAGTGCCGTTTTCGTCAGCAATCACCAAACTGCCAGCTGGCAACTTATTGGTCTGACCGTCAAGTGTGACAAACTCGGTTTCTTTTTCCACTGCTTTTACGATAATGCCGTTTACTTTTCTGCCGTCAAATGCGTGCATTGGTTGACCCACTTCCAACATTACATAGTTGGTCAAGTCTGCCAGCAAATTGATTGGTCGCATATCGCAATACATTAAGCGTTGTTTGATATAAAGTGGGCTTTCGTTTTTGGAAATATTTTCCACACGGATTGCTGAGTATCTCTGGCAAACTTTGTCTTCTAGTACACGAACGTTGAGTGCAGGTAGGTTGTCGTAATTGTGTAAATCAGCCATTGGCAATTTCTTGAGTGGGTGGTTCAAAATGGCACTGACCTCACGAGCAAATCCATAATGGCCCCACAAATCAGGGCGGTTAGTAAGTGATTTGTTGTCAATTTCAAGCACGGTGTCGTAAATGTTTAAAAGTTCAATTATGTCGCTGCCGACTTTTGCACTGTCGTCGAGTTCGAGAAGACCTGCACTATCCATTTCTAGTCCAAGTTCGCTAGCGCCACAGCACATGCCATTAGACATATATCCTGCCACTTTGCTGGCCTTTATCTTTGCACCGATAACCGAGCCACCAACTTTAACAACTGGCACTTTGAGTCCAACCTTGACGTTAGGCGCACCACAAACAATGTCCAACACTTCATTGCCAACGTCCACTTTCAATAGGTGGAGCTTTTCGCTGTTTGGGTGTTTTTCCACAGATAATATTTGACCTACAACTACGTCTTTGATCTCTCTACCTTTGTATTCAACATTCTCTAGTTCGCTAGTGGTGGTAGTAAGTTTGTCAATGAGCAGTTGTTCGTCATCTTTAGAGATTTCTACATAATCTCTCAACCAATTAAGACTAATTTTCATATTTCACCTACTTTGTAAATTGTTTCAACACTTTCAAATCGCCTGAGTTTAGGTCACGAATGTTTTTGACGCCATATTTCATCATTGCCAAACGTGTCAAGCCCAATCCAAAGGCAAAGCCAGTGTATTTTTTGCTATCCAATCCGCCCATTTCCAGTACGTTCGGGTGAATCATACCGCAAGGCAGAAGTTCAAGCCAACCGCTGTTTTTACAGGTTGGGCAGCCCTTGCCGCCACAAATCTCGCATTGCAAATCTAGCTCAAGGCCAGGTTCAGTAAATGGGAAATAGCCCGGACGCAAACGTGAAACAATTTTCTTGTGTAGAACTCGTTCCAACAACGTGTCCATAAAGTATTTCATATTGCCAATGTTGACGTCAGTGTCAACCACCATTCCTTCCATTTGGAAGAAGGTTGTGTCGTGGCAAGCATCGACTGACTCGTTTCTAAAGCAACGTCCCGGAAAGATTACACGAAGAGGTGCGCCATATTTACGCAAGATTTTGTTTTGCATTGCAGATGTCTGAGTTTTCAACAGCTGACCATTATCTAGGTAGAATGTGTCTTGCGTGTCACGTGCTGGGTGGTCTTTTGGAATATTCACTGCTTCAAAGTTTTCGTAATCAGTAACAACTTCTGGTCCGTCTTCTACAGCAAAACCCATTGACTTAAACACGTCTTCAATCTCTCGTTGCACGATAGTGATTGGGTGCAGACTGCCTTTCTCCACTGACAAAATTTCAGTCAGGTCGACATCAGGTGCGTTTTCGAGTTGTCTGTCTAGTGCCTTTTTATCTAGTTCGCTCTTTTTCTCAGCAATTTTGGCTGTAATTTCTTCCTTCAACTTGTTTATTTTAGCACCAAAAGTTGGACGTTCTTCTGTTGGAAGCTCTCTTATACGTGTCAAGAGGTTGCTTATAAGACCTTTCTTGCTTAGATATGTAGCATACAGGTTGTCCATATCGGCTGATGTGTTACTATTTTGCATTTTTTCGGCAAATTGTTGTTTTAGTTGTTCAATAATATCCATAAAAACACCTTCTCATTTTACTATACCTATCAATATACCACTTTAAAAGTGGTTTGGCAATTATATAACACCAAAAAAACAACAAAAAAGGCAGTTTGCCTTATGCAAATTGCCTTATAGTCCTGCCTTAACGTCTAGTTTGAGTTCGAGCTTGACGCCCTGTAAATAGTCGTCTTGATTTGGGAGAAAATCTAGATATTTTTTCCACTGTTTATATTTGGTTTGATAAAATGTCTTGTAAATGTTTACAATATCGCACTTTTTGTCTTTCATAGTGTCAAAAAACTCAGTCATGTTTTTGTCAATTATCTCTTTTGTTCTATCCACCAATTCTTTAGAAATGACATTTTCAAATTGGTCAATGTTTTGTTCATCTCCGCTATCCTTTACAATCTCGTCAAGGTTGACTTTCATACCTACTGACACTTTCAACACCGGCACGCCGTCCTTGAAGTCTGCCTTGATTTTGGTTTCCTTAGACAAGACATTCAGCGCCACAGTTGCGTCTTTCAATCTATCATCCGTCACCTTGTCCACAATAATTTGTCCTTCTTTGACAGTCGGTCTAAAATAGTTCATATTTCGCACTTCGTCAGGGGTCATAAGCCATTGTTTTATGCCTTTCTTTAGCACAATTGTTGAGCCGTCATTAACAAAATATTTTTTGTCTTCACTGCCACCGCTCTCACCCGATGACTCCGAACTTGTATTTTCGGTCTTTACTTCAATGCCATTTTTCGATTCGCTGGTTATTTTCAGGCTCGGAATCAGTGAAATGCCGGGATTGGATTCATAACCTTTGTAAAAGTCGTCCAAAGTGCCTGCTGAAGCATTCAATTCGCCTGCACTATACTCCAATATTGCATCCGCTTTCAACAATAAATTGTTGGACATATCCGCCGTCGCCAGCATAAAGTCTTTGGCATTTTCACCGCATCCAATCAGTACAGCATTTTTGCCAACACGTTTAGTACGCACAAAATAGTCCGTCACGTCTTCAATGTCTTGATCAAACAGTGAATCCGCAAGGGCGATAAGATTGCAGTGTGCCAATCCCATTTGCTTGCCCACTTGAATGGTTATGCTGTTCATTGCTAGTGCTATGCTGTCACCTTCGCTGGAAAAGACCTTTTCACTGCTCGAGCCATTTTTATTCGGAGCAGGTATTACTGCCTTGACCGAAACTTCATATTTATCTGCTTCACGGTCAATGCCAACCATTGTCACCACCATAATCTTTTCGTTCTGACTAGGACGATCAAGTGCACTAAGTCCAATAAAGCCAAAAAACATTATGACAATAATCAGAATCTTTCTAGGAGTTACTAATCTCATTCAATTTTTTCCTCCTTATTAATGTGCTGAAGAAAAGGATGATAGGCAGGCCAATATTGCAGAATAGACAAAATCCAGACAGATAGGTGTTTTGCAGTAATGATTCAAAGTCGGTGTTTTGTTTGTAGAAATACAAAACTACACCCACTATAACCAAAAGTATAATGTTGAACCAATTATTGTCCTTTCCGTTGCAAATGTACCTCAAACAGTTGGTCGCTGCGTAAAACATTGTGCCAGCAAACCCAACCATACACACAATCCACAATGACACTAATATCCACTGCAGACGATAAATCGAACTACTGCTGGAAACGGCTTGGCTAATGTCCGCCAATGCAAATGAGTGCTGATTCGCACTGACTTCAAACAAACCATAGAATGTTACGATGGTCAGCATTACGATAAAGAATCCTGTCACTAATGCGAGCCAAAGTTTATTTTTCTTGTTGTTGTCCAAATCCACTTCGCCAAATATTGCCAACACAAACATTCCACCGCCAAACCAAGGTGCCGTTTCATACATGGCTTTTAAG
>CAKVHC010000008.1 GCA_934747805.1 uncultured Clostridia bacterium | reverse complement strand
ATTGCTGTAAATGCTTCGTGTCCTGGTGTATCAATAAATGTAATGTATGAATCACCAGATTTCACCTGATAAGCACCAATGCTTTGAGTGATGCCACCTGCTTCGCCACCTGCGACGTTGGTTTTGCGAATGTAGTCCAAAAGTGTGGTCTTGCCGTGATCGACGTGACCCATAATAGTAACAATTGGTGGACGAACAACCGCCTCGCTATCGTCATAAGCCTTGATATTGGTCTGAATCTCGGTAAGCTTCTCTTCACTAGTCTTTTCAAGTTTTTGTTCAAGCTTGATGCCAAGTTCGTTGGCGACTAATTCAGCTGCGTCGAAATCGATGGTTGAGTTGATGGTCACCATCATGCCAAGCAACATAAACTTTTTGATAATCTCACTGACTGGTTTGGATATGATTTCGGACAATGACTTCACTGTGATATTGTTGGTAGTGATAACTGCAGAAGTTGGAGCAACCACCTCTTTAGGTGATTTAGGTTCTTCTACACGCTTCTTAACCTTGTACTTACGTGTAAGCATTCTGTCTTCAATATTGGCTTCTTCAATCAAGCCCCTACGCAAAAGTGTGCGCTTGTCGTAGGTCTTCTTCTCGTCGTATTGCTTGCTCTTGCCCTTGTTAGCAAAGTTTCTAGTTGGTTCGGCAACTGGTGGTTTTTCAAGTGCGATTGGGCGTACTGGTTTAGCGCCAAATGGCTTCTGACCGAAAGGCTTCTGACCGTTTGGACGACTTACGCTGAAATTAGGATTGTAAGGACGGTCGCCAAACTTATTGAACCCATTGCCACCATTACGATTGAAATTGGAATTAAACGGACGTTGACCATTTGGACTACGGAAACCGTTGTTGTTATTAGTTCCATTATTGAATGGTCGATTGCCGAATCTCTGACCTTGCTGACCACCAACTTGGTTGCGTTGGTTAAATGGCTGACGATTGCCTTGCGGACGTTGTTGATTATTCGGACGTGCTGATTGCTGATTATCCGTCTTTTGCACTGGTGCGGGTTTAACTTCGGCTGGCTTTGGCTCAGCGTTCTTTACAGCTGAAACAACAGCAGACGCCTCAATAGCAATTTTTGTCTGTTCCATTTTCTGTTTTTTGGCAGTGTATTCACGCTCACGTTCACGCACAGTCTTTAGGTAAGCGTCCACTTCATCTTTTACTTTACGCACATTGGCTGACAATGTGGTAATTGTTCTGTTGCCAACGATTTGCGATAACGTTTTGATGTTATCAAAAATTTCGTTGTTTTGCTTATTCTTGTTTTGCTCCAATTAAATTCCCTCTTTTTCTTTTAACTGCTCGTACACTTCATCTGAAATGTCGCATTTTACTATCTTGGATAATACTTTTTTGTTGATTGCCTTGTCCAAGCAATTTTTGTCATGGCACAGATATATGCCACGACCTTTTTTGTCACTAAATGTGAGTTTGCCGTCTTGTTTGTCAAGTCTGATAAGTGATTGTTTGTCAAAACGTTTGCGACATACGACACACATTCGTGTTGGTTTATACTCTGACATAATTAATCTAAGTCTGTAAACATATCTTGGTCGCTATCGTCCAAAATTATGTTTGAACCAGACACTACTCCTTGTTGTTCTACTGGACGGACTTCTTCTGCCTTGACATCAAGTTTCCAACCAGTAAGTTTGGCTGCCAAACGAACATTGTGTCCAGCTCTGCCGATTGCAAGTGAAAGTTTGTTTTCTGGCACAAGGACCTTAGCGGATTTAGTGCTTTCATCAAGTTCCACATCTAGAACTGTGGCTGGGCTGAGTGCGTTGGAAATGTATTGTGCTGGGTCGTCTGAGTAAAGCACAATGTCAATCTTCTCGCCGTGCAATTCTTGGATAATGTTGTTGATACGCATACCTTTGTTACCAATGCATGCACCCACAGCATCAAGATTTGGATCTTCTGCCTTGATAGCCATCTTAGTACGCATTCCCACTTCACGAACAATGTTCACAATGCTGATTGCACCGTTTGTGAGCTCTGGCACTTCAAGTTCAAAGAGTTTCTTAACAAAACCTGGGTTGGCACGTGTGACTTGCAAAATGCTGGACTTAATCTCGTTCTTGAAATGACGAACATAGACTTTCACTCTCTCGCCCACTCTGAATGAGTCGGTTGGCAAGCAATCACGACTTGTGAGCAAGCCTTCAAGTGTGCCGTTGATGTCAACGTAGATATTGTCGCCGTCAATACGCTTAATTGTACCAGTGACAAGGTTGCCCTCTTTCTCGGCAACGTTAGTGAGCATTTCTTGGCGTTCAGCTTCTTTAATTTTCTGTGTCATTACTTGCTTGATAGTTTGCACAGCAATACGATTAAACTCTTTCACTTCCAATTCACGTGATACAACGTCGCCCACTTTGTATTTAGGGTTGATTGCTTTGGCATCTTCGAGTGAGATTTCCTTTTCGTCGTCTTCTACCTCAGCGACAACGTTCAAGTTGGCAAAAATGCGGATGGTGTTGTCTTCTGGGCGAAGGCGAACTTCTGCCGAGCCTTGTCCCAAAGCTTTACGACAAGCAGCGGTTAATGCAGTTTCAAAAGCATTGATAATGTAGTCTTGATCAAGATTCTTACTCTCTTGCAAATCTCTCAATGCGTTAAAAAACTCTTTATTTTTCATTTCTTTCTCCTATAAAATATCAATAATATAGGAGTGCGAACCTCGCACTCCTATGTCTAGCGTCTTTATATTAACATAATATTATGCAAAAAGCAATAGTTTTAATACATTTTTTGAGCCAAATTACGTGATTTTACACATACAACCGCTATATAGCAGCATTTATTGATAAATTCTTATGAAAAGCCTAGCTGTAGCAAGTGCATCCGCCCACGCACGATGAGCATTGACAAGTGGAATGTTGAAATGCGATACGAGTGTGCCTAGTTTGTAGTTGTTGACTCCACGTACAGTGGCACGAGCAATTATAAGTGTGTCTTTTCGCAGATTATCGAAATTATAGAGCAACTTTTTTGCCGCTTTGTCAATGAACTTAAAGTCGAAATCTTCACAGTTATGCCCTACTAAAGTCGCACCTTCGCAGTATTTGTAAAAGTCCGGCATTATGTTGTTAATTGATTCGCAATCTGCCACCATATCGTTGTCGATGCCAGTGAGTTTGGTGATTTCTTCTGGAATCGGACGACTCGGTTTAATAAGTGCGTTGAATGTGGATATGATTTGGTCATTATGAAGTTTGACCGCACCAATCTCAATTATTTCGTCGTTTTCCCAACTTAGACCCGTTGTTTCTATGTCAAATACAACGTAGTCGCCCTTCAGTTTATCATTTCTAAAGTCATTCTCTCCGAATAAGTCAACTTGCGTGTTGTCTTCAAACGGTTGAGGTTTAATTATATGATAGTCCTTGTTTGCGGTCTTGTAGATAATGTTGTCATTCATCTTCGCATAATTGCATAGACAAATCTCGTTAGCAGTGAAAGATAGTTTGTTCTGATATTCTCTAAACTGTCCACGCATAGCAATACTGTCACCTGCCTTTAGTTTGGCCAGACTCTCCACGTCTTCCGCACGACAAAATATGCTGGCGTAAATCATTTTGTCCTTTTCCGCTATGCCAATGGTGAAGAAAGGGCGTTCTTCGGTGGTTTCATTACCATCCTTGACAATCTTTTTGTTGTATTTCTTTTGTTCTATGTATCTAATCTTGCCACAAATAACAATATCTTTGATTGGCTCTTTCACCGCTGTAAAGTCGAGTGCCGTATTATAATTATTCTTGCCCACGACATTAATCTTGTCGGTGATATTATACATTATTGTCTGCGTTGGTGTGACGGTGCTATTTATGAACTCTTTATTTTTCTCAATCGCATCTGAGCTGTCTGTGATTTCTTTATCTATGAAACCCACGCTCGCCGTGCAGAAATGCTGTTTTTCGAGCATTGTTTTGATCTCTTGGGCTTTGTTTGTTTCTTCAGCAAACTTGCGAATGTTGTCAGGCAAAGCGATTGTAACGAATATATCGTTGCCGCCCACGTTTTTCACGCTGATATCCACCATATTTAGCGTGCGAGCAAGTGTAGGCATTTTATTCTTAATGTCAACATACAAATGCGATGCTATCACTTCGCTATTTATGACAGACTTCTCAAATTTTAGGTCAATATTGGCAATTTTTAGTTCGTTTTTTAGTGCCGTTTTTAGTTTGTCAGTGTCGTCACTTTCAAGCGAAAAAAGTGCTGGCGAATACAAAAAACAGACGCACAAGGTGTTTGTGCGCTGATTATATATAGCATTTTTATATTTTAAACCTATAAAATTCTCATTCAAAAAGTCTTGTATGTTTTGCATAGTTACATTTTAAACCAAAAAGTGCAAAATGTCAACAAGAACTACAAAACCTAGTAATATAATGAGTCCAACATTATTGATTGTGTTTTCGACCTTGCGATTAATAGGCTTGCCACGAATCCACTCAATTGTAGTGAACACCATATGCGAGCCGTCAAGGGCTGGGAATGGTAACAGGTTAAATACTGCCAAGTTAGTGGCAATCACTGGCAACAGCAACAACAAGTTGGCTGGATTTAAGCGTGAATATGTGGCGATGGTGGTCACAGTAGTGATTGGTCCACCCACATTGCTAAGCCCAAGTTTGCCTGTGATGAGCATCCAAAGGATGATCATAATTTTCCAGCACCAACGAAGAGTGAACGGAACGCATAATGCGAGTGATTCTAGGAATGAATATCTATAAGTTTTAAGATTGACGCCCAACTTTAGATTTGGTTCTTCTTCTGTGCCAACGTTCACGAGTTGTACGTCGTCAATGGTGACCATTTTGCCATCACGTTTTACTGTCACTTGAATGCTGTCACCTAGTTTATATTCACCGATAAGTGCGGTGAATGTGCGGTCATACACAAAGTCGATATCTTTATCACCCACCTTATAGACCACGTCACCTACTTCAAATTTGCCTACGTTTGGCGAAAAGTCGGCAAAGCCTGTGATTTGCACATGCTCGTAACCGACCGACACGAGCAAGATGAATGAAAATATAATTGCAGACAAGAAATTGAAAAATGCACCTGCGAAAAATACGATAAGTCGTTTCCATGGCTTTTGCGAATTGAATGAACCCTCACTTGAGCCGTCTTCGTTCTCGCCTGCAAAGGCACAGTAGCCACCAAGCGGGAATAGTCTAAGCGAAAACACTTCGCCTGTTTTCTTGTTTTTCTTTTGAAATAACGCCTTTCCAAAGCCGACCGAAAATTCGTCGATCTTGAATTTCAGCAATTTGCCAGCACAATAGTGACCAAACTCGTGTATGGTGACCATAAGCAGCAAAATAAGAATAGCTACGCACAGGTAGCCAATGTAACTCATAACTGAACCGAATGACAAAAGTTGTGACACAACTGCTCCTATAAAAGAATTATAAAGAATAATATTACGGCAATGCAATTAAAGAGTTCGCTGTCCACCCTATCAAGCATGCCGCCATGACCTGGAAAGATATTGCCAGAATCTTTAACTTCAAATCTACGTTTGAGCCAAGACTCGAACAAATCGCCAATTTGTCCAAATATTGAACACACTGCGCCAATTATTATAAATTTCCAAATCGCTAAATCATAAAACAATATTATGTCTTTAAATGGCTTGATAGCACAGCAGACGCCAAATATTGCAAGTGCGGCACATATTCCGCCGACAACACCAAAAACTGCACCTGAAATTGACTTGTTTGGACTAATTTTTGGTGCAAGGCGTGGACCACGAATAAGTGAACCAAAAATATACGCAAATGTATCCGTAACTGCACTGACAACCAAAATAAGTGTCAACATAATATATGACAATTGCGAATATTTTAGGCCAAGTTTTAATATTGTCTCAAAATTGTTCACCACGAACATAAGGCAAAACAAAAGTCCTGGATACAGCATTATGCACATCGTGTTGAGCATATTTTTTGCACTATATCTTGCACCCTGTTTAATTGTTGCCAAAAATGACGCAAATAACAACACTGCGAACAAAATTACTTGGCTTAGTATGTACCACAGCACGCTGGCGTTGGTGAGCATACATATTGTGAAGACAATGTAAAAGTATACTGGATAAAGCGCACTAATGATGAGTGTATTATGCTTCTCTTTCAGGTTGTACATTCGGCACATTTCCATGCAGCCGATCATCGCCACAATGCCCAGTCCGATATCAAATATCCCTACATATAGTAGTCTTGATGCCATAAATACCAAAACTGTAGCAACTATGAAAAAAGAAGTTTTAGCTCTAGTTTTCATATTATTTTCCTTTTATCGCACCGTGACGACGGTCACGTTTAGCGTATGAATTGAGTGCTTTTTCAAAGTCGTGACGAGTGAATGCTGGCCACAATGTCTTTGGGAAAAACCATTCAGAGTAAGTGGTTTGCCAAGGCATAAAATTGCTGGTGCGAAGCTCGCCTGAAGTACGAATAACAAGGTCAGGGTCAGGCATGCCTGCGGTGTAGAGGTTGTTGGAGATATCTTCCATTGTTACGCTCTTTGCCCCACTGGCAATCAGCTTATTGACCGCCTGAACAATGTCCTGTCTGCCTCCATAGTTGAAACAAAGATTCAACACAAGTCCAGTGTTATTTTTTGTTTTGGCGGTGGTTTCATCCCAAACGTGCTGAAGCTCGGGAGCGAGGCGTGTCTTGTCACCAGAAAATACGACTCTGATGTTATTCTCTTGGCATTTTAATACATCTTCCTTGAAAGCCGTCTTAAATATATCCATAAGTCCGTCAACTTCCGGCTTTGGACGATTCCAGTTCTCAGTCGAGAAACAATAGACGCTCATGTATTTGATTCCAGATTTAGCCACATAATCTATGGTTTTTTGCAGATTTTTAAAACCGTACCTGTGGCCAATCATACGCTCGAAGCCATGCCTATTAGCCCAGCGACCATTACCATCAATGATAAACGCAATATGGACAGGCAATTTGCCCATATCACGCAGTTTTTCAATTTTCATATTATATTTCCATGATTTCGCCAATTTTCTTATCGCAAAGAGTTTGTGCTTTTTCAGTCATATTATCAATCATCTTTTGAACTTCTTTGGATTGACGTTCAACTTCGTCTTCGCTAAGTCCATTGTTCTTCATGGATTTCAAGCCGTCCATAGCGTCACGGCGAGCGTTACGCATAGCAATAAGGCTGTCTTCGAGCATTCTGCGGACTTCCTTGCCAAATTCTTTACGTCTTTCTTCTGTGAGCTCTGGGAAAGACAAACGAACGATCTTGCCGTCGTCCCCTACTGACAAGCCAAGATTGGCTTCTGCGATTGCGCCAGAAATTTTCTTGACCATAGATACATCCCAAGGAGAGATGATAATCGTTCTAGCGTCAGCGACGGTGATGTTTGATGTTTGATTGAGTGGTGCACGTGTGCCATAGTAATCAACAAACACTTTATCTAATATGTGCGGATTGGCACGGCCAGCACGCACTGTGGCATAGTTGCCAACAAGATTGTCATAAGCCTTGTCCAATTTATCTTCGTATTCTAAAAATAGTTCTTCTAATTCCATAAAATCTCCTTGCATATATAATAACTAAAATGTAACAAATTGGCAAGAAAAAAAGCACTAAAAGTGCTTTTTCTTTAATTATTTGTTTGCTTGAGCAGCAACTTCTGCAGCGAAATCGTCATTACGTTTTTGCAAACCTTCGCCCATTTCATAGCGAACGAAACGACGAATAGTGATCTTTTCGCCAATCTTTTGGATTGCTTCGTTGATAACGTCACGAATAGTTTTGCTGTCGTCTTTGATGAATGGTTGATCCATCAAGCATACTTCTTTGTAATACTTTTGAATACGGCCTTGAACCATTTTTTCAACGATTTGTGCAGGCTTGCCTTCGTTAAGGGCTTGAGCACGATAGATTTCGGCTTCGCTCTCAACCAATGCCTTGTCCAAATCTTCTTCGTTGACAACCAATGGTTTAGCAGCAGTGATTTGCAAGCAAATGTCTTTTGACAATGCTTTGAAAGCTGGGCTTTGAGCCACAAAGTCTGATTCGCAGTTCATTTCGAGCAATACGCCAACTGAACCATTCAAGTGAATGTATGAGTCAACAATGCCTTCTGCAGCAATACGGCCAGCTTTCTTTGCAGCGGCTGCCATACCTTTTTCTCTCAAAAGTTCAATTGCTTTATCCTTATCTCCATTTGCTTCAGTCAAAGCTTTTTTGCATTCCATCATACCAACGCCAGTCATATTGCGCAATTCTGCGACGTCTTTTGCTGTAAACATAATATATAACTCCTTAAATTTTTATTTGTTTTCTTCGTTTGAAGTTGCTGATTCGTTAACTACTGAATCCATAGTCATCTTTTCTTCACTGTCTTCCAAAGTGTGAAGTGTAACGCCGTCTTTTGCTTCGATGATAGCGTCAGCCAATGCACCAAGAATCAACTTAACTGAGCGGATTGCATCGTCATTTGCAGGGATGCAAACTGTTACGTCGTCTGGATCAGCGTTTGTATCAACCAAACCAACTGTTGGAATGTTTAGAATGCGTGCTTCGTTAACGCAAATGTGTTCTTCCTTAGGGTCAACCATGATGATAAGGTTTGGCAAACTTGTCATATCACGAATACCATTCAAATATGTTTGCAATTTAGCAAGTTCGTTCTTAAGAACTACAACTTCTTTCTTTGGCAACAAATCGAATTCGCCAGTCTTTTCCATATTTTCGAGCTTGATCATACGGTCAACACGTGAACGAATTGTTTTGAAGTTAGTAAGTGTGCCACCCAACCAACGTGAGTTAACATAGAACATTCCGCAACGAGTTGCTTCTTCCATAACGGCGTCCTTAACTTGCTTCTTTGTGCCTACGAACAAAACCTTTGCTCCAGCATTAACGGCATCCTTAACAAAATAGTAAGCCTTATCAATTTGTTTTGAAGTATCTTCCAAATTGATGATGTGAACCTTATTTCTGTCTGTGAAGATGTATTTCTTCATCTTAGGGTTCCATTTGCGAGTTTGGTGACCAAAATGTACACCAGCCTCCAATAGTTGTTTCATAGAAATTATTGACATTTTTTCCTCCTTGTTTATTCCACCCCAAAGGCATCACCTTGTCGCCCCACTTGTTTCCAAGCAACAGGTACGTCAATCAGCCTAAGGTGCTTCTATTCTAATGAACTATTTTATATTACACGTTTCGTAGCCGTATGTCAACTATTTAATAAAAATTTTCTATTGACAAATAGTATTTATTATATATACTAAATTCCAAACAAAGCAGGACAAATTATGGAACAAGAAACGAAAAAAGAATTAACACCTGACATTTTAAAATCGCTCAAAGCATACGACGATATGTATAGAATGCAGTCGAAGCAGCCTATCGAAGCCGACCGTGCAGGCGTTTACAACTTCATTATGGACAACCTTAAACAATTTCACAAGCAAGGTTACAGTTTTGACCAAATTGTTGAAGGTTTAATTTCTATCAATCCGCTCAGCAGATTGGCTTCTACCCTATTCAATTTTAAGGAAAGTGGGTTTTTAGATAATGACTTTAACGAGTTAAGCACCAAAGTGCATTTTGACCACTTTGACGTGAGCAAAAAGTATTTTGGCGTGACTATGGAGTCTAGTCAAGATGACTTTGAGTTGTACAGAAAATTGTGCAACAAAACTTGCAATATCGAAGGGCTCATAATGCCAAATGGTGATTACTATTTCGTTGGGCTTGAACACAGCATATTGTTGCAGTGGCTCAATTTCCACAATATAGATTGTGTAGGTGCGATTAGAACGGCGATTAAATATAATCCTGATTGTACTAGAGAAATTATGACTTTGGGCGGATGTTCATTCTATCGTGATCTTAACTCAAAAGTTGACAGGCGTGGCACTACCATTCGTATTACACCAGAGCAAGTAAAAGTCGTTGCGATCATCGACAAGGCGGTTGCAGAAAGACAAAAATCCAGTCCTAACGCAATTAAGACTTATCTATATCGTAGTGAAGATTTGGGGTTCGACAACCCACAGTGGATAGAAGACTTTAAAGCCAACCTAATCACTATCAATGATGTGCTAGGAGATGACGTTTTTAATTATAGCGAAGCACAAGATATCTTGCGTGACCGAGTAAATGCCAACCGACAAAGAATCGGTGATTCAATTTTTAGACAATAAAAAAGAGCAATTCGCTCTTTTTTTATTCTTCTACTACTGCAATGCCAACAGTCTCGGTCACAACATCCTGCTCTGGAGGAAACTCGTCGCCGTCCATTGACTCATTCTGCACACTGCCTGTTGTGGCACGTGTTGTGAGTTTATTAACATCAATTTTTGCACTCTCCAGCTTGGCAATGGACTCTTCCATTTTGCTGTTGTCGTCTTGGTGCGGAAGCATCTGCTCTGCTGTAAGGTCGGTCATTTGAACGTCGTAATCTCGATACAAACTATCACCAGAATTGACAACTTGAATACGCTCTAACAATGTTTCGTAATTTGGTAGGTCGCTAATCTGAGTAAGACCAAAGCGTTTCAAAAATTTGTCAGTCGTGCCAAATAGCAATGGCTTGCCGATTGCATCTTTTCTGCCCACTACTTCGATTAGATTATTGCTTTCCAGAAGGTCGATTGCGTAGTCGCTGTTCACACCACGAATATGCTCTATTTCTGTACGAGTGATAGGCTGCTTGTATGCGATGATTGCCACAGTTTCAAGTGCGGCTTTAGTCAAACTGCGTTCACGAATTGGGTTTAGGATTTCACTTATTTGGTCAGCAAGTGCTGGATTTGTAGAGAATTGAACTTTGCGTTTGTAACGCACAATATTAATTCCGCAATTGTCGTTGTATTTCTTTGCGAGTGAGTCAATTGCTTCGTTCACGTCCTTTTCGGTGAGATCGAAATGACCTATTATGTCGTCAATACTGACCCCGTCCCCTGCCAAAAACAATAATCCTTCCAAAAATTTAATCGTTTCGTTCTTGTTCATCGTCATCGTCCTTATTTTTTCTTCTAATGGTGATATTTTCGTATTTATCATCTTGCACAACAGTAATTTCTTGTCGTTTAATTAACTCCAAAATTGCCATAAATACAGTGATAATTTCTAATAATGTAAACTCATTATCAAAGAGTTCAAAGAAAGTGATTTCGTCGTTTTCCTTGAAAATGCCACGTATAAATTCCATGCGGTCTTCGACTGTAAATCGGTCTTTTTTGATCGTCTTAGTTTCCGCTTGTCCTTCTTGCTCTTTGACTCTAGACACGAGGAACGCAAAAGCATCAAGCAGTTTGTCATAGTCGAAATCTTTGAATACAATTTTGGAACTAGTGGCAGATTTGGATTGTTCTCTATAAAAGCGGTTGACGTTCTCAATGGCTTTAAGTTGTTCGGTCTGTTCTTTAATAATTTCGTATTCCATCAACTGTTTACGCCAATACTCTGGGTCGTCTTCTGGGTCATACTCGTCACCATCGTCAAGTTGTTCAAGTGGCAACAAACTCTTAGATTTCTGCTCAAGCAAGAAAGTGGCATAAGCCAAAAACTCGGTCGCCTTTTCCATGTTGTGTTCTAAATCCATTGATTCGAGAGCTTTTAAATATTGCTCGGTGACAACGGCTACTGGCACGGTGGCGATTTCGAGTTTATTCTCTTTGATCATCGAATAAAGAAGGTCTAGTGGGCCTTCAAAATTGTCTAGGTGAATTTTTGGTGAATTTTGCTCTTCTTGTGCGATTTCACCGTCCAATTTGTTTACATTTTCTTCATTCATTTTACACACCGAACATCCAACTGAAAAGTTTGATAAATGGATACAACAACCAGTTTGCACAGAAACTTACATATCTGACTGCTAGCGTCGAAGCTACCAGAACTAATGTTATCAAATAACCATATTTATAGTTAAAATCTACATATTTACTATTTGGTTTAAGCTTGGTTGACAACCAATTGAATCCGTCAAGCGGATAGATTGGAATTAGGTTAAAGAATATGAGCCATGCATTGATTTTCATCCCATAATAAGCAAAGCAATTGAAGTATTGTGAGATAATCAAAGTTGGGTCACATTTGCGTGATAAACAATATAACGCACTAAACACGAACGCCAAAATCAAATTCATAGTGACGCCGGCAAGTGACACTTTCGCAATTCCAGACCTATATTTTTTGAATTTAAGCGGATTGACTTGCACAGGTTTCGCCCAGCCGAAGCCAGCAATCAAAAAGCATATAAGCCCCGCAAGGTCGAGATGCACAAATGGGTTAATGGTCAACCTACCCTGCAAACGTGGAGTGTCGTCACCCTGCTTGACTGCAACATATGCGTGGCTAAACTCGTGCATTCCAAGTGCCAACAGATATGCCAAAGAAAATGTAATGAAAATCATTACAGCATATTCCACTGAGTAATTTCCTGTTAGCAAATCGATTATCATAACTTTATTATATAAATTTTGAAAATTTAAGTAAAGAATTATTTTGCACTAAACTGCAAATATCTTTTGTAAACGTCGCTTTTATCGAGCAAAGTACGTACATTTTTGTTGATTTTTAGACTAATTCCGTTGTTTTCGTTGATTGTCACAATTCCTAAGTCAACGAAAACATACAGGCACGCCATAAATTGCAAATAGTTAATCTTTGGCATGTTTTGCTTGGCAGCAATAAATAGTTCGTAAAATTCTGTTCTACATTCTCTTTGCTTGGCAAGGTCGCAGAATATCTTATAATACACTCCAAAAGTGTCTCGGTCAGTCTTGACAGCTGAGAAAACAGAACTATTGATATTATTCCTGTGTGGCAAGAAAATTGTCGCATGGGTGTGTTTAACCAGTTCGCTCAAATAACCGACATTTAGTACTGGGTCTAGGAATATGATTTTGTCGAACGTGTTGAAGAAATTGAAATTCTTTGGTGACAGCAAAATGGTGTTCAGCCCACTTTGGTCCAACAATTCAAAGATACGATTCTGCACAATGTTTCGGCTGTCGTAAATAGTCTTGAAATTGAGATAACTGTTATAATCATTGCAGACAATAAGTGTTCCGTGCACGTCCTCACGCATCTGTAAAAGGTTGCGAATGAGTTGTTCCCTATTGTAGTTGACAAAATCAATTTTGCCTTCATAGTTGTATGTGAGTTGCTTCAAATAATTGGCAAACAAAATGTCTTCGTCGTTAGGTCTATAAACATCCTTGTAGTCGATTGCTTTTACTGTGCCTGAGATTTTGGTTTTGTTCTTATAACTATCATAACCAATCTCGACCAGCACCGAGCAAGATGTGTTGTCTTTCAACACGAAGTAGTAGTCGATTGAATTGTATGCAAGCAATGTAAAGTCTTTGTATTTGATCATCAAATGTTCCAAATGGTTTTTCATTGGAACGACAGTTGCGTTTGTGACCTTCATTAAGATTTGTGGACGAGCATTGTTGTGTCCGCAAGGTTCCATTTTCTCCATAGACTTAACAAAGTCGTCTGTTATGTCGGTTTCAGTGAGTTCAAAGTCATACACACGTGTAGGCACCAGCTCAATGTTTTCAAAGTTTTTGCGTACATACGCTTCACAACGACGGCTAAATTCGTCAAAGTTTTTCTCTTGAATGCTCACTCCAGCAGCCATTGTGTGACCGCCAAATTTGTCAAGGATATCCGCCATTTCGGACAACATTTCATGGATATTGACGCCATTTACACTACGGCCTGAGCCGACTAAAAGTCCGTCATTGCCACCAAACAAAATAGTAGGACGATTGAATTCTTCTGCAATCCTTGCACTCACAATTCCTAATATGCCGACATTAAAATCCTTGTCCGCTACAACGATTGATTTAAGGTCGTAAATGTTTTTTGTGTCGAGATACGCTTTGACCTTGTTGTACACGTCATTACAAATTGCCTGTCGCTGAGTGTTGAACTCGGTGATTTGTGCAATCAATTCTTTCGCACGCATTTCGTTATCGCACAGCATCAACTGCAAACTGGTTTCAGCGCTGCCCATACGACCGGATGCATTAAGCTTTGGTGCGATTTTGAACGCTATTTTGTCCGCCTTCACTTTGCCTAATGGGATGTCGTTGGCCTGGAGCAAAAGTTTTATGCCGATTGGCAGTTTGTTCGCACGACGCAAGCCCTGAACCACGATTACTCTATTTTCGTCCAAAAGGTCTACAATGTCAGCAATGGTGGCAATCATTGCCACTGGCAACAATTCTTCTAAGTCTTGACCGAATGCTTGGGCAAGTTTGAGAGCCACTCCTGCACCGCAAAGCTGCTTGAACGGATAGGTCTTGCTTGCCTTGGCATTGAGTATTAAACAATCTGGCAACTTATCCCCTGTTTCGTGGTGGTCGGTTACGATTATATCAATTCCTAGTGATTTTATGTAGTCAACTTCTTCCACTGAGCCTATGCCACAGTCAACTGTGATGATGAGCTCTGGAGCGAAGTCTTGCACAACCTTTTTGGCCGTGTCCATTGTAAGACCGTAGCCGTCGTCATATCGATTAGGTAAGAAATGGTCTGGTTTTGCACCCAATCTTTCAAGGACTTTGAGCATAATGGTGGTGGCACAAATGCCGTCAGCGTCATAGTCACCGAAGACGAGAATACGGCTATTTTTCTTAACATGCTGCAAAATCAACTCTTTGACTGCATCAATATCTTCAAATAAGTTAGGATCGTTAAGATCATTGAGTTCTGGATCGAAATAACGGTTAAATTTGTCCGTAGTGTTGATTCCACGTGCAAACAACAACTCCATAATCTTGGAGTCAATGCCATATTTATTCGCAAGAGTGGCAATCTCAGGGGAATGCAACTCGTTAAAACTTTTCTTAAATAACATAACTACCCTTCTCCAAAAAAATTTTGCCCTAAGAGTGTTAAGGCAAAAATTTTGTTCGATTAAACTGTTTGTTCTTTATCGGTTATCTTTGCGCTACGTTTGTCGCTATAAATCATCTGCCACAAAGGAGCAGAGATAAATGTTGAAGTGTAAAGCGTTACAATCATTGCTAAAATCAATGCAATTGCAAAGCCAGCTGTGAGATTGACTGCGTAGAATGTGAAGAAGATGATAATAAGCAATGCAACAGCCATTATGAAATTAAACTTGATAGAATTTCTGATTTTAGCGTTAATGTTGTCGTTGGACTTATCAAACTGTTTGCGGCTGCCAGCACGAAGAGATGCAAATAGCACGCTATTGAAGACCAAACTCATTGCAGCTGTTGTGCCAATGATTGTGGTGTAATTGCCACTCACCTCAATTCTGCAAATAGCGGTAAGAGCTAACATAAGCAAAATGTCAAGTGCGAAAGCGAATATTGTGGCTAGTCCCATTGAGAAATGGAAACGAATGGCCATGTAGATAAATACAACTAGTGCAGCCACAATTAGACCAATGCTAGTGAAAAGGACTGTTTTGTTGCTGAAAGACGAGCTGATCTTTGCCACGTTTTCCACGTTTTCGCTGCCATAGACTTCAACAAGTGCGTTATAAATATCATTATTTTTTGCTTCAATGTCGTCATCTTTGCATTTTGCACGATATTTAATGACAACGTATTGGTCGTTGTTCTCGCCTAGTTTCTGAGTGGTGTCGATTGAAACTTTTTTGTTGCAAACGATTTCTTCCACGTTGGACATAAATTTGTCAAAATTGTCAGTTTGCGATGCGTCATATTTAACTTGAACTGCATAACCGCCTGTTATGTCGTAGCTAAGATTAAAGCCCCAGCATGCAACAACTATAAGTCCGATTAAAATTAGAGCGGCTGCACCTATCAAGAAAAACTTGGCTTTTTTGCAGAAATCAAATTTGATATTGTCAATTTTAGTATTTAAATTATTTTTCATCTGCCACCTCACTTGGTTTAGTAACTACAGGCATTTTTGCACGCTTTGGATTGTCATAGTTGAAAGGCAAATACAAAGACATTAGACGGCGTGTGTACAAGAAACTGGTGAGCAATGCCAAACCAATGCCGAGCATAAATGTGAATGCGAATTGTTGCAATGCAGGAGTTCCAAAAATTGCCAAGAAAATGCCCAAAATCATTGCGATTGCACTGACGTCAAGAGTGTTGGCAACAATCTTTTTCCATGCAAGTTTTATAGAACCAGCGAAAGTTTTGCCGTTGTTGAGTTCGGCTTTGATGCGGTTGAAATATGCCACATTAATGCCAATGGCAAGTGCGAATGTGAGCATCACTCCAACGAGTGCTGTGCCAGTGAGCAAAAGTCCTGGAATTGCTTGCAACATGAAAATGTCGAGCACAATGTAGATGATTAAACTTAAATCTGCGAGCAAGCCAAAATCACCAAACATTAGCCACATGCCTAGCATTACAGCCACGAAAATGATTGCAAGTGAAATAAGCAACTTGGTTGTGGCTTTTGTGCCTAGAATAGGTGTGTCAACCTCACAAGTTTCACACTTAAACTTGAGCATATATGTGCCAAGATTAATCTTGAATGCGAGTTGGTTAGTCGACTTTTTGTTAGTAAGGTCAGGGCTGGTGATGAACGTTGAACCGCCTGTGATGGCTTCGCTAATCTGTGCGCTGGAAATCTGAGTGTTGCCTAGATAGATGTATAGATATCCGCTATTTTCAGCCAAATTAGCAGTCTTGTCTGCGAAAAGTTGTTTGCCTTCACTGTCAAAAGTGATTTGCACGCCCCAAGTATAACCGCTCGAAGTATATGCCTGCATACCTTCGACTTTAGTGACATTCTTGCCTGTCATAAAAGTTGTTTCGTCTGGTGTGGTGCTGGTGGCAAAACGCAAAAGTCCTGGCTCGCCAATCAAGTTTTCGAGTTCACGAGCATCATCAAGTCCGCCGAGTTCAATGCGAATGTCGGTGTCATTTTGACGAGTGACTACGACATTTGAATATCCTTCGTTGATGAGCAAGTCCTCTAGCCCAGCCAAAGCATTGCCCACATATTCACCATGCAGGTCGTCGTCGCCTTGGTCGACTTCGGTCGAGAATATGGCAGTTACGCCGCCGCCCAAATCGTGTCCGAGTGATATCTGCGAAATGAACGATTCAAATTTGTAATTCACGCCCCCAATGGAAAATGGAATTGGGAAACTAACGAAAGTGAGTATGCCGATAACGGCTACCACAATTGCTAATAATATAAAATGTCTTTTAGCACGCCTTTTAGTCATAATTATCTCCAAATATGCCCTATTATATCTTTTTTGGCAATTATTGTCAATCAAAAACGAATACAACTAGCAACAATTATGATTGACAACTATCGCCACATTTACACGGCTAAAATTGAAATTAAAAAATGGGATTTTACCCACCTTTTATCGATAAAACATGTTTCACTGCCCCATATAACGTTAGCAGTGCGTTGTCTAGCGATGACTTTTGCGTAATTTCACTTATACTACAAATTAAACAATAAAAAAACGCCACGTGGGCGTTTTTTACTTGCGGTTAAAGAGTAACTTGATGATGATTCCGCATATAAAAGCAGTGATGACAGCAAACAAGATGTCGGTCAGTGTGCCCATATTGAACGCAAAACTACCATTCAATATTGAGAAGATTAGATAAGCAAAGACTGCGTACAACAGACCAATCACAAGACTGCGAACAATCAATTTATCTGTGTAGAACTTGCTGATGTATTTGATTGCCACGAACAGACTGACTGCTTTTATACCTTGATTAACTGCACTTATAAAGTTGTCCGACAAAATGACAAACTTCATAACGAGTGCAAATGCCAACAAACCAATTAACGAAACAATTATGCCAAGAAATATGGCTTTGGTGTATATTAGCAAATTAGAGTTTTTAAGTGAAATTTTCTTTTCCATAACTCGCCCCTTTTACCATAATATATTAGGGACAGGCAGGGTTTAGAACTATTTTGTGATTAAGTCGAAAACGGATTGTGCCACTTCTTCTTTTGTTTGAGCCTTGAATTGTGGGTTTGCGTTCAAAAACTCTTGTTTTTCCGCTTGTGTGTAATGTGCGGTCATATCTGTATCCACCCAACCGAGTGGCAGATCGATTATTCGGACATGGGTGTCGGCGTATTCGTCTATTAGCGAGCGACTTAAGCAACTTATGCCTGCTTTCGTGCTGGCATAGACAGACTCACACGATGCTCCTATTTCGCCCTGACAGGAAGAAATATTAACGATTGCTCCTACGCCGTCAAATTGGCTCAATGCCAGCCTACACGAGTTGATTGTGCCCACAAGGTTGGTGTCCACCACTGTCTTAATTTCGTCGTATGTCATATCCACCAGCATTTTTTCAATTGTAACGCCTGCATTATTGACTACCGCATCAATCTTGCCAAATTTCTCTATCGCCAATCGATAAAGGTATTCCAGCTCGTCATTGTTCCCTACATCTGCCTTGACACACAACACATTGGTGAGCTTGCCTAGTTCTTTGGCGAGTGCGGTGGCCTTTTGCTCACTTTTATTGAAATTTAATACAATGTTCCAACCGTTCTTTGCAAATACACGTGCAATTGCCTCGCCTATGCCACGTGATGAACCTGTGATTAGAATAGTTTTCATTGTTTCTGCTCCTTGTTGTACAAAATTCGTGCGTAAACCATTGGCACAACTGCGCTCATTAGGACGCTTACGCCTAGAACTACGAACACGAGCCAATTGATGACAAATGTTGATATAATTGCGCTGATTATAATTGCCAAACCGCACACCACTTGAACGGGTCCCGCAAATCTGTGAGTTTTATTCCAAACATTTTCGCTAGACAAAGTCGCTCTTGTCTTGATACCCAAAGTGGAATTGCGTTTAGTCACTGGCATGTAATTGCCCATAACCATAAACAAAATGCCGAGTGGCACACAGATTGCTATCTCGAACGGAAAGTGTACTTTTTCGCCAAGACCTACTCCGCATGCACTAATACCAAACATTATCCATGAGATATATATAAAGAGTGTTGTTATACACGTCATTATTATATTTAAAACTTTACGATTCTTATAATTTTCACCACGCACAATGGCTTCAATAAGAAAACCCAGTGCAACCAAAACAGGTATAATTGCCAAGACTAACATTAGCCAAGGGCTCCCCATTCTATCTACTTCGCCTTTTAGGTTGAAATGTACTGGAACAGAATTTGGCAGTACTATAAATGCCACCAACATCGCCACAAAGTTTAGAATTGTGGCAGAAAGAATAATATATTGATATTTATTTTTCATCTTTATCTCCTTTACTAAACCATTTTGCCAAACTACCTATAAACTGCTGAAACACCGTCATATTTAGCGAATATGTGATTGTCTGTGCCTGCTTGGTCGTGGTGACCAGCCCAGCGTCTTTTAATATTGCCAAATGATGACTGATTGTGGCATTGGTTAGATCAAATTTCGCCACTATCTCTCCTGCAGTCATATCTCGCTCTTTGAGTAAATCTATTATCTCTCGCCTAGTTGCATCTGCCAATGCTGACCAAATTTGTTTCATAATGCCCTCCTTATTTCGATTTTCATCTAAATACTATCACTAAATTATATGTTTGTCAATAGATTTTGCACACTTATTTAGATAAATTTCTAAATAATATTGTAATATTTAAAAAAACACCTCAAAAATTTAAGGTGTTTTTTGTGATATATAATTTACATTTTATTCTGTGCGAAGAGCTTTGACTGGGTCTTTCTTGGCGGCAATGCGGGCTGGAATTAAGCCAGCTATAAGTGTGAGTAATGTGCTGATTGCCACAAGCACAAGGCTTGCTTGCCAAGTGAGAATAGCCATTGATGTGGTGATTGTTCCGCCAGCAACTTTTTTGATAATTGCACTGATTGGGAAAGTGAGAATCCACGCAATCAGCACGCCAAGTATGCCTGCAGATATGCCGACAATAAATGTTTCACAGTTGAATACACGTGAGATATCTTTCTTCCTTGCACCCACACTACGCAAAACGCCAATTTCTTTGGTGCGTTCTATTACACTGGTGTAAGTGATTATGCCAATCATTATTGAACTAACCACAAGTGAAATGGCACTGAATGCGACGAGCACATATGAAACGATGTCGATGAGTTGACCAAGCGTCTTGGTCAAAAATTCGGTCGAGTCGGTTATGGTTATTTTCATGTTTTGACCGGCTGGGCTGTCATTCCAACGGTCTATCATTTTAATTATGTCTTTTTTGCCGTCGAAACTGCTCGGATAAATGTGTAAGCCGGTTGGCACGTCGCTTGCACCCACTGATTGCAGCACCAGGTCACGCACCTGTTCGTCTGTGAGGGTCATTTTGAAATTTTCCAGAACATATTGTTTTACGGTAGCGATTGGTGTGCCTGCCTCAAAGGTATACATATCCCCTGCATTCAAATATTGATTGAGTTCGCTGACATTGACAGAGAACGGTATTTTGAGTGTGTCAGTGGTCTTTGCCACAACATTTGACGCTTGACAGTTGATTTTATAGCTTTCCGCCAACTCTGGCAAATACATAATGCCTTCGTTTAGGATTGTCATTTTCGAGTCTTGTTTCTGACGGAGTACGCAACTGATTGTGAGTGTCTGCTCAGTTGTGTTTGATGCATTGTACAGTGCTGTCAAATCGGTCTGCTCACTAAAATTGCCTTCGGTGTCCTCGAGATAATAGTCATCATTATAGATTAGTTGATAGGTTTTCTGTCCAACGATTGTGTTAAGGTCGATTGGTTCGTATGTCTCGCCCATTGTGGCTTTGCTACCTAGTCCCATGTCCACAAAGTCTTGCTCGCTCATGCTGTTATATTTGTTGACGACGAGCGCAAGTTCGTTTTTGTTCTCTGGATAATGGCCGTTGCCCAAAACGTCATAGTTTTCGAGAATTATGTCCTTGTTGGCAATGCCCACAGAGAATAAGCTGTCTGAACTGCCTGACATACTGCTGAGAATTGTCTTTGTTTTAGGTTTGACAATGTTGTCGCCCACTTTGGTGACAAGCTTTAGGTCGGTGGCGTAGTCGTATTTGATTAGGCTGACTGCTCCGTTTTCCTTGCCCATTTCCTTTTCACAATAGTCGTTAACATAGTCGGTGAACTCTTTGCCGATGTAATTGAACTTGCCCAAACCCATTGTGAGAATAATGTTTGATGTTGAATATATGTTCAACTTATAGTCATCTGGATAGTCTTGACGCTCTTGCATCGTCCCGCCAGTCATAACGCTGGAAAACGCATCGTAGTTGATTGACACCATTGACACGCTGATCGGATACGAACTGAGCGTTTCTTGCTGCATCGATGTAATGTAGTGGTTTAGCCCTGTGCTGACCGATAAAACTAGCGCTATGCCGATTATCCCAATGCTCCCTGCAAATGCTGTTATAAAGGTTTTGAGTTTCTTGCTCCACAGGTTCTTGAACGACAAACTAAAGGCTGTGAATATACTCATTGAACTCTTTATTTTCTTGTTGTCCGTCTTGGCTTCTGTGTCGGTTGGAGTGTAAGGCTTGCTATCATTAATTAGTTTGCCATCCAACAACTTTATAATTCTAGTTGAATATTTGTCTGCGAGAGCGTCGTTATGTGTGACCATTATGACAAGACAGGTTTTGCTTATCTCTTTCAAAATGTCCATCACTTGAATGCTGGTTTCACTATCGAGTGCACCGGTTGGCTCATCTGCCAAAATAACCTGTGGTTCGTTGACAATGGCACGGGCAATGGCAACACGCTGCATTTGTCCGCCGGACAGCTGATTAGGGCGTTTTTTGAGCTGTTCTTTGAGCCCCACCCTTTCTAAAGCATGAGTGGCTTTTTGACGACGTTCTTTCTGACTCACGCCAGCTATTGTGAGAGCCAATTCCACATTTTCAAGCACGTTTAAGTGTGGAATAAGGTTGTATGACTGGAAAACAAAGCCTATGTATTGGCTACGATAGGCGTCCCAATCTTTGTCTTTGAACTCTTTGGTCGAGCGTCCGTTGACCACGATGTCGCCTGACGTGTATTTGTCCAGTCCGCCGATGATGTTGAGCAAGGTAGTCTTGCCACAGCCACTTGGTCCTAGAATGGACACAAACTCGCTCTTGCGGAAATTAATATTTATGTCTTTGAGTGCGTGAACGACGTTGTCGCCCGCTTGGTAATCTTTGACTATATTTTTAATGGAAATCATATTACCTCCACGAGATTAGATTTTAATATATCTAGGGCAAAATTGTCAAATGTTTTCTATTTCTTCTTTGGCGAAACCTTGCCCAGCGACTGCACAAGGCGTTTATCTACATAGTTGTTGGCCTTGGCAATCACTTCGGTGCCGTACTTGGCACGCAAGCGGTCGATGGTGTCGTCCACGCTGGTGCGACTGAGCAGTTCGGACATGCCTATCTGGTGGCTGTCTTTTTCAAAATCGCTCATCGAAATGCCCAAAAGGCGTATGCTAGGAATGCCCTTGTAATATGTCTTGTACACCTCCATTGCAGTGTTGGCAATCTTGGTGCTGTCGGCGGTCGGCTCATTCAACCTTATAGTCTTGCCCCAGAAATGCAGGTCGGAATCCTTGACTGTGACGTGCAATAGGTTCGCACCAAAAATCTTCTGTGCATGCATTCGGCTAGCCACACTTTCGGCTAGCACGCCAAAACCTGCTCGAACTTCGTTGTCACGAACGATGTCACGATAAAAGGTGGTGCTATTACCCACGCTTTTGGGTGGCGGGAATCTGTCATAATCAAGGACAGGAGTGTTCTCCCACCCGTTCACCACATCAAAAAGGTCGGTGCCCACCTTGCCGAAATACCTTTTAAGCACTCGGTCGTCATATTTCGCCAAATCGCCTAGTGTAAATATGCCGAGTTTGTTCATTTTGTCACGTATTTTACGTCCAATGCCAACGACATCGCCCACCGGCAAAGAATAAATCTTGGATTTGTAATTCTCTGGCGTTAGAACGGTGGTAGCGTCCGGTTTCTTCATATCACTGCCGAGTTTGGCAAGCGTCTTTGAAAATGACACGCCCACCGAAATTGTCAAGCCAGTTTCTTCCTTAACTTCGGCACGGATGCGGTCGGCAATTTTCTCACCAGAGCCGAATATTTTCAGGCTTTCGGTGACGTCAAGCCAACACTCGTCAATGGAAAACGGCTCAACTAAATTGGTGTATCTGAGATAAATCTCTCGCACTCGCTCGCTATAGTAGTTGTATAAATCAAAATGCACTCGTGTGACGATGATGTCCGGACATTTGGCTTGTGCTTCTGCAATCGTCATGCCAGTGGTCACACCCATGCCTTTCGCTAGATAGTTCTTCGCCAAAACAACACCCTTTCTCTCCTCCGGATTACCTGCCACAGCAACAGGCTTGCCAACATACTCAGGGTGCATGACGCATTCAACCGATGCAAAAAAATTGTTCAAATCACAATGCAATATGGTTTTCATTTTTTATTGTCGAACATTTGTTCTATAGTTATTATATACAAAAACACTGCCTTGTCAACGATTTTACAAGGTCAAAATTACTTTTTCGGCAAAATTTGATGCAAATCAACGCTTGCCAAAGCAAAATTATTTGACAAAGCATGCGGAGTGAGTTATATTATACCTGTATGCGGATATGGCGAAATGGCAGACGCGCTAGTTTCAGGTACTAGTGGGAGCAATCCCATGCAGGTTCAAGTCCTGTTATCCGCACCAGTTAAAATATAACCTTTCGTATCAGGACTTTCACATTGTATTCGGGACCCCGCCAGCATTCGCTGTCACCCGAAATATACGACTTGCGTCGCATAGACAAGTCCTGTTATCCGCACCAGTAAAGTTTAAACCCTCGTAGCAGGACTTTCACCTTGTATTCGGGTCCCCGCCAGCATTCGCTGTCACCAGAAATATAAGACAAAAAGTAAGTAAATTCAGAATCCCCTTATTGATATGATTGAATAAAAATGAGGTTATTTATAAAAAAAGAATAATACGATTTGCTAAAAATGACAAAAATAATTATAAAAATACTATTTAGGACGGGAGGGAAAGAAAATGAAAAATAATAGTAGTAAACAAACAATAAAGTCTAGCAAAAGTGAAAGTAAATTAAAAAAACTATATGATGATTCTATTCATAAAACAAAAAACGGATTTGAATATAAGCATAAGGGTTTAAAAGTTGTCATTACAGCTAAAGAAGCCAAAGAAGAACTTATTAATTATGCTGATGATATAGTAGAATACTATTTTAAAAACAAAGATAAAGTAATAAATCATTTGTTGGAAAAATTTAAAAAAGATGAATGGTATGTTAAAACCTACACAAAAGATGAAATTGTTGAGAAAATAGGAGAACCAACTATTTATGTCAGCAAGGTTAATAATGGGGAGTTGATTTATTTGGATAATAAATTAGATGAACATACAATTACTATTGAGTTATATGGACTAGAACTATCTTACGTCTCTATAGATGGCTAAATATAGGAGATATAATTATGAATAAATTAAATAATAATCAAAAAAAGACAGAAAGAAATGCAACAAAAAAGAGAAATTTACTAAAATGTCCTAATTGTAACGAACCACTTTCGTTTCTAATGCCTAGTGGCAAAACTTTATATTGTAATAAGTGCGAAAAATATTACAAAAATGATAATGGTACTGTTGGTGAAGAAACTACCTCGCCATATACTAATAAAAAAGCTTTGTATTAAACTTTGTAAACAACAAAAAAAGACTTTTGATTAAAAGTCTTTTTTTACAAATTAAATTATCTTATGTAATTTTTCCAATTACGATTGTAATCACGATAAATTCTATTGCATGCTTCTAATTGTGTAACGACGATTCCAATTTCTGGAGCAACCCAGCCTTCTTTTGTCATCATAGTTAGTAAGTGCTCTACAAAAACCGAAAAATTTCCGTTATCCATATTCATAATATTTTTTGGAATTACAATGCTGTATTCTTTGTTTATTATATCAGCATTGTCCTTCAAAACAGATTTTGTATATGCAATTATTTCTCTACGTGATGCTTTCTCATTACGCATAATTTTCCTCCCCTATTAAATTTAATATAACACATATTTCTTACATTTTCAATATGTATTTTAAAATAGTTTAAATTCTTTTTACTAGATTACAAACACAGTTGTCTAGCAAGTAATGCATTCTCGCCTATTTTTCGAGTGTATTATCAATCCAGTATCTTTCCAAGTTTATGTTTTCTTGTTTAATTGTTCTAGTATCTTCATACTGACCGCCGTTAGCCAAAATACACTTTCTCGACGCTACATTTGTGTCTTTACAGGTCACCAACACTTTTTCAATTCCGAGCTCTTTACACTTCTCCAGCCCCAAAGCGAGCAATCTCTTTCCATAACCTTTTTTTCTTTCATCAACAGCAATGCTGTAGCCAATATGTCCACCAAAATTTAACAAAAAATCGTTCAGTTTATGTCTTATTTGAAGCATTCCAATCAGTTTTTTATCGGACTTTCTCACGCAAATATATTGTGTCGAAGAAACAAAGCCCTCTGGCAAGTTTTTACCTCGTCTCCAATCGTTGCATTTTGCTAGCCATGTTTCAAAGTCATCATTTCTCAGAGTGCCACAACCATCCATGCCAGAATTTGCATTCAACATGTCTTGTTTGTATTTCTCAATTTGAGCCTTGAATTCTTTAGTTGGCAATATTAGTTCCAATTCTTCCATAATTTACTCCTTTTTAATATGTAATTCTACCTAATAATATTTTTTTGTTGACCATAATTTAAAATTTGCTCCGTTGTAAAACTAAAATCGGTTACATATTCTAAATTATTGGCTTTTGCAATGTCTATTTGCTGGGTCAACGCAAGTATGAGATACTGATTATCCTCATACAACTTGCCCTGAGTTGTTGTAGGCAGTTCCAAATTGGCAGTGCTGCCACCACATGTTTTTGTTAGTACTAATGTGGTAGATAAGCAGTTTTGAGTCAAAGATTCGTTCAAATGTTTAAGTCCCTCGACTATTTTTTCTAGGTTCGCAATGCTAAACTTTCCCCTGCCAATCAACTCAACACATCTTTTTTGTGTTTTCTTTTGTTCTTTAATTAGTTCTTTTGCATCAATCTTAATTTTCATTGTGTTTTCCTTTATTTTAAATCTTTTTGCATTAAAATTAGCTTTGCATATGTTCCATCTGCATATTTCATGCCATGGTTGATATAGCCAGTTTCATAAAAGCCAAATTTTTTATACAAATGCCTAGCAGGTGCATTTTCGCTGGCAACTTGAAGTTCTATTTGTTCAAAGCCTATTTCTTTTGCTTTTTCAATAATAACTTTCATTATTTCACTAGCAATACCTAAACCCCAATACTCTTTTAATACACTAACTCCCATATCGCATCTATGGATAAGTCTTGCTTTGTTTGATTTGGGGCCCAAATTACCACTACCAACAAGTTTACCATTTATCTTCGCTGAAAAGATAAAACTTTTATTATTATTTAGTGTGCTTTGCACCCATTTCTCCTGACTAGTTTTTGTTGAAAGCCCGTCTTCTTCACCCATCGTTATAAATTTGCTTTCAAAGCGAATAGTGTTAGCATAATCTGCAAGTTCTTGCGCATCATCTAGTGTAGTGGATGTTATAGTTAAAATCTCCCCATTTTTTAATTTTATTTCTTTCATGATTCTAATCCTTATTTACATAAAAATTCTTCATTTGTGTAAATTGTTTTTTTGTCTCGTTCTGTAATTATTTCAGCAGGCTTCTGACCAATAATTTGCATATGGTTCCCGTTTATCCACAAACTTGTTTCTTCTGGCAGACAAACTAATTTATAGCCCTGTTTTAATAGTTTATCAACTCTTTTTTGTGTATCTCCATATTGTTCTGGAAGCTTCTTATAATGTGGCAAAATGCTATACCCATTTATACAATTAAATCCTTTGGTATCTTTAAGTCCTACTTTGTTTTCGTCGTTACAAGATTTAATAACAAGTTCATCTTTTAGACAAGAGTCAATACATTCACCAAATATTAAAGCGCCGGCGCTTGACCCCATAGCCAAGCCATTGTTTTTAATGTAGCCTTTTAGGTTTTCAAAAGCGTGCGTGTCCTTTAAACATTTCAATAACTGATAAGTATTTCCTCCACCAATAAACACCCCTTTAACATTTTCTAGTTTTTCCTTTGTTACGTCATTCGGATTTAATATTTGTTCAATATCGGTTATTCCAAACGGCGTCATTTGACCTTGAAACCAATTAACACACTCTTCCATATTACCATAAGGCCAAGCAAGTGGAATATACAGAACCTTGCCACCGTTTAATTCACGAGCAAATAATTCGTAGCTTTCTTTGACCTGTTCATCACTGCCACCGCCGTTTAGTATCAATCTCATATTTCCTCCTTAAATTTCTTCTGCTAGATGCAGTGCAATATCAAAGTTTTGAAAGCGGTGATTTGCGTCGTGTAGTCCTTTATCGTCCCATTCTGGAGAATCCAACAAATCTCCACTTAAAAAGAAATAATATAAGTCTAATTTTCTAAATATTGCACATGCTTGCATTGCTGAACATTCCATATCAACTGCAATACAACCATCTTTTTTCCTTTTCTCTAAATTGTTTTTTGTTTCTCGATAAAAAGCGTCAGTTGTCCAGCATTTCCCTTTTGCAAAAGGAATATCATATTTTTTCATAAACTGTGCAACTTTTTCTGCATTTTCAATTTTAATATAATCATCTGCTTGTGCATAATGATATGAAGTGCCTTCATCACGATAAGCATAAGATGGAACTATAACTTTTCCATGACAACTTTTATCAAGAGTTCCCGCAGAACCGAATACTACGAATTTGTCACAATCAAACATTGTTGCGGCATCTTCAAGCATTCCAACTGACGCAGGGGCTCCGAGTAATGTTTTGTAAAATCCATACTTTTTCTTATTGTATTCAAAAGCATAAATAGGAAATTTACCATTACAACAAGTAAATTCATTGACTTTTTCTGCATTAAATGTATTTATAACATAGTTTTCAATTTCATTTGAAAATGTAGCAATAACGACATTACACTTAATACGATTTTCTTTGTTTATGGGATTTATCACAGCTTGTGATTTGTTGTCAAATGCATCTGTAATCATAATTTCCTCCTTATAATTCTTCTGCCCATTAAGTCTCCGGAATTATATTTTTAACTTCCATATATATCTCAATGGCATTATAACATATTTATTTAGATTTTAATAATATTTTAAGTAAATTGCTAAATAATAATAAAAAAGGTACCAAGTCCTAGCATTGATACCTTTAATTTCTTTTCTTAACCTTAAACTTCTTTAATTTCAAAACATATTTAAGATAAAACTAAACTAAAATTACCAATGCAAAATAATAGTCTAAAATCTTGTGTAGACGCATAACCATTATTGAGGACTGGCAAATTTCTTATCATTATGTTTAAAATTCTCCTAAAATATATTTTTATATTAGCACACAAAAATGAAATTGCAATACTTTTTTGAAAATTTTCTTTTTTTTCAAATTTATTCAATCAGATATTAAAAAAACACGGCATGTTTGCCGTGTTTTTTATGCGGTCTTTATGTACTCCACTTGAATTGACTTGATATATACTTGACCGTAATTACCGCCGTCCAGCGAACTATGTATCGTGAACTGAACTTCGCTTTTGCCATAGCGATAACTCTGTCCAGAAAAGATTGCGTTGTACGTGGAGTCCTTGATTACGCTTTTTCCAAGTGAAGAATAAGTGATTTTGACATTTGTGATTTTATAACCTTGTGGCACTGACATCGTGACAGTTGACGTTGTTGCTGTGCTATCATTCGCACCACCCAGCAAGCACCAAGCCGGTGAGTTTTCGCTGTACATATTCACAATCATTGAGTTGGTTATCGATGCAGTATCATTAAACCACATCAAAACGGGCTCGTCGTTTACACTCGCCGTATTAAATTCGTCGTTCACATAGTTGTTTTGTATTGCATGTACTGTCGTTGTGAATTCCACCAAGCCTATGTCCAATCCGGTGGCGGTGTCCGTCATTGTAATGGTCACATACAGCGTCTTACTCTCGTCCTTCGCAAGTATGCCTTCAACAGTTATTTCGTCCAAGCTACCGGTCGTCACTGCATCGCCATCCGCAATGCTTGCCGTCATAAATGGGAGTGCAACGTCCGAAAGCGACAACCTATATTTTAGTGGGAGCGTGCCTACATTTTTAAGAATTACTGGCTTGGTTATGGAAACGCCTTTATCGAATACACATTCATCTTGCGTTAAGAATGGCTTGTCGTCATTGAGATTTATATCCAAACTGCCAACTTGTCTTTGCGTGAAAGTAATGTTAAACTTATTCTCGTCTGTTTCATAGGTTGTACGTAGTGTTTGCGCTCGCATACTCCTAGTTGTGCTACCGCTCTTGTATATTGCTGGTGCATTAGTGCTAATCGTGACCACTTCGTCGTCAAACGTGCCCACATTCATATCTCCGTCCGCCCAAGAATTGTTGGTGGCGACTTGGTTTATTGGCATCTCTAGATTGTAACGCACGCCGTCAAAATTGCCTTCCCAAGTAGCGTGCATTGTTTCCGCATCTGTAAAGGCGGTTGCCACTTCACTACCTGCCCAATAATTCGCTTGCACAACTTCGACCACCATACTTAGTTGGATTGCTGCACCCATATAATAAGTGCAACCCCCATCGCCCACGCTCTCGCCGACCTTAATGTCTAGGTCAAACGTTTCTGCCGTGTTTGATGATGGTGACGGAGCAAGCTTATAATACGCTGAATAGCCGTCCGACGTGTCTATGCTAGACTTCTGATATTTGTCACCGCCAATACTTATGCTCAAAATGTCCGTGTCATTGGTGAAAATGTCTTTGCAACCCGTGACGTGAGAGTTTCCCGATGGCACAACTGTTGCACGAAACAAAAGGCGTACAAAATAATTTATGTTCGTGTCAATCAATGCTTTGTACGTGCCGCTTGCAATCTGTGTACCTGGCACGACATTGTCGCTCGTCCAACTAAACGTCTGATTATCACTGTCTTGCAGTTCAGTTATCCTTAAATGCCCCGTGGTGATTGTGCCACTCGCACTTGCGCTGGAGGTGAACCATGCCATCGTTAAACCAAAACAAAGGCTGATCGCAAAGACCAAAATTCCCAATATTATCGCAGACTTATTAATCACTCTTTTCATATCTTCTTCCGTTAATTTAAATTTTTGATTACATTATTGCAATTATATATTACGTGCACATTATATAATGTGTAAATCTATAATGTCAACTAAATTTAAATATAAAATGTGTACATAATATATCGTGGAGATTATATAAAATGAAACTACGAATTCTGGACATATTAAAGGAAAACGGCAAAACGAAGTATTGGCTATACAATCAACTGGGGTTGAGTTATCAAAATTTCAACAACATTGTAAACAACAAAACGTCCGCAATAAAGTTTGATAATTTGAAGACTATATGCGACATTTTGGAATGCACGCCGAACGATTTGTTTGATGAATACTACAAAAAATAAGACTTGTGAAAAGCCTTATTTTTTTGATTTAATTTGGTTAATGAGTATTGTCAAGGCGACAAATAAGATTGTGTAGCCGACCACATACAGAATGTGTGGATATATTGCACTTGCGCCCACAGTGTGCAGTTCACTAGCGATTGCCACAGAGTGAGAAAATGGCAGTGCGTTGACGAATTGGGCAAATCCGCCTGTAAATGTGCTAACTGGCATGAACACTCCGCCGAAAATGCCTGCAAGTGAGATGAATATGGAAGATATTGGGCCGGTCTGTTTTTCGTTATTACAGATTACGCCGACCAAAATGCCGAGCGTTATATACATTAGTGCGGAAGGAATGAGATAGACGATTGCGAGCAATAAGTTTATGTTAAATGGATAACCAAACAATAGTGCTACGGCAAAGAATATAATAGTTTGCAGAATGGCAAGCGGAAGTGCACTGAACACGAAGCTTGCAAAATACGAAAACTTGCTGATCGGAGCAATGTTGATACGCTTGATAAATGAAGTGTTTTTGTCCGAAGAAATCTGCAAAGCGACGAACATTCCAATGAATGTATAGCCAAAAATACAAATTCCGCATGCATAGTTTTTAATGCTAAAATTAGGTGGAATGACTGACATATTGGCAAAAATGAGTGACATTAACACAAGCATAAACACTGGAAAAATCAGACAAAAGACTATGCTAAGTGGCTCACGCAAAATTTCTTTGAAATTTCTCTTGGTTAGGTTAAAAGTACTTTTCATTAATCCTCCTCGGTCATAGAGATAAATGCTTGTTCTAGACTATCATAGCCTGTACGCTGCAAAATGTCCGACACACTGCCCACTGCCCTAATCTTGCCACGACTGATTATGCCAACACGGTCTGCCAGTTGATCGGCTTCTTCAAGATAATGAGTAGTGAGAATAATTGTCATTTGTTTCTTCAGTCGCTCCACAATATCCCACAAATTCTTACGAGCTTTGACGTCCAATGCAAGCGTCGGTTCGTCCAAAAACAGCACTTTGGGCTCGGTGATAATGGCAAGCGCAATGCTCAATCTTCGCATCTGTCCGCCACTTAGTTTTTTGCAAACTACATTTTCCTTTTCACGCAGACCAAACTCGTCTATGATCTTATCTATTTTCGTGCTAGGGTCGGACACGTTGTAAAGACTTGCAATCAGCTCTAAGTTTTCTCGCACGGTTAGGTTCTTTGCCACAGCACTTTCCTGTGGTGAGATATTGACAACTTCTCTCACCATCAACTTGTCCTTGGTTATTGAATAGCCGTCAATCTCCGCTGTTCCACTGGTAGCTGGAGTCTGTGTAGTAAGCACATTTATGAGTGTGGTCTTGCCTGCTCCATTCAGCCCAAGCAAAGCGAAACATTCATTATCCGCAATATCTAGCGTTACACCATCAACGGCGGTTAATTTGCCATATTTTTTGGTTAAATTATCAATCTTAATCATTGATTATCTCCCTTATTTGCATTGAAAATCGCTTCCGCAAACTTTAAATAATCGTCATATTTGGCAATGGCAATGCCTTTTTCTTTGTCACCAAACATTATGAGCGTGTCACCTTCTTTGATATCAAACTCGTCACGTGCTTGTTTCGGAATGACGATTTGCCCTTTGTTACTGACCTTTGTCGTCCAAATAAACTTTCCTTGTTCCATATTGACTCCTTTTATAGTCATATTGTGTTATAAAATTTAATTGTTGTCTTACTTTTCTTACTTTGCTTACCTATATTATACGCTTTTGAATAACGTATGCAACCGATTTGAACAAAAAAAAGAACTCAAACGAGTTCTTTTGTTATTAATTGCCTTTAAGTTTACGCAAGAAAGGTGGCAAATCGCTATTATCAACTTTAATGTGGTTGATTTCTTCCTTTGGCTTTTCTGCTTGTGGTTGAGGTTTAATGTCTTCCACTTTTACTTCTGGTTCAAGTTTGTTCACTGGTTTGGCTGTTGGGTTAGCAGCTGGTTGGTTGAATGCAACAAACTCTTTGCCATGCTCTGCAAAGCTTGGAGCATCGGCAACAGTTGGCTGTGGTTTATTCTTCTCAAAGCCAGTGGCAATGACAGTAATCTCCACTTCGTTGTTCATATTCTTGTCGATTGATGTGCCGTAAATCAAGTTTACGTCTGGGCTAGCCACGTCACGAACAAGTCCGACAGCGTCAACGACCTCATCCAATGCCAAGTCTTCGCCGCCTTTGATATTGAGCAAAATGCCACTTGCACCCTCTATGCTGGTTTCGAGCAACTGGCTAGTAACAGCCTGACGAACTGCCTCGATTGTGCGGTTCTCGCCCTTGCCACGACCAATGCCCATGTGTGCAAGACCCTTGCCTTCCATAATGGTCTTGACGTCAGCAAAGTCAAGGTTGATGAGTGATGGAGTAACGATCACGTCAGCAACGCCTTGAATACCTTGACGCAATACATCATCTGCAAGGCGGAATGCCTCAACGACAGATGTGCCTTTCTTCAAAATGTGGTTGAGTTTATCGTTTGGAATGATGACGATTGAGTCAACATATTTCTTCAAATTGCTGATGCCGAGTTCAGCGTTAGCCATTCTCTTTGGACCTTCAAAACTGAATGGTTTGGTTACAACTGCCACAGTCAAAATGCCCATTTCTTTGGCAAGCTGTGCAACGACTGGTGCAGCGCCCGTGCCTGTGCCACCGCCCATACCAGCGGTAATGAACACAAGGTTGCAACCTTCAAGCACTTTCTTGATTTCTTCCTTGCTCTCAATGGCCGCATTCTCGCCTTTTGTTGGGTCGGAGCCTGCGCCAAGACCTTTTGTACAATCGATGCCTATTTGAATCAACTCTTGTGCGCTGCTCATAAGCAAGGCTTGTTTGTCTGTGTTGACTGCGACAAAACTAGCACTAGTAATGCCTGCGTTGATCATACGCTCTACAGCATTATTGCCACCGCCACCTACGCCAATGACTTTGATGTTACAAATATTATTTTCCATAGTTTTCTCCTATTTCAATTTCGTTTTTTTCAATTCCTATTTCAGTTTGGTAACCAACTTGATAAGCCCTTCTACACTTGTTTGATATTTTGAAAGGCGTTCGTTGTTTTCCACGCCGAAAGGAATGACTTTGTGATTAATCGTCTTTGCCAAGACCTGCCTTGCACCCTTGATATTGTTCAGTCCCTCGCCTGTGAGATAAACTGGCAACTGGCTGTATGCTGGGTCAATCTTCAAAAGATTGTTAATAAGCTGCCCAATGTTCTCAATGCGGGAACAAATGATGTCATTGGTGATTTGAATGAGTGCAGTAATGTTCTGCTCGTCGTTTTTAATCTCATAACGCTCGTTTCGTTCTGGCTGAATGGTCAAGATGGCTTTGCGTTTAATAAGGTCGGCATCGGCGTAACTAAGTTTGAGCAGCTGCATAAGGTCAGCACTTATATGTCCGCCACCTAGTGAAAACGAACTCAAAAGCACCAAGCCTTCGCCCTTGCTAATGCTAACACTAGTGGTGATGTGCCCCACGTCAACAATGATTGTGGACTCTAGTTGTGGCTCGCCATTAAGCAACTGGCTCTGAGCCAATGCTGTAGACAGATATGTAATCGACTCCACGCCTGCCGAATGCAACGCTTCGTCAAATAGCACTATGAAATCTCTCTTGGCAAGTATGTATGAGCAGTCGGCACTGATATTGACTGTTTTATGACCAACGGGCTTGACTACGTCAATATCACCGTCGAGTGTAAATTTCATTGGGCTATAGTTAATGAGCGTAAATTTTTCACTGTTTAGGTCGCCGCCACGAGCAAGGAATGAATCGACGAAACCTTGTGAAATCTTCTTTGCCTTGGTGAAAGTGCTGCTGATACGTTTGCACACACAGAAACAAAATTCACTAGGCACGCCAACGTAGACATTGTCAATCTTTGAGCCTGTACGCTTCACCGCTTCGGTGATGAGATCGGCAACAATCAGCTTGACACTGAGTGGATTGAAAAACTCTGAGTCGGAAAATCCGTCATACTCCTTCTCAATGAGAGAAAGCACTTTATTGAATTTGTTAGTCTTTTGAGTGATGGCAAGTCTAAGTTTGCTAGACCCCACATCGATAGTAAAATCCAATTTGCTAGACACAACAATCTCCTACTGTTTCTCAAATTATACATTTAAAGTATAGTATATTTTAAAAAAGCAGTCAAACATTTTTGACCACCTTTTTGCGAATTACTAAAAGTTGTGTATTTAGTTATCTCACACGCACTATATCTATGCCTATTTTAGACAAATTGCTCTCTAAATCTTCATAGCCACGCTCTACATATTGTACGCCACTTATTGTAGACACACCATTTATGGCACTCGCTAAAACTAAAAGCCCCATAGTTCCTCGCAAATCCTTGCCCTCGAGCGAGCCAGCATTGAGTTTGCCGACGCCGTGAATATAGGCATTTGAGCCCACAATCTCTACTTTGCCACCCAGTTTATTTATTTCGCTAGCGTTATGAAACCTATTCTCAAAAACATTCTCTTCTATCATGCTTTTGCCGTCACTAAGCGCCAGTAAACTCATAAAAATAGACTGCAAATCGGTCGGAAAGTCTGGATAAGGGTTGGTGCGAATGCGATTTACTGCCTTTAGCCGTGTTGGAGCTTGCAATTTAATGGCATTGGATGAAGTCAGGACTTCGCAACCCATTTGTTTCAGCACGTGAATAGGCTCAGCCAAGTCATTTGCAATGGCGTTGTCTAAACGTATTTTGCCATTGTTTATGGCACAAAATGCTAAATAGCTTCCCGCTACAATTCGGTCAGGGATTGGCTCATATTGTGTTGCGTGCAGTTTTCTTACACCAGTTATAGATATAAAGCTAGTTCCTGCACCTACAATTCGTGCCCCACAACAATTCAAAAAATTGGCAAGGTCAACTATTTCTGGCTCACAGGCAGCATTAGTTATGGTGGTTGTTCCCCTAGTGAGCACACTTGCCATCATAATATTTTCCGTCGCACCAACGCTGGCGAATTTGAGATAAATGTCAGCTGAGTGCATATTTGTGCCGTCGCAAAACACAAAGTCCTCTTCTTCACGCACAACAACCCCCATTTGTCGCAAAGCATCAAGGTGCATATCTATGCCACGACTCCCTATTGCACAACCACCTGGCAAATATACTTTTGCAAAACGACACCTTGACATCATTGCGCCTAGCATAAATATGGACGAACGAAATTTGGCACAAACTTCTTTGCTCAGGCTGCCGCACTCAACATTTGTGGAGTCAATGACAATGTCACATTCGTTACGCTCCACCCTTGCGCCCACCTCTTCCAAAAGTATAAGCATGTTGTCTATGTCGGATATGTAAGGACAATTTTTAAGCGTTGTTACACCTTTCGATATAATCGTGCCAGCCAAAATGGGTAGTATGGCATTTTTGCTGGCTGGAACTGTGAGTTCACCAAACACTTTTTTGCCACCATTCACCCTATATTTTTGTTTTAATTCCATACTTCATATTATGCTTATCTAGTCGAATGCGTGCGATAAATTGCCTATCCGCCGTCAAAAAGATGATATTAATACATCTATTGGTCTGTCATATTATTCGTCGGTTAGACTATTTTTTTTGGCGAGCACGAGTTTTGTGAAAACCATTGCATTTAGCGGGATTATGTGGTAAAATATATGTAAATTAGGAGTGCGATATGGACAAGTATTTGCAAATTGTGAACAGTGAAAATAAGTTTGACCCAAGTGATTACTCAGAGTTTGAGTATGTCAAGGACATCACTGTCAACTACCCCGACCAAGGCGAAACGCCATTTATTGAGAAAGAGACATACGAAGCATATTTAGCACTTAAAAAGTTTTTAAAAGAAAAAAATATTCCTTGCAGTCTTAACTCAGCAGGCAGAACTGTCGAGGCACAGAAATTAACACAGAAAGAAATGTTTGAAATATATCTTAAAGATTTTGAGAAAACACATTCACACGACGAAGCTGTTGCTCTTGCAAAACAAAAAGTGCTGGATACGGTTGCACGCCCCGGCTACAGCGAGCATCACACCGGACTAGCCATTGACGTCAGTCCACGCCGTTATGGTAAAAACCCATTGACGAAATATTTGGCTAAAGTTTACAACAAAAAACACTTGAATGCGAACTTCGAGTTTATTGGAAAAGTGGCTGCACATTTCGGCTTTATTGTGCGTTACACTCGTCAGAACGCCGAGTCAACTGGCGTGAAAAGACCTGAGCCGTGGCATTTGCGTTATGTGGGCAAAGAAAATGCGCTGGAAATTGCCAAAATTATGGCGACAGACCCAAGCTATAGTTTGGAACAGTATGTTGCTGAAAAGGCAAGAGAAAATACAAGGACATAATAAAAAAGCAGAGTTGTTACGCTCTGCTTTTTTTAATTCATTTTGCTTGTAGAAATAATTTCTATTGTTTATTTTCCTTTCGTACAATGCCAACTATTTTATTTAGCGTTTCGGTGCGGTCTGAGGACGTGTCGAAATAGTAAAAGCCGTATTTTTGGCAATCTTCCTTGAGTTTGACGCTCTCGTTAACAATCTGTGTGCAATTATTTAATAGTTGCTCGTCCGTTCGCTTATGTGTCCAGTCGTTTTCCGTGTCCATTTGCCTAATCTTGTGCAAAAGTTCGGCAGGCGTCGTATCACTCATTCCTAAGAAAATCACTATGTAACGGTCTTTCTTAGGATAGTCCGCAATCTGCTCGGGCAAAAATTGTGCACCTGGAAAAATTGTGACATTGCCATTATATTTTAAATCTCTACAAAAGCCGTTGAGAACTTCAAACAAAAATGGCTTATATTTTTGTCGTGCAAGGTCAATATCTTTGTGCCTTATGCCTAGTTCGGGAAATACGACATCGAATGCGTTGACAATCGTGTCACTCTCACACAGCGAATAACCCAGTTCCTTCCTTATTTGGTTGGCAAGAGTACTCTTGCCTGCCCTCACCGTTCCTCCAATGATTATGTTTTTCATCACAACTCCTTTATTAGTTTAATGATTTCTTGCCAACTGTCATCCTTTTCTATGCAATGGCCGTCGTCAAGGAATATGCACTCGCAATTTATCATTTTGGCAAAGTCTGTTAAGTCTTGTCTTGGAATCAAGTCATCGTTTGTGCCAATTACGAGTTTGATTGGAATATTCATTTTATAGGGCAATTTAAAGACATCGTTATTATACAAGTCATCTAAAAACTTTTTAGATAAGTATTTATTTTGACTAGTTTTCATCGGCACTACAGAGTCAGGCGAAAGAGATTTGTAGTCAAAATCTTTAAGAAACTCTAAAACATTCAACATTTTTAATGCTGGGTTGACTAAGATTATGCCTTTAAGGTTTGAATAGTTGTTCCTTGCAACTGATACCATTGCACGATATCCGCCATAGCTTATTGCGTAGAAATACACTGGCACGTTTGGATATATCTTTGCAAGATAATTGACGACATTAGTTATCTCATCAATCACCAAATCAAGCGTAATGTCGAGAGATTTTATCTCGCTTTCGCCATGACCAGCAGAGTCAAACGAACAGACAAGAATATTGTCAAACTTTTTTCTCAGTTTGGAAAATCCGTCGCCCCACAAATCACCATTGAACCCATGCATACATAGCACAATCTTAGTTGGCTCACTAACGCCGTTAGTATACAGCTTGACCGTGTGGCTGTCTGAAACTATGTCTATAATCTTCATAATAATGTTACTCTAATCATCATTTCCAAAATCTATGTCAAGATAAACATGTGTATCATCAGTGTTATAAATATTAAAGCCTAGTCTTTTATATAAATCTTGTGCAGGATTTTCTTTGTAGGCTTTTATAATTATTCTTTTCTTTTTATTTTTTGCTGTATTTATATACTCAGTTATTATCGAACTTGCAATACCTTTGTTTTGATACTCTGGCAGAATTATAATAAGCCCCACTTGAAAATAACTGTCAGTTTCTATAAATGTTGTGACACCCACGTCCTTTCCATCTACCACAATAATTCTCATGTTGGCTAAATTCTTCTGCATTTCTTTTATGGTTTTCTGTTTTTGAACATTTATGTCCCAGCCATAAATTCTTTCAACATACCATCGCATTCCAAATTCTTTTAGCTTTAAAATAAAATCTAAATCATCAAACTTACACTCTCTTAGTCTATAAATCATACGGATTCCCTGTAAATTCTTCTATATACATTTTCAAAAAATCTTTCATTAATTTTGTCTTTCTTTTTGCCAATTGCTTTGCAGTATTCGTATTCATACTTTCGCTTGCGAATGCAATGCGTATTTTAGCGTCCTTTCTAAATAATCAATGTTGTGACCACTAGCGTCAGCCTTAAAATAATCGGCAACTTCCACCCTTAGTTTTCTATTATTCGCTCTAAATCACTCATAATTTTCTCCTATAATTTAACATTAGCATTTTGACAATTTACTTTTTTTAATAATTCTTCAAACATCAAGGCGTGCGATTTTGTCATTTTTTGTGTTTTTATTAAATTTCTAACTTCATCCACACTCATATATTTTACATAATCCACTTCTTCTTTTTGAAGTTTGACATCTTTTATGTCTATGTCTTTTTTCACATAAAACAAAAATCTCAACGGCATATCAAACAACAAAAACCCAAGCGGTTTAATTTCCTTTTTGTCTATGTTTACGCCTAATTCTTCCTCGACTTCCCTCTCTATTGCTTGCAAAGGCGTCTCTCCACTATCAACATGACCTCCTGTGGAAGAAAACTCTCCGCCTTTCTCGCTCGATGTCTTTTGAATCAAAAATTCACCTTTACTATTTTCAATAAAAATAACCGCAACTGCAATATGCTCATCTTTATCGAATTTAACATTTTTGTCCCCTCTAACGATTTTTCTTCCCGTTACTTTTCCATTGCCATCATACACGTCCAACAATTCCACCTTTCTCTTTCCTCCTTCACAGATGTTTCTTCGCATAACACCATATGGCTTATTACACCATATAAAATGCAAAACTTTATTTTCGACAAAGACACTAGCAAGTCATTATTTATAAATTTTAACATAACTATTTAGATTTTCCAAATAAAAAAACACTAGTTGCCTAGTGTTTTTTGTTTCATCACATTGCTTTTGGAAAAATTGTGTTCTCTCCTACTCTGCCTGTCTACTGCCAGCACAATGCCTATGGCGGACATAAAGACGAGTAACGACGTGCCGCCTGCTGAAACGAATGGGAGCGGAATGCCGGTTGGCGGAATGGAGCCAGTGACGACGGCAATGTTGATTGCCACTTGGAAGAAAATGAGAGCGCCTATGCCCATACACACAAGGCTGGAAAATTTGTCTCGGGCACGGTGAGCAATTTTGAAAATTTGCACAATCATCAAGGCGAACAATGCAATCAGCACCACGCCGCCAAACAAGCCGAGTTCTTCCACAATTACTGAGAATATGAAGTCACTTTCGGCAAACGGCAAGAACATATGTGCCTGTCTGCTGTGAAACAAGCCAACACCGAACACTCCACCCGAGCTTATGGCGTATAGCGATTGAATGAGCTGATAGCCTTCGGTGAGTGGGTTTTGCCATGGGTCAAGGAAGGCTACGATACGGCTCAGTCGATATGGCTCGATGATGACAAGCAAAACGGCAAGTGCCACGAGCGGAATAGAGATTAGTCCGAAGAATTTAAGCCTAGCACCGCCCACAAAAAGCATAAACAACATTGTAATGCCCACGCATATGGTGATTGACATATTCGGCTCAATCATAATGAGCAGGCAATAAATTCCGCCAAGCGCAAGAGCGAGAATTAGTCGCCATGGTTTATTGGTGATGTCGTATTTGCAAACATAATTGGCAAGGAAAATGACAAGGCAGAATTTGGCTATCTCGCTCGGCTGGATGCTGATAAACCCTAGTCTAATCCAACGTGTCGCACCATAACTTGTGGTGCTGAGACCTGGCACAAAAACCAGAATGAGCACGACCATGCCAACTATGTAGGCCACTAGCGAAAATTTGCGATATACTTTTGGGTTGACAAACAATAGTCCCACCATGCCGCCAATTCCGACAACAAGGCTGACCGCTTGCTTTACACAATAATGCCAGCCTGCGACCTCGTGGCTGGCACTGTATATCATGACCACTCCAAAGATTGCTATGGCGAGTGTGGTGATAATCAGAATCTTACCATTTTTACTCATACCATAATTTATTCTCTCGCTTGTCCAATTATGAGATAAAAATCAATAATAAGTTTACAAGCCCTACAATGATTGTCACGATTGAATAGCAGAAGACGATTTTGGCTTCGCTGTGCCCTTTTTTCTGAAAATGGTGATGCAATGGTGCCATTAAAAACACTCTACGGTGCGTGCGTTTGTAATGCAATACTTGTATTATGTCACTGAGCGTGGTGACGACGAATATTATGCCTAAAATAGGCACAAAAAGCTCCATACCCATTAGGCACGCCACTGCACTGGCATAGCCGCCTATTGCGAGAGAGCCAACGTCACCCATAAAAATTGACGCCTTGTTTGTGTTGAAAACCAAAAACGCCATTAAGCCGCCTACAAGACTGACTACAAGCACCATTAAGTTTTTATAACCAGTAATTATGGCTTCGCTCTCGGCAAGGTTGAACTGTTGTCGTGTGATAATCGTCATTATAATCAGCGTGAAAATAAAATAGTACACCGAAACATTGCTAGCTAGTCCGTCCAGTCCGTCCGTTAGGTTGACAGCATTAGTAAGTGCCAAACACAAAACTATTATGAGCGGAATAACCCAAAAGCCAATGTCCACCGTTCTTAGACTAAACGGCAGAACTATTCTGCCACCCAACCCCGAAAAGAAATACACGTAAACGGCAAGAATAATCGCAATGCCAAATTGTCCTATGATTTTCTGATAAGGTCTAAGACCTAAGTTTTGTTTGTACTTAATTTTGATAAAATCGTCCAAAAAGCCGAGCAATCCAAATGCTGTGCCTACAGCCAGTCCCATGAGCCAAAAAGTGTGAAAACCATTGGCTATAATGGACACAATTAGTGTAGATAGGATGAACGCTATACCACCCATTGTGGCTGTGCCTTGTTTAGATTTGTGTTCTTCCACATAGTGCAGAATGGTTTGTTGAGATTTTAGTTTCTTAGAAAGTCGGATGACAAGGTATGTAGCTCCCAGTGACAAAACAAAGCTCGCCAAAAAACTTAAAATCCAAATAACCATATTCATACTACACTCCTGTTATATCTCTAATCTCGTCACGGTCGTTGTATGCGTATTTTACACCTTTTATTTCTTGGGTCTTTTCCGCACCTTTGCCAAATATTGCAATGATGTCGTTTGTTTTGGACATTGAAATTGCTTTTTTGACAGCATCTGCTCTATTGGTAATTTGGTCGAAATTTGTCAAATTTATACCGCTAACAATGTCATTTATAATCATGTCAGGGTCTTCGTCACGTGGATTGTCGCTGGTGACTATTACGTGATCACATATTCGACTGGCTATGTTGCCCATAATGGAACGTTTGGTCTTGTCACGGTTACCGCCACAGCCAAACACACCTATGAGTCTGCCTTGACACAACTGCCTTAGGCTAGATAAAAATTTTTCCACTCCGTCTGGCGTGTGGGCATAATCAATGACCGCCGTCGCACCGTTTGGCAAATGCACTCGCTCCATTCTGCCAGCCACTACGAACTGTGTTGAGCCCACCGCTTTCACAAGGTCACGTAGGTCAAACCCCATGTGCAGACAGACTGCCACTGCACTCATTAGATTGTAGACATTGTACTCGCCTATTAAATTGGTTTCAAATTCTGCGCCCAGTCCGTGATCGTTTAGGTGACAGACGCTCCCCTGCACTGTTTGGTCGCCGATTGATATCATATAATCAGCTGACTTTGTCTTGCCTATCGTTTCCATATGAGTGTCCAGTGTTTGAAAATGTGAACTGATTGTGGGGTCGTCAATGTTTAGCAGTGCATGCTTGCACTTGTCTTTTTGCACAAGACGATATTTATATTCCGCATAATTTTCCATTGTCTTGAAGAAATCTAAGTGGTCTTGAGTTATGTTGGTGAGCACCATGCTATCAAACTTTATTGGGTCCACCTTGTGCAATGCACTAGCATGTGCCGAAACTTCCATAATCACATACTTAACTTTCGCTTGCTTGCATTCTGCAAAGATTCTAAATAGGTCGGTTGGGTCTGGAGTGGTGAGTTTTGCGGGATAGATTCGTCCGTCAATTGTAATTCCTTCCGTGCCGATAAGACACGTTTTCTCGCCCATTTTGTTTAAAATTTGGCTAATTAAATGCGTCGTGGTGGTCTTTCCATTCGTGCCTGTCACACCTATCACTACAAAATCATTTGGATCATAACCAAAGAAGTTGGCACACGCATAAGCTAAGGCATTGCGTGCGTTTTTCACCACGATCTGTGGAACGTTTAAGTTAAGTGGTTTGTCAACCACCATGCACACTGCACCACGTTCAAATGCTGTGATTGCGTTTAGTGGAGAATTCTTTAGATTGAAATATATTCCGCCTTCGCTGACTTTGTCCGCATCAAACTCAACGGATGCGACGTCAATGTCCTTTACGAAGGCTTTGTCAATTATGTTCACACCTTTAAACAAATCTAATATCTGCATAAATCTCCTTTAATTAGTTTGCACTGCCACTTCTTCGGCTGGAGCTAGCATAGTGCCGGCACGAGGATATTGTGCCACAATGAAATCGCCCTCGCCTTGCACATTAGTAACCAAACCCAATGTGCGAAGCTTGGCACACGCTTCTGCCAATGGCATGCCTAATAGATTTGGCATTTCTATTGTATGATAATCCACCACGTTGTCTTGCTTGTCTGGAGCGATATTTTTGGCATTGAAAATTTCTGCAAATATTGCCTTGCCAACTGGGGCTGCCACTACTCCGCCATAGTATGCACCAGCGCTTGGCTCATCGACCGTTATGATCATAATGTATTTAGGGTCTTTTGTTGGATACACGCCGATAAAGCTTGCCACATATTTTCCCTGTGCTACATGACCGTCAACGTATTTTTGTGCAGTTCCTGTTTTGCCACCAACGTCGTAGCCTGGGACGGCGGTGAGTTGGCCGTCAAATCCATTTAGATTTGAGCCGAGTAAGGTGCGTACAGTGTCAACAGTTGTCTGCTTGAGCTCAAACTTTGCTCCTGAAGTTGAATACGTCATCTCTTTCCCAGCGATGCTGTCCACACTCTGCAAAATGTGTGGGCTGATTTGCTTATTGTTCACGATTTCGCCGTAAGCGGTCGCCATTTGCAAAGTGGTGACGGCAATGGCGTGGCCGAAACCTATACGCACCAAGTCCACAAGGCGAACGGCATTTTTGTTCATCACAATGCCACTACTTTCGCTGGAAATATCTACGCCTGTCTTTTTACCAAAGCCAAACATTTCAATGTATTTGTACAAACGCTCTGTGCCAAGTCGCTCGGCAATTGCCATGAATGCACAGTTGCAACTGTTTTTGAGTGCTTCAGCAAGGTTCTGCGAGCCGTGACCACGTGAACGCCAACATTTGATACGCTCGCCGTTGATGACGCTTGCACCAGAACAATAGAATCTGTCATCCAGCGACAACACGCCTTCGTTAAGTCCCGCCGTCAGCGTTATGACTTTGAATGTGCTTCCCGGTTCGTATATGTCTACGACGGCTGAGTTTTTGGTTAGATTGTTTAGGGTGGAGATATCATTTCTTGGTGGCTCGTTCAAGTTGAAGCTAGGTTTATTGGACATAGCCAATATGCCACCTGTCTTAGCGTCTAAAATGATGCCACCCACTTTGAGCGCTTTGTTCTCTTTGTAAGCAGTTTTAAGGTGTTTTTCCAATATAAGTTGCATCGTTAGGTCAATGGTTAGATTGAGATTGTATCCATCCGTGCTAGGCAGATAATATCTTAGGCTATCTTCGAGCTCTTTGCCCTGTGCATTGGTTTGAGTTAGGCTCTTTCCTGCAATGCCACGCAAAAACTTGTCATAGTACGCTTCAACGCCTGCTTGACCTTGATTGTCTATTGTCGTGTAGCCCAAAACTTGTGTGAGCAAATCATCATACAGATACACTCTCCCCACGTTTTGCGATAGATACACGCCTTTCATGTTTTCTGCCACGATTTCCATTGCAGTCTTACTATCTACCTGCAATTTTACAAGGCTTTCACTCACCTTTATGTTGGTGGCTTTGTCATATGTCTTGGAATAATCCACGCCGAGTTTTTTACTTAGGACAAGAGCGACTTTGGATGGGTCGGTTACATTTCGAGCACGCAGATAGATGTCGTAAGTGGTTTCGTTGGTGACAAGCAGATTGCCTGAGCAGTCGAAGATTTCTCCACGTTTGGCAGCGAGTGGCAGGCTTCTGAGCCACTGGTCACATGCCAACACTTGCAGACTGTTGCCTTTGAAAATTGTGAGATAAAATAGGCGGCAAAATAGAGCAAAAAAGCAGGATAATGCCACCAAAATGAATATTAAAAATCGCTTTCGCAAAGAAAAAAGACTATAATATACTTTCATATTATATGAGTATTTTATAGCCTTGAAAATATTACAGGTTTGTGAGCAAATCGTCTAATGACGGCACGTCTTGGTCAACATGATAAACGACGCTTGCTGTGTTTTCGTTGTCATTGGTGCGTTTGATTTTGAGTTTGTAGTTGAGATGCGATATTTCAACAATATTGTAAATGCAAAAGCCGAACAAACAAAGCGAGATGAAAATGTAGTTGAACAACACTAGACGCCAACGCAAAGTTTGGAGTTTCTTTTTGTCGTCACTCACCTTTTTGTATTCACCAAAGGTGGATTCATTAAATTCTCGCACTTCTTTAAATTTGGCATTGGAGTCAACAGAAGTGTTGTCGCTAGCCTTGTATTCAGCTTCAATGCGGCTGGCACGGTCGAGTCCCAAATCGTTGGTGAAATAGTTTTTCGTTTCGGTTTGGGTATCGGTGGTTGTGGCAGTCGACTGTTGCTGGTTAAAATCAAACACTGGCATATTTTTCTCCATTATAGTTTTTCGGCAATGCGCAACTTGGCAGATGCGCTTCGACTATTCTCACTTAATTCGTTTTCATTAGGAATGATTGGTTTTTTGTTGATAATTTTCAAGTCAGCTTTGTGATGACACACACAAACTGGAAATTGTGGTGGGCATATACAGTTGGTCGAGTGCAATTTAAACACATTCTTGACGGCACGGTCTTCGAGCGTGTGGAATGTGATAATTGAAATGCGACCTGTTGGTTTCAGCACACTGACCATATCGTCTATGGCTTGTTCTAGTCCACTAATTTCGCCGTTGACTTCAATGCGAATGGCTTGGAAGACCTTGTTCGCAATGGCAGGTTTGTGTCTTAGTGCAGGTGGATAGCAACTGGTGACAATGTCTTTAAGTTCAAAGGTTGTTTCAATAGGTTTAATTTGGCGATGCTCAATAATACGCTTGACAATCAAATTGGTGTTACGTTCTTCCCCATAGTTAAACAGAATACGTTTCAGCTCAGCTTCGTCATATTTGTTCACCACGTCATAAGCGGTCAGACTGTCGTCGTCTTGGTTCATTCGCATATCGAGTGGGCCGTCGTTCATATAACTGAACCCACGTTCTGCTGTGTCAATTTGATAGCTAGATACGCCAAGGTCGGCTATAATGCCGTCTACTTGGTCGATGGAAAGCGAATATAACACATCTTTTAAATTGAAAAAGTCGGCTTGAATGAAGCGAATTTTGTCTTCGAATTCAATTAGTCGGTCGTGTGCAGCGATGAGTGCATCCTTATCCTTGTCAATACAGATAAGTGTGCCTGTGGTGAGTTGCTTGGCAATCTCGTATGAATGGCCGCCACCACCAGTTGTGCAATCGACATATATGCCGTCTGGTCTTAGGTCGAGTCCGTCAATCGACTCTTTTTTGAGAACTGAATAGTGTTTAAACATTATGTTGATAGACCCTTGTCCTTTTGGTACGAATAGAGTTTTCCTTTATACCAATTATAATTATAATAATAAAAACATAGAATGGCAAATATTTTAGCTAACATTTTGAAATTTTATACCCACACCATATCTTCCGTTTAAAAAAAATAAATACCGCATATTTTGTGCTATTCAACACATTTTGCAGTATTTATGTTGTTTATATCTTGAGTATGTAGACTGTTATATGTCCTGTATGTTGCGGTGATTTAGATATAGTCTATTGCGAAATCATCTTCCTCATCAGCAATGGCTTGAGCAGATGTTTCGTTGGCTGGCATCGCATTTGAAGCTGATTGAGCAGTTTGTTGATTGTCTATGGAGTTTTCTTCCATGTCAACGCCCAATTTCTTTGCAAGACGCTCTTGACGTTCGTAATAATTCTCGTTTAGATGTGCCAACGCTTCTTTCATCATATCGAGGCAATACATTCTCTTTTCAGGGATCTCACCTAGTCTGTCAATATATTCTTGGTCGGAAATCTTTTGGCATTGCAAAAGTGTTTTGCCAATGATAAGTTGAGTGGCAACTGATGAAACTGCGATTGCAACTGCGTTGCCGTAAGTTTGGAACTTGGCATCGACAATCTTGTCGCCGTCCATACGAACGCTGATTTCAATAACTTCGCCATACATTCCGCTTTCCATTTTGCCTACAGCGTCTGCTTTGACAATGTGTCCTACATTCTTTGGATTGGTGAAAAGTTGCATTATTTTTTCGTTGTACATACGCACCCCTTCTTATAGATTGGCGATATTGCACGCAATTTTTTGATGATATCTTTCAATTCTTCGACGACAGTGTCAATCTCTTCAAACGAGTTGAGTTTGCTGATTGAGAAACGGACTGCTGATTGAGCGAGTTCGTTGTCATAGCCAAGAGCCTTGATAACGTGAGAAATATCTGTGCCGTTGCTGCTGCACGCTGCTCCGACTGAAACGCAAATGCCTTTCATGTCTAGCATAGTCATTACTGACTCGCCTTCTGCGCCGACGAATGACACGTTTAGAATGCTGGAAATGGTCTGTGTCTGACTGCCATTAAACATTATGTCTGGAATGTTGTCTTTGAGCTGAGCCTTGAAATATTCTCTAAGTTTTTTAATTTTGAACTCGTTGGTGTTTAAGTCACGCTTGCATATCTCTACTGCCTTGCCGAAGCCGACAATTGCTGGCACATTCATTGTTCCTGGACGTTTGCTACGTTCTTGTTGACCGCCATACATAAGATTGTCAATAAGCACGCTATCCTTGACATAAAGTGCGCCGATGCCCTTTGGCCCAAATAGTTTGTGTGCAGAAATACTCATTGCATCAATGCCAAGCTCAGCAACGTCTATGTTCATATGTGGGAAGAGTTGCACTGCATCAACGTGGAAGATAATTCCCTTCTCGTGTGCCGTGTTGGCGATTGCCTTGATATTTTGCACTGTGCCGATTTCGTTATTCGCACCAATTACTGAAATGAGTGTAGTTGTTGGTTTGATTGATCTCAGCAATTGCGGAAAATCTATCAAGCCATGACTATCCACGTCCAAATATGTAACTTCAAAGCCTTCTCTCTCCAACTGATGACAGGCTTCTAGCACGGCGTGGTGTTCAATCTTGGTGGTGATAATGTGGTTGCCTTTACGCAAATTAGCGTGTGCTATGCCACGAATTGCCCAGTTGTCTGCTTCTGTGCCACCAGATGTAAAGTATATTTCACGTGGTGCACAATTGATTGCATCTGCAATAATGTCACGTGCATTCTCAACAAGAGTGGCGGACTTACGCCCTACGACGTGAAGCGAACTGTTGTTGCCATATTGCTCAGTAAATGCGGGCAACATTGCGTTCAACACTTCGTTGGACACTGGCGTTGTGGCGGTGCTGTCCATATAAATTTCTATCATAATTTTCTCCAATAGTTATTATAATTTGACTTATGGATTTGTCAAGGGGGTTAATCGAGATAACTATCCAAAAATTCGGTCAATTCGTCCGCACTTTTGTAGCCTATTGACATGCCCACTTTCTCGCCTTTTTTAAAGAGCAACAAAGATGGCACGCTATATATGTCGTATTCACGAGCGATGTCCTCTTCCTTGTCAATGTCTACCTTGCCGAAACTGATTTTGCCTTCATACTTTGACTGCAAAGACTCCAATATCGGACTCAACATTTTGCATGGCATACACCATGTGGCAAAAAAGTCGATTAGTGCAAGTTTGTCTGTTTTAATTGCCTTCTCGAACGCTTGTTTGTCTAAAATTTCCATAACTATTCTCCTTTATCTTCTTTAGTTAAAATATCATTGACGATTTTTGACGTGATTATACTAGCCATTGCCATTGGATGATAGGCTATGCTGGACACCATTGGCACATCTGTTTTGACAGCCGGTGACTTGGTGTACACCACGTTCAAATGCTTAATTCTCTCTTGTGCACAGAACTTTCGCAAAAGGCGTGCAAGCGGGTCATAACTGGTCTTGAATACGTCGGCGAGTTCATAATGTGGAATATCAATATGATTGCCCGCACCCATTGAGCAAACAATGGGAACACCATGCTCGTTTGCCGTTTTAATGAGCAATTTTTTGTCTTTAACACTGTCTATGCAGTCCGCAATGTAGTCGTAGTCAAAGTCGAAATTTTCGAGCGTTTCTTGATTAAATCTCATAGTCATAGTGGTGACAACACAATCAGGGTTAATGTTGGCTATGCGAGCTTTCATCTCGTCCGTTTTTTTTCGTCCAATGTTGGTCTGCAAAGCGATTATTTGGCGGTTGACGTTGGTTATATTGATATCGTCGCCGTCAACGAGAACGAGCGAGCCCACTCCTGAGCGTGCCAAAGTTTCTGCCACATATCCGCCTACTCCACCAACGCCAAAAACTGCGACTTTTGAATTTCGCAGTTTATTGATTCCGTCAATGCCGACTAGATTCTGTGTTCGATTATAAAATGTATCTTTTGATGTCATATTTGCTTAGTGTTTTATTTAGGTGAGATTCGACGTAGTTTTGGTCGATGGTCACTTTTGTTTTTTCCATTTTGCCGTCTGCGTGATAACTGATGTCTTCAAGTAGTTGCTCCATTAATGTTTGCAAACGACGAGCGCCGATGTTCTCTTGTGACTGATTTTCCTTCTCAGCAAGGTCAGCAATTTCACTGATTGCCTCGTCTGAAAATTCGAGTTCAACATTGTCCACTGCCAAGAGTTGTTGATATTGCTTGGTGATTGCGTTCTCGGTGAGAGTCAATATTTTTTCGAAATCTTGTTTGGTGAGTGAGTCGAGCTCTACACGCACTGGGAAACGGCCTTGCAACTCTGGAATCAAGTCTTCAATGTTGGAAACGTGGAACGCACCTGCCGCAATAAATAGAATATGGTCTGTGTGAACTACACCATATTTAGTGTTTACAGCACTGCCTTCTACAATTGGCAAAATGTCACGTTGCACGCCTTCACGACTGACGTCATTGTTGTGTGCTTCGTTGCGATTGGCGATTTTGTCAATCTCGTCGATAAAGATAATGCCCTCTTCTTCAGCACGGCTAATGGCTTCGGCGTTAAGGTTATCTCTGTCGATGAGTTTGTCACATTCTTCATTCAAAAGAATTTCTCTTGCCTTTTTTACTGGCATTTTTTGAGACCTTTGAGGTGCACCAAACATATTGCCGACAATTTGACCTAGGTTGATTTCGCCCCCACCTGCAGCCATTATATCTATCTGCTGTGGGCGTTCTTTCACTTCAATGTCGATTATATCATTATCAAATTTGCCGCTTGCAAAGTCGGAGTTAAACTGTGTGCGGAATGCTTCCGTTTCCATATCCTCTGGTTTGGTCTGCTTTTTGAGTGGATACAAAATGTCTTTCAAACGCTTGTCCACAGTGGCTGTGGCTTTTTGTTTGACTAGTTCCGCTTGTTCTTCACGCACCAAACGAACCGACACTTCGACAAGGTCACGAATC
>CAKVHC010000007.1 GCA_934747805.1 uncultured Clostridia bacterium | reverse complement strand
GACTTGAGCCAACAATTATGCTCGTGACCGAACACAACTTGATGCCTACTGTTGAGAAAAAACTGGCATTGCTATATTCATCAGAAAATTCTAGCAAAGAAGTGTTTGCATATAAAACAGAATTGCAAAAAGATTACGACGTGGCAATTTTCTTAAAACAGAAAAATGTCCGCTTCCAACTAGACAAACTCATGCAAAATGGATATGCTGGTTTCGTAGATATCAACAAAAAAGAGATTGTAAAGTTTGAAAAATAGCTTATACAACAATTACACATATCACAAAAAAATACGGATCATATCCGTATTTTTATTTTAATTATCTTGCAATTCCGCCCTTTGCCTTAGCTATATCAGCTGACGCCTTTACACTTGTCGGACTGCCACCAAGTACTGTGCCTGTTTGTGCTTGTTTTGGTGGGAACATTGCACGGAATGGTTTGCCAAGTGCACTGCCTACTTTCTTTAAGCCAGAAACCGTTTTGTGACCAATAACACGGATTGTTTCTTTTGAAAGTTCTCTTTCGAACACTTGTTTTCTTGTATCTGATGCTATTTTTTCTTCAATTTCTTTACGCTCAGTGCTCTTCTTGCCCAGTTCTGATGCAATCAAACTAGGACTAACCATTTCAGCACTTTCCTTAGCACGATCAATGATTTCCTGTCGGTCGGCTAGATATTTTTCTTTTTTCTCTTCTGCCGTCTTTTTCATTAGGTCGAGTGCGGCTTTATCGCCCGCTTTTTTAAAGTCCTTTTTGGTCTTCTTAACGGCCTTTTTGATTTCTTTCTTAGAGTGCACTTTTCCTTCGGAGTCGGTGCGCTGTTCTTTTTCCAAAGCCTTCAACTCATCCTTTTTGTCTCTTGCGGCATTTTTCTTTTGTTGAGCTGCAGACTTCTTCAATGCATCCATGACATACATTTCGTCAAGTTGCATTTGCTTCTTTGCCATCTCTCTCAACGTTTTTTCGCTAACATTTTCCTTAAGGACGCCGCCTCTGAGTTTCAGATATTCTTCTTCTGTGTATTTTCGGTCTACACCCAGCTTTGTGGCATCTGTAATCTTTTTACCTTCAGGCGCAACAACTTCAGCTGCGACAATAGGCTTGCCTGCGTTTTTCTTTCTAAGTTTAGCAATGTCTTTGGCAAGTTTCTTGTCCCTTAGACTTTCAAATTTGCCTGCTTCAGCTTGTTTTAGAGCGACCTGCAGTCTAGCCAAATACAAACCTTCAATACCTTTTTCTTTCAATGTTTTTTGGATTTTATCTTGTTCATTAGCTAATAGGTAAATAACATCGTCTTTGACTTGTGCGGCTATCTTTTTTTCAAGGCCGCTTCTGCCGACTAAAGACTTCTTTTTGGACAATCTCTTGCCCACACTATCGCCTTCCAACAACTGCAATGCATCTTCAGCATCTGCAATTGTCTTAGCTTTCTTTGCCAAAGCTTTTTCTTCTTTGTTTTTCGGCTCTGCAAACAACTTTGCGACATCATCTGCCGACATATTTGGTGAAAGCCTGCCATATTTTTTTCTAATCGCTGCCAAACCTTGCTTATGGCCTTTGAGTTTCTTTTCGGCTTGCTTCAAGGCTCTTGATTGCTTGTTGTTTTGCTTTGCGCTATCAATACTAGCTTTGATAATTTTGGCAATCACAAGCACAGCTCCGCTTGCTAATGCAAGGCCTGCCATAATGCCGACCACTGGCACACCGTTCACGCTCAGACAGAGCATCAACAGTCCCCAAGGGTCGCTCAAATGGTTAGGTATTGCCATTAGATATCTCAAGGCGAGTCCGCCCACAATACTTGCACCTGTCACAGCCGTAATGTCTAGGAAATTCTTAAGTTTCTTTTGATATTCCAAATCATCCTTGTGCAAATCAGCTTCGTATTCACCGATGTAATTGGCGAGGTCGATTTTGGCTTGTTTAATAACTTCTTGGTTAGATTCATTTACTTCTTTGTTATTTGGGTCGTTTAACAGTACGATAGTTTCCAAAAACTTTTTATATTTTTCTGGGTCGTTTTTGTATTTATTCTGAGCCCATTTATCTAACGCACTGTAATTGATCTTGTCCAAATTAATGTTATAGGTAAACAAGCAACTTAATCTTTCCATCGCTGCTTTAAATTTGGCTGGGGCTTGTTTAATTTTGTTATATTTCAGACTCTTTGAATCCTTGCATGCACCCTTTAGGTCGTCAATACATTTTTTAACTTGGCTTGATTCGTAATTTTCGCCTAAGAAAAGTTTGTAGGACGATTCAAGTGTCGCAATGTCAAAATTCTGTACATACTTTAGATTGATATGTGTAGGCGCAAGCGAGATCGGAACACGCACGTTAGGGTCTTCGGTAGCAAACGCATATTGATTTTTCTTCACTTTCTTAGGAAGATCATAAAATTGTGCGATAACTTCGTCAAGCTCATCTTCTGGCGTTTCGCCCAACTCAACTGCACTATGTGCAATGCTAGGTTCCTCTTCAGCCTCAGGACTTTCTTTGCCTGCTGGGTCCGTAACGTCATGTGGATTTACACTTGGCGGAGTGGCAGTAGTTTTTTTCTTACTTGGTTTTCGAGTAGTCTTCTTAGCGGGTTTCTCTTTAGCCGGCTCGGTTGGCTCACGAGTGATAGTATACTTGGCCGCACCACCAGTATTTCTCTTTGTGTCATCAAGCACTTCGCCAGTCATAGGCTTTCGCTCTGTGGACGCAGGTGTTGCTTTTGGCATTTTGCTATTTGCACTCTCAAAATTTTTCTTCTCTTCGTCTGTCAAGCCACGTTTCTTAATTTTGCTCAAATACACAACTGGCACGCCGTCAACGACTTCAATATTGCTGCCAGCAAAATCAATTTCTTCATCGTTGTTCCATTCAGCAGAAACTGCTCTAGGAAGAGTGCTCTCTGTAGACTCTGCCTGACGTACACGAATGACACCACGTGTAACTAACTCGTACAGCGTTTTTGCAGTCAGATTCTGCACGTCAATTTCGCCGTCAATCACCAATTTGCGTAAATCCTGGACTGCACTGGATCTAGTTTTATCAGATAAAATCTGCTTAACCTTGTCTTCACTTGTTGCCATAGACACCCCCTTCATTTCAATTTTATTATATAATAAAATTTTTACGCTGTCAATATGGAAATTTTGACTATTATTCACCATAATTCTACTACAAAAATAAATGTTAAATCAAACGAATATCACATATATTTACAATTTATTTGAAAAGACTCAAAATTTTATGATATAATCAAGACATACAGGAGAAGAAAATGAGAAGATTTGAACGAGTTGCCGAATGGGCAGTGAAATACAATAACAATAACGTGCCAATGCCGGTTCGCTCCACAAGCAAAGCTGCAGGCTATGACTTTTTTAGTCCAACACAAATTACCATCGCCCCACACGCTCAAGAATGTGTTTTCACAAATATGAAATTTGTGTGTGAAGATGACGAGTTTTTAATGCTTTGCAACCGCAGTAGTTTTGGCAAGCGTGGAGTGAGTTTGGCTAATGGCGTGGGCATAATTGATGCCGATTATTATGGCAACCCTACCACTGACGGCAATTTCGGTTTTTTGTTGAAAAACAACACCGACGAGCCAATCACCATTGAACAAAACGAGAAGATTGGTCAAGGCATTTTTATGAAATATCTTGTCACGGACGACGATAAAGCCACAGGCACTCGAACGGGTGGTTTTGGCAGCACAGGTAAGTAGTAAATAAAAAAAACTCTTTTGCCAAATTTTTGTGTCAAGCACAAATGGTTTGAGAGTTTTTTTGTTGTCTTAATAGCGTCAATACAAGTTTGCATTCACACTAATCCAAACATGTAATTAACGATGGTTATGAATTAGGCAGATAAATAATTTTTTCATATATTCTCCCTTTTTGTTGCCTATAAGTGCTGTAATTAATTTATATGCGACAAACATCTGTTTGTATTATCGCAGATTATTAAAATGCAGTAACGCTGCCACAGATGATGCTTCTTTTAAATAAATGTTTCCACTATGCTTGCTATTCTAATGTTCATTAACAACATAATTAAAAAAGGAACTCGAGCTAATGGAGTTTCTTTTTTTTCAAAGACAAACAAACTGCCTATCTTGTTAAACTATGCTTACAAACTTATTGCTTGCAGAGGCGGCTTCCACTTCGATCTTCAGTCTAACAAAAGTGCTGTTTTCAATCGAACCAACTTTCATTTGCGTACAAATTGGGATAGTCGCACTTCCTGCGATTGTTGCTGAATAATAACCGGAATTGTTTGTCCAACTTGTATTTGACGTCAATACTGGCGTCAATGACTGTGCGTCAGCAGCTGCACTGGTTGAGTCGTCTAAGAACGTTGTGAATCTAACACGGACATATATGGGTGAACTTTCAATGTTTTTGATTTTAAAAATTTGATTGTATGTACCATTTGGATTAATGCTTGTTGGCAACATAAAGCCTTTGCCGTTGGCTGGCGTTTTTGAGTCTGCGATGACGTCTTCAGCCGAACCAGACGTAGTGCTATTGCCTATTAACTGGAAGTTCACTTCACCATATGTGATTACGAATGTCGTTTTGGTCGGATTTTTTGTCAGCCAAGCATTAGTCGAACTGATGGCAATAATACACACGAAAACAAAAGCAACTAGTGTGAAGACTTTGCTAAACCAATTCTTTGTTTTCATGTGAATCTCCTTTTAATTACCAATCTTTTGGCAAATTATTCCAAATGCTAGACACTTCCGTGCCAACATTGTATTGAATGCATTGCACTTGCAATCCGAATGTCAAATTGCCGTCATCGTCGATGCTGCTATCTAGTGTGCCTTCAGAGTCTTTTATTGTAAAACCTCTAAGCATGTTGTAAGAAGCATCTTTAGCCACTGTAAGTCTTGTGTCATCCGTTGTTGATGAAAGATAATAATATCCATCATCAACCCCAATCCAGTCATATCCAGATCCACCTTCTACCACTGGCTTTATCGCATTAGTTTTGACAACATTGCCCGAGCTATCAATAAGTCCGACATAGAATCTAACAATAATGCTTGCATTCCCAGTGTTTTTCAGCTTGATTGTGCAGTTGTAAGTGTCAGTTGAATCAGCTTCACCAATTTCTATTGTCTTACCCACGACCGTTGCACTAGACGAATCCTGAACGTCTAAGTTAATCGTGGCAATGTCAATGCTGCCACCAACATACTTGTGACTTGACAGATAAGCCAATGTCATAGGCAGAGCTATGAGAGTCAAAACAAAGCACATTGTCAATGTGAAAATGCCAATAAATTTTGCTTTGCTTTTGATATCTCTCATTTATTGTCCTTTATTTTGGAAATACTGTATTGTAGAAATTTTTGACTGCTGTCATAGAATTTGAATCCCAACCAGATGGCACAGCAAATGACGTTGTGCTAACCACTGACGACGCTACGGTAGGATTGTATATCAAGCTCGTGCCAGTGTTATCGGGATTAGCAGTGATTGTCACTCCGCCAAGTTCAATTTCTTGACCTGGTAGAAGAATTTTGTTGTAATAATAGGTGTGTGAACCAGCCAATCTTGTAAAATTGGTTGACGTAAACGTTAAAGATTCTGAGCCTGTCGCACCAGCTTTTATAAATTTAGGGTCTAATGCCACACGAATATAATACATATTTGACGTGGTGTTGATTATGTGAATCTTCTTTGTGGAGCTGTCTTCATAGCCAGTGTAATTAATGCCTGTTGTGGCATTCTGCATATAGACGCCCCTAGTTTGACTCTCGTCAATCACAACGACATTATCAATGGTTTCATTCGACTTGGTCGTTAGTGTTGCAACACCATAATTAATCATGCTTGATGAACCCTTTGCGCTGCCCACAGCGACAATCGTCTCACCTGGTTTGATTGCTCCAGAATATGAAATGATGTTTGGACTGTTAGAAGACCAAGTCCAATTTGTGTTAACACCAAATGTAATTGAATCTGTGTTAGTACCTGTCAATGTGATAGTTGTTGAAGAGTAAACATATTTTGATGTGTTCTTTATAGCGATAGTAAAGGGCACAGCGGATGTGCTAATGGCTGATTTCGATTGCGAAATCAACACTTCGCTGGAATAGTCTGAGTTGTCCGTAGCACTCGCATTCGTTGATATAACTGGTTTGATAATCAAATAGCAACGAGGAATGTAACTGCTTGGAACAGAGCGTTCGTCTGTATTGCCAAACTTATCTTCATATGTATTGGTGCTACTATCAACTTTAATATTTTTAAGTGATTGAGCAAGATTGGAGTCAATGGTCACCGAACTGCCGCTGACTGTAATTGCCGATCCTAAAGTAACTGTATTAAAGAGCGAAACTGTTCTGCCTTTCGCAATGTTTTGCGTGTAATTATTGCCGCTCCAACCGCCTTGATTAGAGGCAACTGAGACGCCAGACGTTACTGGCAACACTGCATATTCACCTGCAACGATATCATATCCATCACCGATATCATTCGCACCAGAAGGAGGAGAGCCCGTCACAAATTGAACCCAGTATGCGATGCAATAGTTGTAGCTAACCGAAAGTGTGGTGTCCGCTTGAGCAGTGTAGACCGCAGGAACGTTGAATGTTTGACCGGCAGAGACACCTGTCAAATCTATTGGCAAAATAGCAGCGCCATTAGTAACATTATAAGTCGAACCACCTGTTAGACTAGTCTTTGTGCCAGCCGTGCCAGTAAGGGCACAACTAGCGAGTGAAATTTGAGCGTGAATACCTGCAAATGCACTTTCATCTTCTGCATTCCAGTTGTAACTGATAATCTCAATGCTGTCGATAATAGGAACAATTTCACCAGGCTGAATGCTGCACAAATATGTGTAACTGCCACCATACTGGAGTCTATCCGAATTGGTTGAACTGCCGCCTGTGGTAGTATACAAACTATTGTTTGACTCAGTATTACTGCCACCATTATAGCCAGTGAAATAGTTGTTGCTGAAATTATACTTAATTTTGTTTATAGGCAAGTCGCTCTTCACTTGGTTAGAAGAGTCATACCAGCCTGTACTTACTGTAAATGTCAAGCCTTGAGCTGTAGAGCTGTTGTTACGCACATAGATAGGCGTACGGAATGAACCGATCGCATAATTTACGTTGGTTGAAACATTGTAAACTGTCACACCATTTGCTGGAATTGCTGACGCACTATATGTGGTTGGTGTGAGAATGATTTGCAATTTGCAATTCGAATAATCCACGCCACTGGTGTTGTCAAAGAATTCTACACCTGACAAAATCGTGGTTGTGGCTTTTTTGTTTGAACTAGTGGCATTCAATGATGTACGTTTATACAACACTTTGTCAGTTGGAGCATAATACCAGTCACTATCAATAAATGGAATAATGTTGATATTGTTAACGTCTTTGTTGGTGACGGTAACTTCACCTGTGCCAGCATTGATCGTAACATATCTAAAACTTATGCTATACGCCAAGTATTGTGCAGTGGTTGAATATGTGTAGGCTGATATCTGCCTTGCCACCGAGCCCAGTTGATAGTCAATAGGATATTCAAGGGTGGAATTGTCCAAATATGTCTTCGCACTTGCATTGGTGTAAGTGGTGTTGTTTGCATTTTTAGCGATATAACTTGTGCGTTTGCCAGCCAAAGAGAAACCCACTCCACTCAAAAGAAGAACTATTGCCATAACCATCAATAGCGTTGAAAGTAATTTATTGGACTTTCTGTTCACTGAGTGCATAGTCTTTCCTTATATCTATTCTACAAAATCTGACATTAAATTGTAAAGCGATATTATTCAAATTTGACGGGTTTTTTCAGATATTCGTAATTCGCTTCAAGCAGGGTCACGCCCATATAAATGGTCAACACAAGTGCAATGCAGAAATACAAGTTGTTGCGAATGTAATAATACACTGCACCCCATTCTCTATAAATTGCGACCACTTTGCCTATAACTTGGTCGTCAGTAAGGTGATAATTATCTGGGCTATTGTTTGCGTCGCCTTGCGTGTTGATTCCGATTCGTTTGTTATTTTCGTCCACCTCAAATTCTATAATTCGGTGCGTGCACATAGTGACGCCGTCGTCTTTGGTGAATGTTATAATATCGCCTATTTTGTAATCGTTATAGTTCATTTTCTTTACGATCACTATGTCACGGTTTTCAATAAGCGTAGGTGTCATACTTCCGCTGATAACTAGATATGGCTTATAGCCAAAAACTAATCCAAAAAGCAATAGAGCTGCCAGAGTGAATACAACGGCTTTGACAATAATCCATAAGCAATCGCCCAACATTTTAGGTAAATTGATTTCATTGTCACGATAGTTTTGATAACTATAATCCATATTTTCTCGCTTTTAATTTAGTATTTTCAACTTTTTATTTTATATGTATAAAGCCCAAAACCACCAACCCGTGATTTTGGGTTGGTAAGTTTTAGTTAGATTTGTTTTGCCACAAGAACTCTGGCAAACCAGAGCTGCTTGTTTTGTAAATGACTTTGCCGGCATTGTTGTTGAGTGTTTCCTTGAAGGCCTCAGTCATCATGCTTGCCACGTCAGCCATTTGAGAGATGCCAGTGGAGTTTGAACCGCCAGCAATGAATTGATAGCAATTTTTGATGCTATTCGAAGCGGCATTATTGCTGCCCACAAAGGCATTGATATTGCACTTGGTGTCTTCGCTTGCCTTGGTCAAAGTTGCGTAACCTTCGGCAATTACAACCCAACAGTTGTCGATTTTGCCATTGTTGATTGCCACCAAACCGCCAACATTAACGCTGTAGTCACCAGATATGGAAATGTTGGTCGTGACCACAATGCTTAGTTGAGCATAACTGTTCTTGATCGAACCATTAGTGTCATTTGTACCAACCAAGCCACCGGCATAACCTTTGCGCTGATAGTTGGCATTTGCAATGCCACGAACGGTCACTGTCCCACTAGCGAAACAGCTGTCAATAGTTCCCTTATTGGTTTCAACCACACCACCGATATGGTCTGCATAGTTAGAGCTTGCGTTGTTGAGATTTGCATAAGAGTCGGTGAGCGTTCCGCCGTCAAGCATTGTTACAATGCCTGCCAAACGATATGTCGAGTTGACTTGTGAACTGTCTGTCAAACTTACAGTGATGCTCGATAGCGTGCTGTTTGTTGCTTTTGCAGTTAGACCTGCTGAGTAAATTGCCAAAGCCACAGTGTTGTTGACATTGTTATTTATAGTGATGCTAATGCCAACGTTATTGATTGTACTTTCGCTAATATTACCTGCCAAACCGCCAACGTATGCGTATTTCTGAACGTTAATCTCGCTAGCAACAACACTTGTATTAATTGTCACTGACTCGACTATTGAGTTCTCAATTTTGCCTGCCAATACGCCGACATAGTTTTCGCTAGAAGACCTATTGGTTACGCTAAAGCCTGCCAAAGTCAAATCTTTGATCATTGCGCCACTCAAAATGCCGAACAGACCGGAATTCGCCTGACTTGTTGAAATGCTGATATTGGAAATAGTGTATCCGTTGCCGTTAAACACGCCTGAGAAGCTGTCCACTAACGCACTTGTATAAGTCTTGCTTGATTGAATCTTGCATCCCAAAATAAAGTGTTTGTCGCTGTAATACTTGATATTGATAAATTGGTCAACATTCCTAATCTCGTATGGGCTAGACTCTGTGCCGTAGCCTGAGTTGAACATATCAAAGTTGTAAGTTGGTTTGTATACGACGCCCTGGTCGTCCGTCTGTTCCCAGTACACAATGTCAGATAGGAGCATGGTTGTTTGGGTGGTTGGAGGTGCTACCTGTACGCCGAACTCACTATATACGCCAAGTCTTTGTGGCTTGAAGTATGGATAAGTTCCAATTATTGTTTCGGTTTCGGTATTGTTGCCATTTAGACGATAGCTAATAACATAACTAGCCACGCTCTCTGGTGCAGTCCACACCCATTGCTTGTTGACATCGTCAAATCGCAAGTTGGTGATTGGATCTGCCTTATTTACAATACACTCTTCAGACCAATTGCTATTTAGATAGTTGTCATTATTCACAACCGAAACAGCCATTACTCTAACTTTGAAAGTAAGACCGTCATAACTGCTTGGCAGAGTGAAATTGTTATAACTAGTGGTTTCTATAGGCTGGAGTTCAAACTCACCGTCATCACCCAGTTTGCTGAGTTCTACCCTATAACCTGTTGCGTTTTCTACTGCATCCCAAACAATCTTTGTGCCGTCTGTTCTAAGACCAATAGGACTGGTGAACTTGGTTAAATAGCTTGTTGATGTTACACGTGACGTCATGTATTGACGGTTGCCCATCGCACACACTGTAGCCAAATATTGTCCGCCGTCTAAACTTGTTAAATAGTCTTGGTCAAGCAATGTGCTGTCGGTGTAGATTTCCATTTCGCCAATTGTAATGTAATACTCACCCGCACCATTAACTGCCGTCCATGTCAGTTCGCCATTAGCGGTGTAGACTCTAGCCACATCGTCATAACGTGTGAAGCTGATTTCATTCGAATAATCGCTGTTGAAATAGCTTGCTCCTGATTGATTGTAGTTTGTTCCACGAACTTTCACCTTAACCCTGTAATCACGTCCATTTAGTTCGTAGACAACGCCGTCAGAGAGTGTCACTCTGTCTGGCAATATGAATGTGGATTCATTAATGTTTTCAATGAAACTAATTGCCTTGCCGTCGTCGTCATTAAAGTCTACCTTGACATCAAAACCAGATCGATTGTTGCTATTAGGCAACCATTCCAGTTTGCCGCCATTTAGTGACGGAGTGCTTAATGCCACCAATTTTTCTGCCGTAATGATTTTCGAGAAACTTGAACTCAACAGACTTTCATTGTCACCCACCACATATATGCGGACTGAGTGTTCGCCGACTACCAAACTTGTTGGAATCTCATATGTCAACATGCCGTTGGCACTATCATAAATGAGACTATCATTTGGCTGATTGGCGCTGACAATGATGCCGCCATTTGATTCAAAGGCGTTATCAATGTCTACATAATAGCACGCCATATTGTTCACAACGTTCCATTCGAGCATGCCTTCTGTGAGCGTGAATTGCGCTTTGTCAATGTCAATCTTTGTCTTTGTATAATGCTTTCCGGACTTGGAATCAAGAACATTTTTGCCATTGCCCACAGCATAAATTCTCAAATCATATTCGCCTGCTGGGAATACATGTGTCACGCCTTTAGTGTCTTCGAAATCGGTGACAAAGTTGAGCCTATCACCCTTTACAAACAATGACTTTTCTTCCGTTCCGCCATTTATTCTATAGTCAATTCTGTATTCGCTGGCGTGAGGAATTGCTTCCCAAGTCATTTCACCTGCAATCTGTTTGATTTCAGGGTCTTCGAGAATGCGAACGCTTTCAGTATTTGAATTATTGCTGGTCAAATATTTAGTATTGTCGCCCTGCAAACTTACGTAGACTTTATATTCACCTGCCTCACCGAAAGTGATTGAACGTGACTGTCCGTTCAGGTCGGTGTAGTCGAAACTTGAGCCTTTGAAGTCTATTGAGCTAATATTGTTGTATGACCAATCCACATTTGTTTGGAAAATGTGGTTTTCTACCTTGCTTTCGCCGTTTAGTTTGTACACACGTTGAACGTGTACATTGAAAGTCTTTAATTCGGCATAATTTGTGTTGGATTTCCATGAAACGATGCCGTCATCAACGCTTACAGTTGGCTTGGCGAGTTTTTCCATTTCGACACTGACGCTTGTCTGACTGGAGCCGACGATTATGTCACCTTTGGACACATTTACGTTGCCTGTGTAACTGTTGCCAATCAACTTTATTGTCAATTTGTATGAGCCAGCTGCAATATTGATTTGTTTATTTAAGGTGTAACTATTAGTTATAGCATTAAATACATCAGTGTAATTCCAATTAATGTAGTCAGTGCCAAACGATTCTACGATATTTGCCCATGTCTTAGCGTTTTCTACGCCCTCAAACATACTAGGGTCGCAATCAAACTCATAGAATTTGAGATTGTTGTTGACATCGGTGAAGGTCAATTTTGCTCGACTGAAGATGCTGACAGCATTGAACGTTAGTTTTCCGTCAACGACACCAATATTTTCAACCTTTGGCATTGTAATGACATGCACTGAGTCTGAATAGTCACTATCCAAAATGTTTTCGCCATTACCCTTGGTCATAACGCTGACACTTCTAAAGCCAACATATTCGCTCATATCGAAATTTGCGTCTGTCACAAATACGATATTTTCATGATTCGATGCATCAACAATCTTGACATTGTATCCGACCGCTGTTGGAATGCTGCTCCAGGTGAGCAAGCCGTTTACTGAACTGATGCTTGTTACTGCTTCTTGAATTGTCACCGTGTATGTGGTGGAGAATGGACTGATTGTTTGATAAACAACCTCACCATTTTCAAGATATATGCCTGATTTGGCTTGAATGTAAATATAATAATCGCCAGTGCCCCAGCCCAAGTCTGGGAATGCCAATGACGTGTTGACGCCTGCGTCAAACTTTTCGACGTTGGTGCCTTTTTGGATAGTCGCCACATATTCAGCATCGCTGCTGCCGTCTGGCACTGCAATCTTGTTCCATGTGATATTTCCGCCCACCATCTTTACACCAAGTGGACTGCTCAACATTCTCACTTTGATTGTCACAGGTGAACTGGTTATCTTGTCGTTTGCGGTTGCCACCAGTTTTGCGTTTTCCACACGTTCTGGCAGCATTGAATACAATTCCAAATCGCTAGTTTGATTAGCCCCAATAATATGCTTATAGTTGCCAATCGTCACTTCGTAACCTTCTGCGCCGGTTACCATATCAAACTTAAATTTGCCGCCATAGACTGTGAAATTGAGTGGAGTGTTGAGTTTAGTCACCGTCATCTCAGCCATTACGCTATCGGCATATTTAATTTCCGTCTGAGATAGGCTATTGCGTGCAATCAAACGCACGTTGTATGCCCCTGCCGCACGGTCAGCAAAATCATAACTTGCCATGCCAGCATATTCGTCAACCAGCTCGTAAACATTTGTTACTGGATTTTGAACAAACAATAGATAACTATTGGCATTGAGCACACCTTCCCAACTGAGTTTGCCGTTCTCAATTAGCAATTTTGGAGCGTTGAGACGCTCGATAATCATCTCGGCAAAGTCGCTATAAAGAATATCATCAGCGTTGCCATAAACTCTAACCATAAAGGTTATATCGCCCGCCTTGTCGATATTTTCTAGGCTATAACTTGTATCTGTAACCGAGCCCAAACTATCTATCAATTCGTCGTTGCCATCGGCATACTTTATGTACAAAGCGTAGTGGTCTGCACCTGAAACTGCGTTCCAACTAACATAAGGCATTGTGTAAGAATTGTCGCTAGCATTGTATACACTAGGGTTAAATTTCAACTCAACAGTTGGCAGTTTAGTCAAGCGAATGTCACTGGCGAGATAATTAGATGCATTAGAATCGAAACTATTTTCGCCATTGCCAAGTGCGATGATTGCCACAGTATGCTCACCTGCTGTTAGGTCGGCATTCAGATCGTATGTCTGATATCCTGCGTCATTATCTTCGTTGGTCGCAATGTTTTCTATCAAAACGTCGCCGTCCACAACTAGCGAATATGCCACTGCTGATGTGTTGATTTTCCATTTCAGCACGCCGCCTGAAAAACTAACGTCCGTGATTTGCGCCAATTTCGTGATAATTAGGCTGTCGGTTGGGTCACTATCCACTTTGACAACAACGCCACCAGCCACCACCTTGCGTTCTTCACCTTTGGTGATGAGTGTTAGGTTATAGTCTTGCGCATTTTCAAAGTTTGCCACAGGCAAGTAGTTCTCAATAAGGTCAAATCTTCCGTCTGATAGATTGTTTATAGCCAGTCCATTGACAACCAATTCATATTGGGAGTCAATGTCATAATTCCACTTAATCGAATTGCCTTCAAGTCGTAGGTCTGTTGCTCGAGCCTGCTTTACAATCGTCAAATCTTGGCTAGGTTTGCTATCAAAGATCTCTCTTTCATTGCCTAATGCGATTATATAGTAGTTATAGCTGCCAGCTAGTTTGCTCGAAAAATCCAATTCAAGATAATTGGTGGTTACACGGAATGTGTCAATATTATCCGTCTCTGAATTATTAAAGCACACGTCATATGCCGAAGCGTTATCTACGGCAGTCCATGTGATTTTGCCATTCTGATAGTCAAGGTCAGCAGGTTGGCTAAGTTTAGTGATGATAAGTGGATTTTCACTATATCTTGATGAGATGATTTTTTCACCATCGCCATAAGCACGAATTTTAAACTCGTATGAGCCAGCTTCCAACAAATCAATGTTGTAAGACAGTTCTGTGATAAGTTTGTCATCCAACTCGCCATTTCGAGTGATAAAATAGCCTTCAGCATTTTCCACCGCATCCCAAACAATCATGTTGTTTTCAGCTCTGATCGTTGGAGTGCTTAATACGTCAATGTCGTCCAACTGAACTATGCCCGAATCAAGCACGTTCATATTGTTGCCTGTTGCCATGATCTTGACTGAGTATTTGCCAGCATCAAGGGCAGGTAGGTCGGAATATGTTTGAGGTGGAGTGAACGCTTTTTCGTCCACTTTTACGTTTGAATCGGCAAGATAGAATTCGATCTTGTAACCAATTGTTGATTCAACTGCCACAATATTGATTTTTTCATTTTCAATCGTGATTTTTTCGTCTGCCAAGTTGACATTTTGTGGTGTGGCAAGCTTATATACCAAATATGCATCACTTTTCTCACTTAGAAGATAATTGCCTTCTTTGTAGGCTTGCAATTGCAATTTGTATGTATCCGTCTTGTTCGTTTCTGCGAAATAGGATGGTGCGAAAGTGTAGGAAATGCCTTCTACGTCTATCACATCATTAATTGTTTCGTCGCTTGTCAAAACAGCTGTCACGCTGAGTTTGTAACTAGCAGATTCATTATCATCGGCGAATGTTAAAACATAATTGTTGAGTTCAACATCTGTTGGCGTGGCAAGTTTGGTCGCAGAGATTGTCACTGAAACATTGGAAATAATCGTCTGATCGTCACCATATGCCTGTGCACCGATTGAATATACTCCCACACCAAAACTAGAGCCTAAGATAAATTCGTTGGCATTACGGATGTCAATTGCGACACCGTTTACCACAACATTATATCCTGTAGCGCTGTCTATAGGTGAAATTTTGATCACGCCGTCTGATATTGTCACGGTTGGACTGGCGAGTTTGGTCGCAACAAGTGTGGTCGACCAGTCGCTGAACAAGGTGTTAACTTTAGTTGCTCTTTGTCTCAGTTTAAAGCTATATTCACCGGCAGCCAAACTGGACAAATCGTAAAAATCACCATTAAATTCACTGGCTTGTACAAGATTCTCACCAGAGTAAATCTCCAATTCAAACACAGATTGCCTTGCCGCATTGTCAAAAATGAGTTTATTTTTGTCAATTCGCAAGTTGGTTGGAGCATTCGACTTGCTTACAACAACGCTTGCCGATTCACGACTGGCAAATATTAGCACGTCTTCGGTCAGATTTTCGTTTGTATAACCGTCTTTTAAAGCTTTTACGCTAACGGTGTAATCTTTTCCGCTTTCAATCAAATCACTCAAATTTAGACTATTTGTGCTGATAATTTGCTCATTATCCTCACTATTAGTTGATTTAAGAGTCACTTTATATTTAGACGCATTCTCAACTGCGTCAAAAGTCAATACTCCGTCCACAACTCTCAAGTTGGTAGGCTGATTAATCTGATAGAATTTATATTCTTCACTAAAATCACTGCTGAGCGTAGCACGTCCATTGCCCACAGCCATAATTTGTACTGTGTTCACCCTGCCCGTCTCAAAGTTGCGGTAGGTATTAGTGTTGCCCAAATGCACAATCTGTCCATTCAAACGCATATCGAAGTTGTATGCATTTTCACTGGCAGTAAAAGTTAGTGCGTCGCCGTCATACTTAATCTCGCTTGGCACACTCAACGCTACACTCTTGTCATAAACAATGACAATAATGCTAGCAGTTCTACTTTCGCTGCTAGAAATGGCGGTGACAATTGCTGTTCCTTTTGAACGAGCAATTAGGCTGTTGCCTGAAGCACTCACCACTGCAGTATTGTTAGACTTAAGTCCGTAACGCTTGTTGCTGGCAGAATTGGGACTGCAAAAAACTTGTGGTTCATAGCTGTCGCCCACCAACATTTCAATGCGCTCTTCTCTAAAATTTATTGCTGTTACTGGCACGTCGTCTGTGCATCCAGCCAACATTAAGGCTGGCAACAAACACATAACTGCCAAAATGCAAATTCTTATTTTTTTCATTAGGGATTTCATACAATTTTAGTGTACCACCTAGAAAAATAATTATCAAATAATTATTCGTAAATTTTTAAAAAATATATTTATATATATTTGGGCAAAGAATAGACATAATTAATCCAATTAATTCGCAATAAAATTAATTTAAAAAATAATGAAAAATATTAGTGAAAAAATATTTAATTAAATTTAACAAATAATTAAATTGTGACGTAATAATTCATTTTTTTATAAAAAACAAAAAAAATAACTGCATTTTTAATTATTTTTAATAATTTTGCAGTTATTTTTTAATCTTTTTATTTTTTTTATTTAATTTAAAATTACGCCTCCATTAACCCAACTTGTAAAAAATTCATTTAATTTAATTTTAGTACTTTTTTCAAAACAATTAATGAGGTCATTTCCCGTTGCGTTTTTGAAGGCAAATTGATGAGCGTAATCACTCAATGCATTCACCAGTTTTCGCTCGCCAATAGATGACATCAAGCAATCGTACATCATCACGCCTTTGACATAAATATTGTAAACGTATTCCGCATCGGTCGTGTACTTGTTTACAGGTCGATTCATTGATGTGTCTACTGTGCCCAACACTTCACGATAAACCGACAAGAACAGGCTCATATTGTCTTGTGCCGAACTAATAACGTCACGATATCTAATGTTATAATTTGAATGCCATTTATAGAACAGTGCGGCAGAAAATTCTGCAAGTGGTTCGTCGAGCCAAGCTTCAGTGTATTCATTATTTCCCACTAGCCCATACCACCATTGATGTGCAATCTCGTGCACAATACAATTCTGATATTGCAATTTGTCATCAATGTCGGCAGATATGTAGACTAGATTCGGATATTCCATTCCACCGTGCACAAAGTCTGCTTTAACCACAGACAATGTAGAATAAGGATATTTGTAAAACTTTTTAGAAAAACACGTCAATGCATCTTTGCTTATCTGCAGATTTTCGTTTGCATTTTCGTCGTCGAAATAATAATAACTAACCTGCACACCGTTAACGTCCGCTGACACGACATTAAACTTGTTGCTGAGCACCATTGCGAAGTCACGCACAGCCTTAGCCGTCGATGTCGTTTTGTTCTTATTGTTTTGTTTCGTTGTGGACGACTCGCCAGTAAGTGCCATAGTGTAAGCACTATCATATCTGGCTGTCACAAAATAATTGGCAATATCTGAATAAAACGGATCTCCATTTGGATGATATGGGCATTCACTCCACCCATTTTCATCCATTACACAAGCGACCGGATAAATGTTGCCTAAGTTAATCGTGTTTTCGCCATATCCAAATCTGTGCAAAACGTTAGGAATGACGATTCTATAGCTTATCTCAATTTTTACACGTGCATTAGGCATAAGAGATTCATTAAGTCTTGCCACCAAAATGTCTTTGTCTTCGCCCGAATAATCCGCTTCTATTTCATTGCCGTTCACATTTAACTTATTGATTTCAATGCTGGCATAACTCTCGCCATTCGGATACGCCTTGGCTGACTGAGTTTTTGAGACGGTTCTGTTCACCACGCCTTCGCTAAAAGCTCGTGGATAGATATGAAACCTAACATCACTCAACTCTTTTTCACTCGAGTTTACGTAATCCACTGTCTGATTGGCAGTTAAAGTTTTATTCGCCACGTCAATGTCTAAGTCGATTGTATAATTTGTTAAATTCTTGCTAATTTCAGCAAGGTTGTCCGCCCTACACCCAGCAAAACTTATCATTGCGGCCATCGTAACGGCCAAAAGCAACATTACATTCAAAATTTTCTTCATATTTTATCATATAACAATGCGGACAATAAAATGACTTTTTTCTTTACAAACCACCTTTTATGTTGTATAATTAATGAAAGGTGGATTATGTCATTTTGCAAGATTAGTTCGGAACAAAAACACAACAATTACACACTCATTGATAATGCATTTTTCAATGATTATTTGCTAACCGCTCCTGCCGACTGCGTTAAGGTCTATATGTGGGGCTATTTTTTGGCTAGCAATGAGAGTGCGGACAACAGCCTTGACAAAATGAGCCGTGATTTAAACATTACAATTGAAGACATTATTAATGTTTATCTATATTGGCAAGACTTGGGACTAGTCCAACTTGTTCAAATGGGCGAGCCGCAAGTTATATACAAACCTGTTAAGACTGCAATTGGCAATTTGAAAAAATTTAAAGTGGGCAAATATAATGATTTTAACGTTTTGGTGCAACAGCTGTTTCCAAATCGCACAATATCGTCCAACGAGTTTGTAGAATATTACACTGTTATAGAAAGTTTCCATATGGACATGGACGCCCTACTCGCCATTTGCAAATACGCTATCAGCCAAAAAGGTGACAGCGTGGGTCACAGATATATCACCACGATTGCTAAGAATTGGGCGTGCGAGCAAATACTCTCCTTGCCACAAGTGGAACAAAAAATTCAAGAGTTGTCCACACATGACGATAAACTTGTGCAAGTGTTTAAGGCGCTCGGGTCAAAAGCCAGTCCACAAATCGAAGACAAGGAAATGCTAGATTGCTGGCTAAAAAAACTGGGATTTGACATTGAAGTGATCGTTCACGTTGCCAAGTCGATCAAGTCACGTTTGCACAAAACCGATATCCGCTATCTTGACAACACTCTTCGCAAATACTATGAAATGAAACTGATGACCAATAGTGAAATCGACGAATACGAGACCAATAAACAGACTTTGCTTGTTCTTGCAAAAGATATCACAAAGTCGCTTGGACTGTATTATCAAGATTTGAGTCAAGTGGTGGACGTGTACGTACTTCCATTCATTCAAATGGGTTGTGCAAGCGACCTACTCACCACAATCGCCAACTATTGTTTCAAGCAAAGCATTCGCACACTGGAAGGTTATGCCGATATCGTACGCAAGTTCTACAAACTCGGCATTCTGAATCTGGAAGCGTTCAACCAATATATGACAGACATTCTCGCCAACGACACACAAATCAAAAACATTCTTGAAAAACTTGGACTTGTACGCCGAGTTAACGAACAAGATCGCAATTTCTACCGCACATGGACTAAGGATTGGGCTATGAACGACGAAATGTTGGATTATGCTTGTTCACTAAGTGCCAACAAACCTGGTGCATTGATTTATATGAACAAAATATTGTCCAACTGGCATTCAGCAGGCGTAACTGACGTCGCTAGTGCAAAGGCGTTTGCACCTGCCAGCGTTACCAAACCAAGTCAATCAGCACGTGTGACCGATAAGGTGTATACTAAAGAAGAGCTCGATTCGTTCTTTAGCAACCTAGACGAAGTGGAGGTGTAATATGGCAAACGTTATAACCGAGTTGAACAATCAATACACCGCCTTACGCAATCAGGCAATCGTCGAGGCTAACGAACGTATCGCCAAAAGACAACAATCAGACAAAGAATTTGACAGACTTTATCAAGACTACATGTCATCCAAATTGCAACTTGCACATGCAAGATATGATAAAAAAGACAATTCAAAATTAATATTGGAAGAGGGCAAAGCACTGTCTTTGCTCATCAAATATCTTGCCAAGACCAACGAAAGCCTAGCCGATTTCGAGCCGAAATTTAAATGCAACAAATGTCAGGACACTGGACGCATTGGCAATGAATATTGCGAATGCTTCAAAGCACGCTTAAATGCGAAACTCACTAATATCGACGGAGTAAATGCTGAACACACATTCGCCAATAGTCACCACTCTACTGAACTTAAGGCCGGTTATGAAAAAGTTTTGAATTGGTGCAAAAAATATCCAAACACACCTATTCGAAATATCAACTTGCTAGGCTACACAGGCACTGGCAAAACATATTTGCTCGAATGCATTGCCAACGAATTGGCCAAAAAGGGTTTAAGCGTGCAGTACACAACGGCTTTCAATCTCAACAACCAATGTCGCAACTACCATATGGGTAAAGCTAGCGACGTGCAGAACTATATCGACGCAGATGTGTTGCTAATTGATGATCTTGGCAGTGAGCCGATCCTTAGGAACGTGACAGTTGAATATTTATACACCATTCTCAACGAACGTCTAGTTAAAAACCGTGCAACTTGCATCTCTTCCAACCTAGACAGTGCGACAAAGATCTTGGACAGATATGGCGAGAGAATTTATAGCCGTCTAGCCAATAAAATGTTATCTCTTAACATTCTTTTCAAGGGCAAAGATAACCGAGCACAAAATTAATAGTTGTAAAATCAAATCTCAATGCATATATAAAAGTATGATATACAACGACAATCCGATTTTACCAAGCGACGTGCTGGTAGCTTTGCAAAACGCATATAGAAAACAAACCAATGACACCCAACAAAATACGAATGAACTGTTGGGGTCATTTTTTGTGCTTTCGCAAAAAGTTTGTTTGGGAATTGTGAGTCAAAAATGTTTGCCGGACGATTTGACTAATGCACTCATAGATGTCAAAAAAGCCATGACTAGTATGACGGAAAACTTAAGCGAACTGTTTGGCATCTCTTGTAAAAAAGCGAATGCGGACATGTGCGTTGAGAATGTGTTCGGCATTTGCAAAAATGTGAGCCATTGCATCACAATTCTAGCCTGTCTTACACGAAATGAACCCAATAAATGCCGTGCAATTTCCAATTATATTTCCCAACTCTCCACTCCGCTTTGCTCAGTCCTAAAAGTGCTAGAAAAAAAAGATATCGCCATCAGGCAATATCTCTAATTCACTTTTACATCTGCCAGTTGTCCCTGTTCAATCTTGTAGCATATCTTAGCCACATTGTCATACAGGTCACCATAGGTAAACAATATAATAGTTCGCTCTTTTGCAAGTTCGCCAAAGAGTTTCTGCAATAGCAATTTGTCCGTCTTAGACATGGCACTTGGCGTCTCGTATATGAGCAACACTTCGCAATCGGTCAGTAATGCACGTGCCAGTCCAAGCAAAAACTTAAACATTCGAGGCATATCATCTTCAATTTCACTGTCAAAACCTTTTGGCAGTTCTTTTATGTAGTCATATATGCCCAGTTGTTTGCATACAGCTGTAATTTTCTTATTTTTTGCACCTGTCAGTGCCAAGTTTTCTTTTATCGTGCCAGCGACAAAGTCTGGGTTACGTGTAGAGTAATAAATTTTTTGCTTGAAATCTTTTTGACTATAATCATAAAGATTAATGTTGTCATATATCACGCAGCCACTATCTGGGCGAATGTTGCGTCTGAGCATATTGAACACAAGTCGTTTGCCACATTTGCGTGGACCTTTTACAAGGTTGATTGCATTTGGCATAAAGGACAGGTCCAAATCGACCAACTTGCCACAATAAGCACTTTTTGCATCGGCGTTAAAATAATTGACTCCTACAAAACTTAGATTTTGTCCGCCATGACTACGCAAAATGTTGCCATAGGCGGCAAACTGTTCGTCAGTAAAGTTGGCTACCACATCAACACGCTTGACACTCACTTCAAGATTGGATAAAAGTTGGGTGATATCAAATACAGAGTTAAACTGTTCGGTGCATGTGAGCAAATATGCCACAACAACCATGTAAACGGACAAGCTCATTGTATCCTTGCTCACCATGAATACGAGTAGCAAGTTTATGGCACAAATAACCACCCTATAAAAAGTGTAAAAGAAATCCGATTTGTAAGACGCCCAAACGTACTCGTCTTTGATGCCTATATTGAATGCGTTTGTCTTTTTTGCAAAACGGCGTTCAAATTCTTTTTCCTTATCGAATTCGTTGATAATGCCATGTCCGTCGATAACGTCTGACACGTCCTCATAAATTGCGTCACGAGCTTTGTACTGCTTGTTCAAAGCCATGGCGTATTTACGATTCAAAAACCTTAAAAGGAAGAAGTCAATAAAAGCCAAGCCGAATACTATAAAGCCAGAAAGCACACTGGCTGAAAATATCACTGTGAGTGCGACTATCAGTTGAATGACAATGCCAATTTTCTTAATCACTTCGCTAGAGAAAGATGCCATAGTGCCAACATTTGTGCCAATGGTATTCAAAATGTACTCTTTGCTCGTTTGCTCAAAGTTTTCCGAATTGGCATAAAGTATTTTTTTGTATAGTTTGCTAGTGATGTTGTTATAGCCGTCAGCATACAATTTGGCACGGTGGCGATTGAATAGATGCGCTGTCACGTTTCTGATGATTGTGAACAATGCTAAAAATGCCACATTCTTATATGCATAACCCCAATCGCCTTTGGTCAGACCAGTCACCGCATTGGCTGCAAACAGTGCATCCAAAAGTTGCATACAAACATACGCCGAATAAAGAATGGTGTGCAAAACACACGGCCAAAACTTAGGCTTGGTTAGCTGCATATATTTCTTTAAATAATTAAACTCTTTCTTTTGTTTTTTATCTTTCATAAATATGTTTAGTGTGCTAAAAAATCTTTAGCAATTTTACTTTTTTAGATTAAATAATAATGAGAAAAAAAGCAAGCGATTTGCTTGCTATTAGTCTACGTTTCTAATTTGTTCGCTTATGAAGCCGAATGCAACTGCATTAGGACCCACGTGAGCGCCAATGATTGGTCCCATAATCCTAATTTCAGGGCGAATGCCATACAACGAAAAGAACATATCTTGCATTTTTTGTGCCAATGGCAAATTGTCTGTATGCACGATCTTGATGTATGGAAAATCTTTGTTCAAAGTGTATTTGCCGAAATCCTCAATGACCGTCTTCACAGCCTTGTTTAGTCCGCTGATCTTGCGAGTGACTTCTAGTTTACCTTTCTTTGAAAACTCGATGATAGGCTTGATTTGCAAAAGTGAACCAAATAATGCACTGGCAGCACTTACTCGTCCACCACGACATAGATATTTCAAATCATCAGCGATAATAAAATGCTGAACATTATTCTTGATTGAATTGATATATTCAGCCGTCTCACGATTGGTCTTGCCTTGGTCACGCATTTTGAGAGCCACTTCCACTAGCATTTGCTCGCCAATGGTTGTCGTGCTTGACTCGATGGCTATGTAATTGATATTCGGATATTGTTCTTTCACAATTTCAATCGCCTTGTTGGCGTTGTCAATTGTAGGACTCAAGCCAGCAGATTGTGAAATGTGTAGGGCGTCTATTACGCCGTCCTGCGCCATGCGTGTGAACAAGTCTATATGTGCCTGCAAATTGAGAATGCTGGTCTTTGCCAACGCTCCAGCACGGAGTGAGTTGTAAAACTCCACATATTGTTCAGGCTTGGTGAAATCGTCCAAATATTCGTTCACAACATTGTCTTTGGTCATAGTGTAATTAAGTCTACCAACATAAAGACCTAATCTTTCGATTTCGTCCGCATAAAAGTCTGAATTACTGTCTGTGCTAATAGCGAATTTGTTCATTTTATCTCCTATAGTCTCAATTTTAGCAAAACGTCACAATTTTATCAACTAAAATACGACAATAACTTCCATTTTTAAAAAAATGAAAAACTAGTCAATGACTAGTTTTGTTCATTATGTTCTGCGACTGCCGAATTAGTTGCTCCGTCCAAAGTCTTGTCTGGCTCAGTTTGTGAATTAGTTGGTTCAGATGAGTCTGATGACACAAAGTTTTCAATCGACATTTGCTCGCCCTGAAGCTCAGGATTAAATGTGTGCAGCTCATTCTGCAGTTTTGCCTTTTCTTCTATCAAGTTTTGTAAGCGAATCTTAGATTTCATATCTGCGATCTCACGTGTGAGCAACTCTTCTTCGTTGTTGTCGTTACTAGGCTCTGACACTGGCTCGTGCGTTGCTTGGCTTGTAGAAAGCAACGCATTTTTTACTTTCAGAATAAACATATTCACGAGCAATGAGATTGTGACAAACATCATCACACTAGCCATTTTAGATGTGTAGTATTTTCTAGCGAATGGTTCTACGCTAACACTGTCTAATGCCTTTTTAATCTCGCTTAGGCTAATGTATGAAGAAAATTGCATGATTGCATATATCGCAACAGTGAGTGTGATTAACACAATAGAGCAAAGTATCAATCTATTTTTCCACATGCCACTTTTCTCACTATCATCGAATGTAAGAATATAACTCGTGACTATGGTGGCAATGATTATAACTATCAACACATAAAACACGACCAACAATGGTTTGAGATTGGCACCATTCAGCATTCCGCCAGCTGCCACTATTTCATTGTAGTCAATTGTAATGCCAATCAACACGCAAAACGCCAAAACAGAAAACACTAAACTGGCAGTAAACAACATACTATTGACTATAGTCTTGTCTTCCTTTTCCATAAAGACTCCTTATAGGAATATTATCCAATAACCAACAAAAAAAGTCAAATAAATTGACTTGTTTTGCTTTTTATAGTTTGATTTCTGTTTGCTTTGTAACATCTTCTGGCTTGTATGCAAAATATCTGTAAAACTTGTTTGCATTGTCGAAGACCATTCTTTTCTTAATTTCACCATTTTTGCCAGCGGCACGTTTAGCTTCGCTCTCATTTATATATTCGCCATTGAACTCAACCCTACGAACAGTTTGCTCAGTGACTATGTATATCTTGTTAATTCCTGCAAGATTTTTCTCTATTGGAATTGATGGCGTATAATCATGTTGATTTGACTCTTTCCATGCTCTAAATGATTCAACGTCACTAAAGATATGATGAGTATTCGGAATTATTTGCAAATCAATGTTATATTTCTTGCTCATGTATGTCTTGGCACGTTCTGCTTCAGCCAGACTTGTGAACCCTGCCACTGACGTGTCAAATGGCACTAGAGAACGCATTCTTGAATTACTGTTCTCACTTTCCACCATAAGTTGATAAAGAGTTATTGCTTTCACTCCACTATTTGTACCTACTTTAATATATACTTTTCCCATATTACACCCCCATATAATAATGATTATTTTCATATTGTTTGATTCGATCTGCGACCTGTTCAATTGGCACATTAAAATGCTTGGCAATTATGCCATAGTCGGACTCGTCAAAATCGCTTGGCAAAACGGCATCCAAAAGCTCGTCAGGCAGCATTGCTTTGAGTGCAATGTCGTTCACACTGGCTAGTCTTGGTCGATCAATGGTGGTCAGTTGCTTTATGCCCATTAGATAGCTCAAATGCTTGTTATATATGCCAGATTCGTCGACTTTGGCATTAATCCACGCTCCTAATAATCGTGCCACTGTCCAATTGCGATCCGGTGTGGATTGTTTTTCAGGCAAAATGAAATGTCTAAAATCTGCTGGATTGGTCATCTCATAGTTGCCATGACAATCAAATACTTGAATTTGTGCTTCGTTAGGCTTAATGTCTGGGTCAAAAACTGGCTTGAAACTTAGTCTAGCAAGCAAGCTTTCAAGTGTATAATGGCGGTCAACTCTGATGCCATTTTCTTCTAAAAATACGTTGAATTTATCCTTCATATTTTTCCCTACGATATCACTATAACACAATATGGCTGAAATTGCAATACCCTTTGGCAAAATTGGGGTGCGGTGAATATATAGAAAAGAGGTTTTTATGTCGAAAATTGTAGTAAAATATGGAGGCAGTTCACTCGATAGCATTGAAAAAATGCAACGCATAGCCAAGCAAATCAAGACTTATCGTGAACGTTACGACCAAGTGTACGTTGTAACAAGTGCTATGGGCAAGACAACAAACGAACTGATAAATCTGGCATCATCACTCGCCGAGAACCCGCAGCTAAGCGAACTGGACCGTCTTGTAAGTACAGGAGAAATCGTTTCTAGCACACTTCTCGCACTTATTTTGAATGGAATAGGTTGTCCTGCGAGAAGTTTTTCCGGTGTGGAAGCAGGAATAGTGACCAATGACAACTTCACCAATGCTTATATCGTGGAATTCAACCCTCGAGCGCTGATTAAGTGTGCAAAAACTGGCAAAGTATGTGTTTTGGCGGGATTTCAAGGTTCTACACGTGAGGGGCAAATCACCACACTAGGCCGTGGAGGTTCAGATACAACCGCCGTCATGCTGGCTGGCAAACTAAAGTGCGAATGCATCATAAATACTGATGTCAGCGGCGTTATGACATTTTCGCCACTAGATTCCGCACCCAGCCGTTTGCTCACGTCTATAAACTATGACGATATGATCTCGCTTGCCAATGCTGGAGCTCGAGTGATGGATAGCCGTGCCACTGAGTTGGGCAAGAAGTACGATGTGGATATCACTGTAAAGTCGAGTTTTGGTCGTACAGACGGCACCAACATTTCTTCGTTCGGAATGGAAAGAATGGGAATGTATGCCATGACATATCAGTCGGATATGGTTCTGGTCAAATCACGTGCACAGTTGAACAGACTTTTTAGACTTTGCACAGAATACAAAATTAAAATTCAACCTTTCAATGCGGGAGATAGCTGCACGTTCTTAACAAAACAAGAGAATTTGTCACTTTTAAAATCGCTCGACCTCGTCACCAGTCGCAAACTTGGGCTGGCAACAATCACAATTGTGGGCGGTGGAATATTTAACCACATTATCGAACTGGGTTCAATCATAGAAAAGCTGAAAAATAAAAAGATTAAACTCGTAGATTGCTACACATCAGCCAACACAATCACTCTCATTGTAAACAATTCGCAGTTGAGCGAAGCATACAAATATCTCAGTCGAATAATTAAATGGAGCAAATAATGCCTAATTTCATTTTGGGAATTGTAGGTGCTACAGGGCTTGTTGGACGCACTATTTTACAAGTTTTGGCTGAAAGAAACATTCAGCCGTCGAAGTTATATCTTTTTGCATCTAAAAACTCGGCCGGCAAAGTGTTAAACTTTAATGGAAAGGATTACGAAGTCAAAGATATCCAAGAGTCGCTACATATTAAAATGGACTATGCCATATTTTCAGCGGGAGCAGGCGTTGCTAAACAATATGCTCATCGCTTTGCACAGAATGGTTGCATAGTGATAGACAACTCGAGTGCATTTAGAATGGACAAAAATGTGAGCCTTATCGTGCCTGAGGTCAATTTTGACAACCTTGACCTGTCGACTGGAATCATTGCCAACCCAAACTGCTCCACAATTCAGTGCATGCCACCGCTGAAGGATGTTGACGAAATGTTTGGCATAACGAGTGTCATCTACAACACATATCAATCTGTTTCGGGTGCTGGAAAACGTGGCTTGGACGACTTGCAGCACACTCGTGCTGGCAGTTTACCTGAATATTTTCCGCACAACATTAGCGAGAACTGTCTTTTGCAGATTGGAGAATTTTTGAACAATGGCTACACGCAAGAAGAAGAGAAAATGGTGAACGAAACAAAGAAAATTCTCTCACTCACCGCACCAGTCACCGCCACTTGTGTGCGAGTGCCGTGCAGATATTGTCATCTGGTGAATATTTACGTTACCACCCAAAAACCTGTCGACTTGCAAAGACTCAAGAAAAGACTAAGCCGTCAAAAAGGCGTGCGTCTAATTGACGGCAAGGACACTTATCCATATAACGAATTGGCTCAAGGAACGGACGAAATATATGTGGGCAGACTACGCATTCACCACAACAACCCTTGTGGATTGCATATAAGTTGCGTGGCGGACAATTTGCGTAAAGGTGCTGCGACAAACGCCGTGCAAATCTTACAGAAACTCATACAAAAATCCACAACCTAACCTAGATTGTGGATTTGTTTATATTCTCAAATTTGGCTTGCGTGCGAAGAGCTGTTTCAACTCTGTTTCGGTCGTGAGATTTAAGAATGGAAAAGCCACACTGACATTTTCTTCTCCAAACACGGCTGGGAGCAAACGAGATTCTTCTCTTTGGTGAACGGCCATAACGCTAGAATTGTAGCCCTGCAATATTTCACGCTCGATGTCCGCCTTTTCCAAACATCCAAGCACAACTTTCACTCCTGATGCACTCAAATCAACATCAAGTGGCTTGTGCATATGTTGTGGGTCATCAAGTTGCATAAGATATTGAACAATTGCTTTGCGTACGGCAAGTTTTCCGTAGTTACTTTTGCTTTTGATTCGGCTCAGTGCAATGCCATAGTCAAAAGTCTGGTTCTGCATGGCAGACAGATATTCTTTCTGATCTTCTAACATTGTTTCAATCTTTTGGGCAAATATTTTTTCCAAATATGTCAATGCATTCGCACTTTCGCTCACCACCAACTTTTCTGGCAGTCGACTTTCAATTATCTTTTGTGCGACAGTAAGTTTTTGCACATTTTTGTCCGCATTCTTGTTCACTCTAAACACCGACATCATTTTATCCACAATCGGTGTAGTGTCCAATTGTTCAGCACAATCATGTCCATTACAATCTTGCAAAACAATGCTTAAATTTGTTCCTTCCAACTCCACCAGATTTTCGTATACTACGCCGAGTAGAGCTTTGATTCGTTTAGTGTTCTCCGCCGTCATTACGTCGACACTTTTTTTGCTAGTTGCACGCAACAAACACGCCTGAATTTTGCTTACCACATAGTCATCAACCGACATTGTTTCGCCTTTGGAAGTCTTTATGCTTGTTTTCGGAGCAAAAAGCTCTTTCAAAGTCTTGTCATTAATAGCGTCAACATATTTGCCAAGCACTTTGGCACGTGCACTGTTAAACGACGTTTTATTCTTGCCTTCAATCTCCAAACATTCCTCGCCAAAGCCTACATACTTGCCAATCTTCCCTGTCATGACACCCATCTTCTCTGCACCGTCAAACAACGCCGGACTTTCCTTTTCAATCTCAGCGATGACACCCAAAAACTTTTGAGCATTGGCATAACTTGTGTAAATAGGAACATTGTCGTTTCGCACGTCGTCGATTGCAATCTTAAATCTATATGGCAAGCGATGTTTCTCGCACTTCTCAACGAAAGCGTTTGCAAACGGAACAATGTTTTTTGCTTTTAAATTGAGATAAAACCTGCACTCGATATCGCCAGGCTTTGTTTTGGCAGTGCTAGTGCCGTCAAAGTGATAAAAATAAGGTTGATTGCCGGACATCTGCACCCAAACAGCCTTGCCACTGTTCTGGCTCTGCGTTACTCTCTGCACAAGTTGCATAAGGCTATCCATGTCAACCGTACCTGTAGCATGAGCGTTATGAGTCACGACATCACCATAACTGCACTCGCCACTGTTTATGCAGTCTTGCACGAATTGTTCAAACTTGGACTCGTCCTGTTTGACCTGTTTTAATATTCTTAATTTTTCTTTAGACAGTGCCATATCTTCTCCACCCTTATTCTAGCCATTTCACTATCTTTTGTCAATGCATGTATGTGTAAATGCCTATCAAAACAAAAACAATTCATTTTTTTTGTGAAATTTGCAACAGATTATTGACAAACCATTTTTTTTGAGTTAGAATAATAGCACCTAATGAGTAAAATCATTAGTGAATATATATGCGCTGTTAGCTCAGCTGGATAGAGCGTTGGTCTACGGAACCAAAGGTCGAGAGTTCGAATCTCCCACGGCGCACCACAAAAAGTCCTAGTTTAGTTTAGGAGATTCAAAACTTTTGCGTGTACATTCACATTGCAAGAGTTTTTTTTATTTGCTTTATTCAATGTATAGTAAATAAAGCAAGTTGAAAACACATTTTCATGTTTTCCGAGAAGGATTCTGATATCACATATTTTGTGGGTGGCATATTACATAATGTCGAAATATGGCAACTTTTGTTTGACAGAATTTACATATATTGATACAATGAAACTAATAGATTTGGAGTTACATTATGATGACAATCGGGGGCATTGCCCACATAATGATGGTCGTCGTATCTGCTGTCTTAATAGTTGGGCTGTGTGTGCTGGTATCTCACGTCAGTTACAAATGGCAACGCATAATCATACACTCGTCAGTTGGGCTATGTATGATTGGCATTCTATTTCTACACCTGACAAGATACGGAACGACAGTCGACTTTGAAAATTTCTTTCTACAAATGTTCCAAGTTTGCAATTTCAATTTCATTTTGTTGCCATTGTGTTTAATTAAGAAGAACGAGTTGGCCAGACAATATCTCTTCTACTTCTCAATGTTTGCAGCTATGTCGACATTTGTTTCATACACGAGTGATGTCGAAAACTCAATGTGGTATTCAGTTGTTACACTTAACTTTTGGCTCGACCACTTCTTAGTGGTGGCAATCACATTTATGATGATTTCAGCTCGCTGGTTCAAGCCACGCAAAGAGTACATTATCCCAGTCATTTTGACAATGCTTTTGTATTTCTTGTCCGCATTTGTAGTAAACTATTTATTCAACGGCTGTATGATCTCTGGACCACACAATCATTCATACACAATGGATCCGGGCGGAATTATGGTTTTGGGTCCAATGTATCAGCTTATTCCAATTCCGTTTGTATATCTATTGCCATTTGCACCAATACTTGCGGTCATATTCTATCTATTGTCACTAATATTTAAAAATTACAAGGTTAAAGAATTTTAGGAGGAAAAATGTTTCACATAATTCTATCATGCGTAGTTGCCGTAATCGTCGCAACATTCAGCATTCTCAAGTTTACGTGTTTTAAAAATAGCGAGAAATTCACTCGCATCACCAACCGCATTTTAAAGATTTGCGTTGTGGTCTATGCTAGTTTGATGATATTATCTTTATTGTTGCCTGATGCATTCAAGTTGTGCTATTCACAAGAAGACTTGGCACGAATGGATATCAATGTAGGATATGTAATCATTCGTTGGCTGTCGATTGTTAACTTTATTGTTTTGCCTATTGCAGTATTTTATAAGAACCGCACCATCAGAAATATAGCAATCTTCTATGGGGGGGGGATTACTATTGCTTCTCTGTTCTTCTACAATCAATATATGGCGGACTTTACTAATATTATTGGTCGTGGACTTAATTCTATCTCGGTGATAAGTCAAGGATTCAAAAATTTCTTACTAAGTCACACGTTCAGAAGCATTTGGTTCGGCATCATACTTACATTGCAACTCTGCATTCCAATCGTTCTCGCAGTCAATGAAAAGCATATGTTCAATTTCAAAGACAAACGTGAATATCTCAATTTCTTCCTAACTATTCCTTTCATCACTTTCTGTGCTTTGCCAATCTATGTTCCACAATTTTTATTCGGCTATTCAAACTTAATCTTCATGCCTTTTGGAATCGTACATTTCGGCTGGCTGTTCATTGTGATCTGCACAATAGTCGCACTTTACTACATTTTCAAGAACAAAGACACGGACACCAAAATGGTTTTACTCTTTGTGTTGTCACTATCCCTTGTGATGCAGTACACTCAAATGTTCTCTGCCATTAGCATCAACCTTTATCGATTGCCTTTGCAGTTGTGCAATATTGGTGCGTTCCTCATTCTCATTTCGCTCATCACTCGCAACAAACGAATATTCAATTTCACTGTCATCATCAATGTCGTTGGCGTAATCTTCGCCATGGCAATGCCAAACCTTGACGGTGAGGGGCTATTCTATCTCTACAATATGCACTTTATATTCGAGCATAGCAACGTTCTCATCGTTCCAGTGCTCGCCCTTATGTTCAAAATTTTCCCACGACTTGATAAATACGCCTTGCGAGATTGCTTAATAGGTTTCACCATTTACTTTGTGTTCGTTTTGCTACTGGGTTCTTGGTTCAATGCAATCAAGGTGCGTACTGGCAACGACTTCTACGAAGCCAACTACATGTTTATGCTAGTGCCAGATGAGGCCGTCGCACTTCTGCCATTCACTCAAAAACTGTTCGACATAAATTTCCACATTGGCAATGCCACATTCTACCCTGTTTTACAACTGATTGTCTACCTTGTGTTCGTCGCTGTTTGCGTAATACTCTTCTTCGCCATTCAGTTGATATACAAAATTAGTGACAAGTTTGCAAAGCCAGTTGTCACTGACGTAACTCAAAATAAATAGCAAACAAAAAAAGGTGCCATTCGCACCTTTTTTTATTGTCCTTATTTGTTAACTACGAAATAGTTTACATCACCAACTTTAGTGAAGGCATAATCTGTTGCCCCGATTGGTTTTAGTGAATAAGCTAAACCAGTTTGAGATTCACTGCCAATGAGTGAGCCAACCACAACGTCGCCAATCTTCTTGTTCAAGTCTTGTGCGCTGCCTATTTTCAAAGCTTTGTTCAAAGTTTTGAAGAAATCTTCTGTTTTGTCTGCACTGAGTTTGTTGATTGTGAGAGCGTTGTGCTCAATCTTGTAGCTGAAAGCTGTTTCGCCCTTAGTGACATTCACTGTGGAAGAAACGTATAAATATTGTGGCACATACTTTTTCAAATATTTCAATGGGAATTTGTTCATTTCGTCTTTGAATGGAGTCAAGTCCAAACGTACGACTGTGTTAAATGCAGTCACGCCATTTGAGTCTGTGTCAAATTTGATTTGTTTCAAAACAACATCGATATCCTTGTCTGCAATGGTGATTTTGCTGTTGACTTGCTTTTTCATAACAACGTCAGCCAATGCACCAACTTGTTTATCTGTCAAAGATATGATTGAGGTCATTTCGCTTGGCAATGATTCAAACAAAATTGTGAAGCCTGCTTCTTCATCACCACCAACAAGCCCCTCAACTGATGCGTTGACAACAGTCTGCATCGAAGTGTAGTCGCCGATTACAAAAGCGTCTGGACACATCTCGCTCTCGTCCACCTTCTTGCTAATAGTTTTTAATTGTCCAACAGTATTCCATAGGTCAATGCCGTACTTCGCACGTACAAAGATGTATACACCAACAGCCAAGATTACGAATATCAACGCTAATGAAAGAATGGCTTTTATTAAGTTAGTTAATAATTTCATTTTTATCTCCTTATATTAATTATAGCATAGACACAGAATGTAGGCAAATTTTATTTAAAAATTTTTTCAAAAAAAATTTTTTTAAAAAAATAAAAACAAAGATTTTCAGCAGTTTTCAATTTGGACTCATATATGATATAATGATAACTATGAGTATGAAAAAGAAATTGATAATTTTTGGCATTGTGGCATTGCTTCCTTTCTTATGTTTGCCACTTGTTTTTGCCCGACCCAAAAACGATTATCCGCTGGCGGATGGGTCATATTATAGTGTTAAAAACAAGCCTGTTTTCTATGGTGCGACTGAGATTACTATTGACAAAAATGTCACGGACAGATTTGACATCAATGACAGTCGTTTTCGCATTTTTGCAAAAGATTTTGAAGACGGCGACCTGAGTCACAAAATTAAATGCACGTACAACAACGTGACGCCCAATCGTGCAGGCAAATACAAAATTAAATATGTCGTCTTCGACTCGCACTACAACAAAACGGAAATCACTGTACCTGTCACCGTGCTAGACAAGGCCGAGAAAGAATGTACTATCGTTCGCACGCTCTACACTTTGCCATCAACGTGGAATTTAGACATGATTGGCGTGGGTCGATGCCATTCAGGTGACCGCCAAATTTTAGGCATATATCTGCCAGCCAATTCCAGTGCAAAAATAAAGGTACTAGAATCGGATAAAAATATTGCAATAAATTGCCTAAACAATTATTCCACTCGTGAAAGCGGAATGACAATAAACTATAATTCCAAGACATATCAAACGATTAAAAACGTGAACAATGGCGTAAGTTATGACAGCGTTCCGCTTGTAACTAGTTCTGTGCAATCACAAGGAGTTGCACTAGACAAAACGTACAAAATCGAACTTAATTTCAAGGACGACGTAAAGCCAGTTGATTATTATCATTACAAGGACAATGAAGACACATTCAAATCCAATTGGCGCTCGTCACAGAATTCATTTGGCATTATTGACGGCGAGGCATTAATGGTGGTGACGCCATTTGCCGACATAGATGGGTTGCCAGACAAAAACAAAACTACTACTGGTTCGCTGCTACCGTCACTTGACGCCTACCTCGAATACTATCTCGCCGTCGTAAATCGCATGGATGAGATGATTGGGCTCTCACTCAAACCAACCAAAATTACCGACCAAAACGTACGTGTAAAATATTTGGCAAAAGCAAATGCCAATACTAGTGCGGGCGCTTATTACAACGGCAATCACATTGCAGTTGGCAGTGCATCCGCCGCCGCTCTCTTCCACTATGGCTGGGGCACGCTTCACGAAATCGGACACGGATATCAAGGGCAACTCGGACGTGGAAATGCAGCTAACGTGAATATCTGTTTGAACGAAACTGGCAACAACATATTGGCTCACTACGTTCAGGTAGACAAAACGCTTTACAAAGCCGCTGGCGATTGGATGGGCGGAAGTCTGGACAAAATAGAGACCGCTCGCAACCAAAAACGCTTGAATGGAGATGACATTTTCAACAATAACGACGGCACATACACCAATGTGCAGGAAAAGTTGTACTGCATAGTAAACCTACTAGATAATTTTGAAGGTGGAGTTACATACGGCAAATTGTTTAGTTACTATCGTAGTTTGGTCTACGCTAACAACAAAAACACTAATTTATACACTATCCCTGACGTGTACGCTATGTTCTTTGCCGATGAGTATAACGCCAATATTATATCCTATTTAAAAGCATGGACAATGCCACTAACACCAGCGGTGGAAAAGGACATTATGTCACGCAATCTGACAAGCTATATGATCCTTGCTGACAGCGTAAACTCTGACAGTCTTACAAAAATTAAACAAGGCGAAAACATATCCACAAATTATTCACTGATTGTGGATAGCATTCTAAAAAAGTACGATATCAAAGGCGACCTGAAGGTCACTATTAACATTGATGACATAAATGCGATTAAAAACAAAAACGTGGCACTCACTAAAAATGGCAAAATCGTACGCATTGTGAAAATTGGCTCAAACACTCTCGATTTTACTAATCTTCCTGCAGACAGATATATGTTGCGTCTGGCCACCAACTTTGACTACAGCACCCCACTCTGCACCCTCGACATTCGTCAAGAACTGAACAACATTAGTTATGACTACTCACGTCTTGACACCGCCATCGAGCATTATACAAGAATTGGAATAAAGGGAATATATAATACTTTTGGCTACACTCTCTCACTGAGTGATCAAAACAGACTCGCCACTATCACTTTGGGTGGCGCTGATCTAGGCAACCAAACTAACGAGTGGAAAAGTGAGGACAAAAAAGACACAGTTTTCGCTTCTGTCACAATTTACAACGCAGACAAATCGACTGTGATTGACAAACTTGAAGTGAAAGGTTCTGAGTATTTTTCACAATTAACTCTAACCAATCCAATACTAAGGCTTGAATATGGCTACAAAATTAGCATCTACTCAATGCGACCACAAAACGTGAACGTCTATTCCAACCACACAGGGCGGATGATTAATGACTATAGAATGACTGAGAACAACATAGAATACGAACTCACTGCCGACGGATTGAAACTAGTAAATAAAACCGACTTTGACACTAAACAAGTGCTTTATGACGAATTAAAAACTTATTTGCAAAGCCAAATTGATAACTACATTGCCAGTGTGACTAAAGACGAACTCGAAAACCGTGAACAAAACACCGCCACAAAACTTAAAATCATCACTGCCTACAACAATTTGCATATCGCTGACCGCACACAATATGACGAGTTAATCGCCACACTAAAGCGTGGAGGCAAACCACAAATAACGTCTAAGTCGGATAAGATAAACATTTATGGCAAAAAGACGATTGACTTATACTCTCTCATTTCCATAAGCGACTATGAAGACTTTTTAATCGAGTCAAAAAGCGAAAATGTCCAAATCCAGACAAATCTAAATCTGAAGAAATCTGGCAGTTATTATGTAAACTATATCGTAACAGACAGTGACGGCAACCAAACAAGCTACAGTTTGCAAATTTTGGTGCACCCAAGCCGAGTATATTTGTACGTCGGCGTAGGTGCTGGCGTTGCGTTGATTGCTGGCGTTATTGTGTATATATTCCTTAAACACAAAAAGCGTAATAACCACAGCCAAAACTCCATTTAAAATTTGCATAAATCATAAAACTGTGATATAATAAACAAGAAAGTCTGAAACGGCGAGAATGTATGGCAAAAGATAATATTCACGCAGGGCATAGACAGAGATTAAAGGAACGTGCAGAGCAGCTCGGCATTAAGAACTTGCCCGACCACGAGATTCTTGAAATAATTTTAGGTTATTGCATTCCTTACAAAGATACAAATGCTCTTGCTCACAACTTAATAGACAAATTTGGCGGTTTTAGCGAAGTGTTGGGTCAAACAACTGCCGCTCTTTGCTCGGTAAATGGTGTCAGTGAGCACACTGCTTTCTTACTCAAAAACTTGCCTTACATATTTGAGAAATATTCTCAAGGCAAGAAGAAAGTCAAGCCTGTTATAACGACCACCGTTCAGGCAGTCGACTATTTTAGAAACCACTTTTTGCTAGGCAACACCGAAACACTTTATGTCGTGTGCTTGAATCCGAAGAGTGAAGTCATTGGCGTAATTGAGAACCCGTCTAGCAGTCCAACTCAGTTGGAATTCGACATCAACATTATTTACGATAAAGTTCGTGCACTCAATGCCACAGCTGTAATCATATTTCACACTCATCCAAACGGCTTAGCCACGCCGTCACACATGGACGATGTGGCGACCAACACATTGCAACTGGCGTGTATGATGAGCGGCATTCATTTTCAAGATCACATCATTGTCAGCCAAACCAATCACTACTCATATCGTGATGAAGGCGTTCTTGACGGCAGACATAAAAGCTTCGTCCACATATTCGACGAAATGGGTGTATTCAAGCAGTTCGGCACTATGCGTCAAAATCAAGTGCCTTATGGCGAAGACAAATCGAAAGATAATTTAAAGTTTGAAAAAGAAAAGGAAGACAAATAATCTTCCTTTTTATTTTACGATTAACAGGTGATAAATTAGTTCTAAAAATCTTCCCTTTGCACTGTCCTTCCGGCCTATGCAGTAATCCACTCTGCCAATGATACACTTTTTACTAACACTGCCGAATTTGCTCGAATCATCCGAATGTTCACGATTGTCGCCAAATAGCATCACTTCGCCGTCTGGCACAATCAAGCAACCATGTTCGTCAAACGTGTATTCGTCATGCTTGTCACGTACTAATGTCTGCCAGTTTGAATACTCTTTATTCTGAGTCGAGTTGATATAACTCTCCGTGAATATGGCTTCGTTTTTATACAACACAACGTTTCCGCCGTCATCCACGAATCGCAGACGGTCGCCGCCAACCGCAACTATCCTTTTGATGACAGTCACCGTTTCTCCGCCAAAGCCCCAATCGACATCGGCAACCACTATGTCACCCACTTTGCCTTTTGCAAATCGGTTGACCAAAACGGTATCTCCAGCATCGGCATCTGTGGTGACATTTGCGTTATACAACGGCTGCATCGACTTTCCATACACCAAAGTTCGCATGTACACAATATTGAAACTGGCAACCATGATAACCAACAAACCTAACACCACGCAAACAACATATGCAATTGACTTCCATATTTTTTTGCTCGTATTTGATTTGTTTAAACTTTTATTATTTTCCATTTACTTTTTTTGCCATTAATAGTATAATTGCATTATACATTGAAAAACAAAATTTTGCAATCGCAAAAGCAAGTTAAACCAAAATCGACAAAACAATTCATGCACCTGTAGCTCAATTGGATAGAGCATCAGTCTTCGGAACTGAGGGTTGGGGATTCGAGCTCCTCCAGGTGCACCAAAGATATAAGGGGCGGGTCATGAAAACTGAAATTGAAGCAAGATTGTTGGATGTTAATGTAAAGGATTTCATTAATAGGCTCAATGCAAATAATGCACAGTTTGTCGGTGACTGGGTGCAGATAAGAAACTGCTACGATTTCAACCCAAAGAGAGAAAATAGTTGGATTAGGTTAAGACGTGAAGGCAATAAAACCACCCTCACCGTTAAGGAAATTGCAACTGCAAAAATTGATGGCACAAAAGAATGTGAAATTATAGTCAGCGATTTTGACCAAACGGATGAGCTACTCAACAAATTGGGCTACTTCGCACGCTCGAAACAAGAAAATAGGCGTATTCGTTTCACCCTCGACAATGTGGAAATCGATATAGATTTTTGGCCAATGATTCCAGCCTATATAGAATTTGAAGCCAAGAGCGAAAAGGCCATCAAGCAAATATGCCAAAAGCTAGGCATCAATTATTCCACTCTCACTACTCTTGACGTCATGAGCATATATGAAAAATACGGCATCAACTTGAACGACTACCCTGTCATAAAGCTCGACCCAAAAGTGCGTGATATGAAATTTGATTGTGCTGCCGAAAAGATAATATAACCAAAAAAACAAAGGCGATAACCTTTGTTTTTTTATAGCCATGCAAAAGTTTAGTCACAATCAAAGGCAGGTCGTGGCTGCGTCAATTTGCACTAGTTTGAACCACCTACTCGCCTTTGCACATAGGTTTATCTCTACCATTGTCATAAACTTCTCTTGGATTGTTCTCAAAATACTCAACACGCTTTCTCAGAGTGTCAAAATTGCTTGCTTTAATCAGTGCGCCGTTATAAGTATGATAGACATATTCGTCGCCGTCATAATAGTTACACATCACTAACACGCCCGAATTGCACACCATTGCATTGATGTCATGCACGTCGTTTGCCATTTCAGACATATCCTTTTTAGTGATGTCGAACAGTTTCGTGCCATCGTTTTTCAAAAAATAAATATTGATCATGTAGTTTTTCTTGCTCACATACAACAGCCCCGAACGATATACTCTAATGGTTGTCGAGTCATTAAAATAGGCGTTATTGTTGCTATTGTCTGCCTTGATTGGCTCGCCCGTGACTGTGTTGATATAACAATCATTATTCACTTTTTTGAAAGTCTTGTTTTCCCTTTCGCTTATTGTTTTCATAATTTTTCCCTCCACGCTTGTCATTATACTCGTTTAGTGATATAATAAAAGTATCAATATTTTATAGGAGTTATAAAAATTAATTATGGTAAACCTTAATTTGTATAAATGTTTTTGTGCAGTCGCTGAGGAAAAAAATATATCCAAAGCCAGCGAAAAGTTGTTTATTTCCCAGCCTGCTGTATCATTCGCCATAAAGGAACTGGAGCAATCGCTCAATCAAAAGCTTTTCATTCGCAAAAGCAAAGGCGTTTCACTGACTATATTTGGTGAAATATTATACAACAAGATTAAAACAGCCATTCAACAATTTGACGAAGCAGAAATAAGTGCTAAGCAGTTCAATCTGCTGCAAGAAGGCATTGTGCGCATTGGGTCGAACAGTTCTAATGCAAACCAGTTTCTTATCAATTATTTGACCAAGTTTGTGAATAACTATCCCAATATGCGTGTCAGCATGATTCGTGACAACAAAGAATCACTGCTCAACAAACTAAAGAACAACGAACTCGACCTTATCATAGTCGACAAACCTAATAGCCTAGATCAAGTCAAGCTTATTAAGGAAATGAATATTAAATATCAGTTGGTTGGCAACGCTGATTACAAAGCTAAATACAATGCAGACAATATAGATATTGCGAGATTTCCGTTTGACGACTTGATTCTGCCTAGCAAGAATAATAATTCAAGATTGACAATCGAAAAATACTTTTCCGACTTAGGTCAGCGACTTAATCCAAAATACGTGTTGGATAATTATATTTTGCTTTACGAATTCGTGAAAAATGGTTTCGGCATTGCGTTCGTCAACACCGAGTATTATAAAGAAGACATTGAAAGCGGAAAAGTAAATCTAATCTATCCCGACTTTTTCATCAACGCACGCACGCTCGTCTGCCTAACCAGTGACAAGGCTTGCAATCCAGCACTGGCTAAGCTGATTTCCATTATCACAAGCGATTAAATGGCAATTAACATAACTGTCAGCATTGCACTTGGCGCACTGTATGCCGTTATCGTGCGATCACTGGTAGCGTTGGTAGTGAGAGTGATTACATCATTTTTTTCGAGCAGCTTCACAAATGTGGCTGACGTGTTTGTGCTAGCCGTCAGCGGTCGTTTTGAGGCGTTCACAATTATGCCGTTCACTGACACGCCCACATAATCACCTGTGGAGGCTTGAAGCGAGTTGTTGATCGAGAACGATATCAAATATGTGCCGGTCAATCGCACGACGAGTCCGCTATCCTGCACATTAAAGCCATTGTTTATCTCAACATCTGGCATAGATATCGGCTTCTGATTTGATATAGTTTGTTGTAAGGTGTTGTATATCGTAGCGTTGTAATTTGGCGTAAGTCCTGGAGGGCCGGCTGGACCTGCACTTCCCTGTGATCCTTGTGGGCCAATTTCACCTTTTTCTCCGGGCTCGCCTTTGTCACCCTTGACACCCTGTTCGCCCTGTGGACCTGCTTCACCCTTAGGAATATAAAAGGTCAAGTGGTGAATGTTTCTGTCAAAATCGTCTAGCACTTGGGCTTCTTCATTTGCTTCTATTGTTTCAGTGCCGTCGATTGAAATATGTTCGCTAATTCCAATCTCGCCCGGCAATCCACGAGGGCCCATGTCACCCTTATCTCCTTTTGGGCCTGTCGCACCTGTATCGCCTTTGTCCCCTTTTTCGCCTTTATCTCCTTTCACACCTTGTGGGCCTGTCAAGCCTTGCTCGCCTCTTTCTCCAGTGTCGCCCTTTGGGCCACGCTCACCTATTTCGCCTTGACTGCCACGTGGGATAAAGAAATCCATAAAGTGTGTGCCATTCTCATAACGGTCGGTTACTCGTGCATAGTCCACGTCTTCCACAACCTGAGTATTGCCTGCAAACACTCTCTCGCTGAAACCGTCTTCGCCTTTAGGAATGAAAAAATCTAATATAATTTTGTCATCATATTTTGTCGACTGCACACGAGCTTTTTCTATAGGGTCTAGCGTAAAGGTTGAACGCACTTCGACGCTAGCACCGTCCCTGCCTGTCGCTCCAGTAGGTCCAACCGCACCTTGAGGGCCAGTCGGTCCCATTGGACCAGTCAGACCCACTGGGCCACGCTTTGTCGCACAAGGCTGTGGACAACAATTTGTCTTGTTATTTTGTCGGCAACATCTTTTGTCCATAAATACTCCTTTAATAAATACCTAATCTCATTATATTAATCTTCAACATTCAATGTGAAAACTGCTCGACAATTTCCGTCATTTTTGTTGTTAGTTTCTGTTATATTTGTTATACTAGTTTTATAAAAGGCAACTTATGAATCTCTGGACATTGAGTTTAATCATTGGCTATGGTCTAACAATCATCTTGAACGTGTTGTTAGTTTTTTCCATAACCACCTTCGTTGATTTGTTAATCTGCCTAGTTGTCATTATGACACCCGGCGCTGTCTTCTTGTTCGTCGGACGCAAAATGCCGAAAAACTTTTTCAGCGAGGACCGCACAATGTTCAAAATAGGCAAGACTAAACAATCGATATGCAATGCGACCAATGTAAAATCTTGGAAAGACAAAATCCCAGTCGGTGGACGAGTCGCTGGTTTTAGGTTAAACAAAATCTCCAACCCTCACGACATAGAATATCTCAGCCGCTTTGTCTATGAATCTTGCTTTGCGGAATGGCTGCACAGCAGTTTGTGTGTGTGGAGCGTGATTGCAGTGCTGATTATCTGCCTAGTGAAACCTAGTATCGTTCTTCCTATGGCTCTGCCAATTGCTATTGTGTTTATTTATCAAAATATGACATCTACAATCATTCAGTGGTACACTCGCCCTCGTATGATACGCTATCGAGAACTTATGCTTATGCGTGCAGGTCGACGCCAAACCCAAACTGAACTGCCAGACGACCAAGTTACTGCACAAGACACCAATGCTTAACAAAAAAACTGACATTATGAAGTGAACCTCGTGGGTCACTTGACCAGTCAGTTTTTTTATTGTTCCAAAGAGATTTAACATTCTGTAAGGCGATTTGTGGGAGTTTTGCAATATTTTTGTACAAAACTGTATTTTTGTACAAAAATAGTTTGCCTTTTAAAATTACTTGTGATATAATAAAGAAAATAAACAAACGGACAAGAGTAATGATAGATTTTCCAGCACTAAAAACAAAGATTTATAACAGCATAGACAGCGGCAACGAAGACGCATTCGAGCGTACTGACCGATTTAAGCAGAATGAGAAGATATATATCCATTCGCAAATAAATCAGAAATTGGTGGATTCTAGTTTTCACAAAGGCAAGAAACAGATTGTACATTTTGTAGACCCAATTTTTGGTGTTAAGATTCAATACATTGCATCATCGTTTATCAAATTTTCCGTATTTGGCAGCGCAAGTGAACTGTCGCCCAATCCAATCTATAAACTAAGTATGGGCGATTGCCTTAATTTTGAGTTGCCAACAGAAAATCTAAAATTTGAGTTGAGCCTAACGAAGAACGCACAGAGTATATTAAAGTTGTTACAGATTGAGCATTAAAAAAAACAGTCTTTCGACTGTTTTTTATTTACAAACCAATTTCTACATATTCAGACAAATCTGGATATTCAATCTTGCCAGTGTATTTGCTGAAATTGATTTCCATATTGGAATCACCGTTAGTAAGGTTCATGCTGAATCCAGTCAATTTGCCAGATTCGAAGACATAGTAGCAAACGTATGTGCCAGACAAGTCTGCCATGTCTGCGATGCTAGCTTTGTATTCCATTTCCACTTTGTAACGTGTAGTTTCACCTTCAATGTATGAAGTGACAGTTGCTTTGGTGTTTTCATCGTTCAACATTTTAAAGAATGTTTCAAAATCTACTACGTCGCCAATGTATCCCAAATCGCTGAAATCAAAGTCGTCTGGCAATTTGCTCTTAACTTTGAGCTCGCCTTTAAACTCAGGAACGTCCATATTCATTTTCGTGTATGAATATCCGTCCTTGACGAACATATAGATGTATGTGTCATTCATAGACAATTTGATAGCCATCTCTGGCACGCCATTGTTCTCGACTACGATGATGTTGTAGCTGATAGTGCCACTCTTAGATTCGCCTGTTTCATCGTCAGCATAACTGCCAGTGATTGTGCCGGTCATACGATAACCAGACATTGTCAAGCCGCTTTCGTCAGTGTTTTCGTTAACAAAACCAACAAATGCTTCTTTAGTAGTTGATTGATAACTTGCCTCATTACCTTTGTTTACTGCTGCCTTGCTGTCGAATTGGCGTTCAACGGAATCACCACAAGCGGCAAAGATAAAAGTAAAGCAAAGTACCAAACTCAAAAGTGCAACTTTAAAATACTTTTTCATAAAATACTCCTTAACTTAAATATACTTTTTTTGTTAGATTTTGTCAACGTTATCATGCGATAATTTGTCAACAAGAATAAATTGTAAAAATCGCTTTAAACTAAATATGAAATAATTAAAAAGAATGTAAATAAATATTTGATTTTTAATTTTTATATGTGTTATATTAATTATGTAACATTGCGAGAATATGCTAATTTTACAGATAAATTCAGCGAAAATTAGCAGTCTTCGTAAGACAAGAAACGAAAAAAAGGAGAAGTTATGGCTGGCGTAAAAAAATCTGCAAAGTCATCGACAGATATTGCCAAAGAGCGTGAACAACTTGTTCGTCAAGCCAACGAAGAGCAAAAGATATCGGCGAAACAAAGCCGTAGCACGAAATCGACTTCTGCCACAACCAAAAAGTCATCCAGCACAGCTGTCGTACGTGACAAAAGCTTGGAAGAAAAATATCTAGAAAAATTTAAAACTGAAGGCAAAAAGTCCACAACAAGCAGTGCTGCTAGCAAGCCAAAGACACAATCGACCGCTAGCAAGACTAGTACTACAAAAACTGCTGCCAAAACAAGCACGACCACTATCAAAGTGGCACAAAAAAGTGACCCAACCAATGCTGAGCAGGATGTCCGTATTGGTAACGTCTTGGTAGATAAAGAGTTAGCTAATCAGAAAACAGGCATCATCAGTTCAAAGAAAGAAAAGCAAAAAATGTTTGTTATCATCACTTTGTCAATCTTGTTGGCACTCACCTTGCTGCTTTCGACCATATTTATTGTGGGCAGTTTGTCAAAGGACAACATTGGCACATTGAAAGTGCAAGGCACAGGCGTGGAATGGCATATAAATGGCAAGGCCGACGACGCATTTGGTGTGCGTGGGGATATATTTGCTGGCTGTTCTATTCAAGAACTCAAAATAGAACTCAAAAAAACTACTAGCTCGAACATAAAGGTAAGAGTAGTAGTTGACACTTATTACAAAGGAAATATTGTTCCTAAAGAGGACTACAACATTTGGATTAGACCGCTCAATTCTGCAGACAATAAGTTTGAAATTCGTGACGGAGATTATTACATTGACGACTGGAACGCAGTCGTAGGTGCAGATACAACAATTTTGAGCGAAGTTATAAACATTAGCTCTGCACTATCAGAAGTAAACAATGACAATTTCAGAATGGTATTCACAGCTTATGTAGAAGCCATTTAACAAAAAAAATATAGCCGTTAGTCAATGCTGTTTGAAACTAGTGTAATAATTAAGAGAATTAGAAATAAAATCTAGTTCTCTTTTTATTTGGCTACTTTATGCCGTGAAAGGTACTTGACAAGAGAAGAAATAAAAACACAATGTCTAAAAGGCAAAGAAACAGTATAACGAAGCCATAAGCAGAATTTCGTTTCTCTGCCTTAACCTGCAAAAGAAAAACCCATTTCAGAGACTCTTGTCAAGTACACCATGGAATAAATTATCCATAGTATAGAATAGCAAAACGCGAAAGTATGTTATGTTTACCAACACTTTCGCTTTTTGTATTCTTTAATTTAGTTTATAAGTGTGTGCTTGTCTTCGGTGGAGCTTTAGCATTCACCGACTTGTATCAAGACAAGCACACATTTAAATGCTATTTTTATATTTATTAAAAATGTCAATGCAAATTTTTAAATTATGTGATATATATTATTGCATAGGAGATAAGATTTGAGTCCAACATTATGTTTTTTGAAGATAAAAAACGGACTTTTTAAATTTTGATGAAGATAAATAATTTATAAATTTTGCTATTATCAAGTTTGCTGTTTAAGTTTTTGAATAAAAAATAAAAATTTCCCATCGAAATACCTTATAGTGATATCATAAAAAAAAAGAAAAGTCAACAAGGCTTTTCTTTTTGTATATTCATACAAGCAAAAGGTTTTTAATTATAAATATTAACCTTTATTACAATTCTTTGTTTTGTAAAAATCAAAATTTACAAAGTTTTACAAATCTCGTCCATATACTTATTATGTTCTTTAGTCGTTTGTTTTTTGCCTAAATCAAGTCCCCTTTGATAAGGTATAAATGTAGAGCTTCCGCCCACCTTATAACTAAGTTTTAATAAGTTTGGATTATATTCTTTTTCTATTTCTCTACAGGTAGGATCAACCAAAATCCATTTTCCATCATAAAAGCATTCACAAAAAGAATGTCCTGCGTGATGAGAATAATCATTATTTTGCTGAACTTGATCCACCCAACTTTTTTCCGCTGTGTGCAAAATTGTTGTTGGAATGCCAATTTGCCTAGCAAATGTTGCGAAAACTGTAGCGTAATCTGTGCAACCTGTCATTATTTTGCTGTTCCAAATTTCTTCAGCAGTTCTTTGAAATCTAAATTTATTATTAAATTCGTTATCTCCAAACTTAACAGACTTGTTTATCCAATTGAATAAACTCTCGATTTTAGTTGTTTTAATCCCTTTTGCAAGTTTTGCGTTATAATCACACAAAACCTTTTCCAAAACATATTCATTTGAAACAAATGGATAAGTAAGGACACCGCTAGTTAGAAAATAGTTCTTGTCGGACTCCGTTAAATTTTTCACAGTTCACACTCCAAACTTTTTATTTTTCATTTTTCAACTTCGCCTTTTTTAATATAATACTATTTTTTGTTAAAATCTCAAAATGATTTACAATAAATTTATATATATTTAAAAATATGTATCTTGGAGATAAAGATGCAAAAACTATTTACGACAAACTTTATTTGCATAAAACAGAGATTGAAAACGAAATTGGTTATGAACTTATTTGGGATAGAAATAACGAAAAAATGGCAACAAGAATTGGTAGATTTGGAAAGTATTATACAGAAAAAGGCTCTCGCCAATTAAATGGCTCACATTTTGATACAACAAACTATACAAATTACGATTTTGACCTTGATGTAGAAAAGGTAGCTAACGAACTTGTGAATATATACAACGTTTTTATGCCAAGAGTAAAAAGTATTTTATTAGATCTGTTAAAATAATTAAAGCAAAAAATACATTTCACTAGTTAATGAATTTTAAATCCATCAAAAAAGGAACAGTGCATTAAATCTGCATTGTTCCTTTTTTTATTCTGCTAGCTTCAAAAGTACTAAATCTTTGGCTATATTTTTTTATTTGTCTTTTCCGCAGCAGTTTTTATATTTCTTTCCGCTTCCGCAAGGACAAAGGTCATTTCTACCAACTGTTTTATCTGCGTGATAACTGCCTTGAACACCGTTAGTTGTTGGCTGTTGTGCCTGTGGTTGTTGTGGGCGTTCAAAACGAGCTTCGATTCGTGCGTTGAACAATGCAACAGCAGTATACTCGCGAATGCGATTGATCATTTCGTCAAACATATTGAAAGCATCTGACTTGTAAATGATGAGTGGGTCTTTTTGACCGTATTGCTGAGTAAAGATTTCGTTGCGAAGGGTGTTCATCTCGTCAATGTGGTCCATCCAGAATCGGTCAACTACACGCAACAAGAATGCACGCTCAATGATCGAATAATCAAAGCCGATTTTCTTGCATTCCGCAATTTTCTTTTCATACAGTTCAAGCACTTTTTCATAGATTTTTTGGCTTGCAGAATTTAGGTCACAACCTTCGATTAGTTCTTTGGTTACAAGGTTCAAACCCTTAGGCAAAAGACGGGTTTCTAGTGTGCTGTTGATTTTCTCCACATTCCATTCGTAGAAAGGAATATTGTCGTCGATGGCAAGTGCACATTGTTCAAACGTAACGTCTTTCAACATGTCCACGATTTGAGCGTGAACGTCTTCGCCGTTAAGTACTTTGTTACGTTCGCCATAAATGATTGTACGTTGTTTGTTCAACACATCATCGTACTCAAGCACGGTGCTACGATGAGAGAAATAGAACTGCTCTGTTTTCTTCTGAGCGGACTCAAAGAATCGAGTTAGCATTTTAGCTTGAATTGGCAAATCTTCATTGCCCTTAAACACTATGGCAAACCATTTTTTGAGACGGTCTTCACCGAATCTTTGTGGCAAATCATCATCGAGTGAGATAAAGAATATTGTTGAGCCAGGGTCACCTTGACGTCCTGCACGTCCACGCAACTGGTTGTCGATACGACGGCTTTCGTGACGTTCCGAACCTAGAATATGCAAACCGCCCAATGCAATAACTTTATCATGCTCTTCGTCGGTCATTTTTTTGTTTTCAATGAAAAGTTTGTCATACTCTTCTTTGACTTTCTTTTCATCTTCGTTTAGGTCAATGTCGATAGTATTGATTCTGTCCAAAATCTCTTGGTCATAGCCCTTCAAACGCATTTGCTCCATTGTCAAGACTTCTGGGTTGCCGCCAAGTTTAATATCCGTACCACGACCCGCCATATTGGTGGCGATTGTCACTGCCTTGTATCTGCCTGCCTGAGCGACAATTGCAGATTCTTGGGCATGGTTTTTAGCGTTCAATACTTTGTGTGGAATGCCTTTTTCTTTCAAGCGTTTGCTGATTTCTTCACTGCGTTCAATCGTTACAGTGCCGACAAGAATTGGCTGTCCTTTCTCATACTTATCCGCCACTTCTTCCACAATTGCCTTAACTTTGGCTTCGTGTGAGAAGAAGATCATGTCTTGTTCGTCCACACGTTTCACTGGGCGATTGGTTGGAATGGTTACAACGTCCAAACTATAGATTTTGTTAAACTCTAGTTCTTCCGTCTTGGCAGTACCAGTCATACCGCTCATTTTGTCGTATAGTTTGAAATAGTTTTGGAAAGTGATTGTTGCAAGAGTTTTGTTCTCTTCCTTAATCTTAACGCCTTCTTTGGCTTCGATGGCCTGGTGAAGTCCATCGCTAAACCTTCTGCCTGGCATCAAACGACCGGTGAACTCGTCGACAATCAAAATTTCGTCGTCTTGAACGATATATTGGCTGTCACGTTTCATAATCAAATTAGCTTTCAACGCATTATTGATATGGTGGTTGATTTCCATTGCAGTAATGTCGGCAAGGTTTTCTATTTTAAAGAATTTTTCTGCCTTGCTAACGCCGGTTTCGGTCAAACGGACGCTCTTTAATTTCTCGTCGATTTCATAGTCTTCATCAGTAAGTGTTTTGAAGAATTTATCTGCCTTGATATAAAGTTCGCTTGTACCTACATTGCCGCCTGAAATGATAAGTGGAGTACGTGCTTCGTCAATCAAAATGCTGTCCACTTCATCGACAATGCAGAAGTTGTGTCCACGTTGAACAACACGGTCTTTGCTGGTGGCCATGTTGTCACGCAAATAGTCAAAGCCAAGTTCGTTGTTCGTGCAGTAAGTAATGTCGCAATTGTACGCTTGTTTCTTTTGTTCGAACGATTGCGAGTTTAAAATTACACCCACGCTCACTCCCAAGAAGTTGTACACCTTGCCCATAAGTTTGGCTTGCGTTGTCGCCAAGAATTCGTTGACGGTTACTACGTGAACGCCCTTGCCTGCAAGTGCATTCAAATACGCTGGCATTGTAGCGCAAAGCGTTTTACCTTCACCCGTTCTCATTTCGGCAATACGTCCCTGATGCAAGGTGATGCCGCCCACCACTTGCACGTAGAAAGGCTTTTCGCCCAAAACACGCCACGCCGACTCTCTAACCAAAGCAAACGCTTCTGGCAAAATGTCATCAAGTGTTTCACCTTTTGCAAGGCGGTCTTTCAATATTTGTGTGTAGCCACGAAGTTGGTCGTCTGTCTTGCTGGCGAACTCGCCGTCAAGGGCCATAACTTTGTCGGCTATCTTATATAGTTTCTTTAAGTTTTTAGTATTATCTGATGCAAAAATACACATACGCTCTCCCTTTTTGACAAATTATACATTATTCTTGCCAAAAAGTAAAACGAATGTGTATTTTAAAGTTAAAATTATTGTTAGATTTGCGAATATAATGAGCTTTTGTACAAGGTATTCAAGATAAATATCTTTTTTAGCATTTCTTTAGACAATTTTTTGAATTCGGACAAATAACTTTCATTGCCATCAGGCTGCAAGTCAAATTTCTTTAGGTCGAGAGTGTAGTAATTCATGCTTGCCACACCACCAGTGTATGAGAAATTGACACGCTCTTTAAAATCCTCTTTGCAGAGATTGAAAATCGATTCGCCAAGATAGAAATTATTGTTCTTGATTGGCACGCCCAGAATGTCCATTACGGTCGGCAAAACATCATTTGTGCTAACCATGGATTTCACATTGGAAAGAGTGACATTTTCGCTGGCTGTAGATTTGATAATCATTGGAATGGTGTTGACATAATAATCACCATAATCATTGATGACCACATCTTTAAAGGCGTAAGTCAGATTGTGATAATAAGCGTTGTGGTCGCCATAAATGTAAATGGCGGTGTCATCATAAATTCCTTCCGCTTGCAGTTTATTAATGATTTGACCAAGAGCATTGTCGAAGTCTATGACAGATGCTAGATAGTTTTTAAAATATGTGTAAGTTTCCGTTCCCAAACCTTCACGTTTAGCAATATAATATTTGTAATGTTCGCTGTTTACCGCATCGTCCTGATAGGTCTGTTGTGCAAGATTGTTCACGTCGTTTTCATAGTCGCCGTGCATTCCGACTGTTGTGTAGAATGTGAAGAATTTTTCACTATTTGATGGGACAATGTGGTCAATGTTGTTGATGACGAAATCTTCTTCCTTTCGCCAATCACCAAACTTTAAATTGTCTGCATCATATATATCGTCATTGAAATATTGATTTTGGAAACCAATGTTATTTATAACGTATTTTCTATCATAGAATGCACCACGATAACTATGCAAATAAGTTGTGATATATCCTTCTTTTGACAATATCTCTGGCAGTCCAAAGCCGAAAGCTTTGAGTGACTTGTCATATCTGGCACCTGCCACTGATTGCAGGTTGGTCATAATTGGATAACTACCCATTAAAGACACGTCTTCGCTAATGTTGGTTTTGTTCTTTGAGAAATATGTCAACACTGCGTTTGAGTCACAGTTTACTACGTCGTCCCAAGTCTTCAAAGAGTCAGGATCGGCTGGATTGAAGGTCATATCTGTCCCGGCAGCATCAACAGGGTTTATCAACTTCCAAATATTAGGGGTGAGCTCGTTGCTGACTGCGAATAGGTCAAATGATTCGACCATAATGACAATTACGTTTTTGTTGTGCTGGTCGCTGGCTACAGACTGGCGAGCAGCGTGGCCTTGACGCAAATAATCTTTCGCCATAGTGTTAAGATTTTCTTCATATCTAGTGTTGTCAAACCAAGACAGACCAATGTCGTTTACATAAAAACCAAATGTGCCCAAACTTTGAATAGCTCGACGTTTTAGAAGTGTGGAATCGAGCAGGAATGTGTCGCTCTCAATATAGTCTTCAGCGCCAATTTCACTCATGGCGTAAATATACTCTCTTTGAGCGTTGTAAATTGCCACCGAGCCAAGTTGACTGAACAACACAACAGCGACCAAAATGCCTGCCATTCGACGACTGCGAGATGATGGCAATTTGCGTATTTTCAAGTGCAAAAGCACCATGCCCACAACCATAAATACCATCAAAGCGATGACTCCAAGCATTATCCAAATGTTGATAAAATCATTGTTCATGGCGTTTCGTGCTGCGCTAATGAGCATCAACATCTCCACGCTTAGCACGTCGCCGAACTGGATGAGCAAAGTGTAATTTACATATGACAGAGCCAATTGAAATACTATCAATATGGATGCGACAATAGTTTGAGCCAAAGTGTTTCGGCAGAGCAAGACCAACCCAGCCAAAAACAGAATGACAGATAGGTCAAACATGAAATATTTTGGCAAAAAGCCAAGCCCCAACAACAAGAATGTGCAAATCTCAATAATAATTGAACAGCAAATGTAATATGCTGGAATGATAATGTGTTTCTTCATACTTTATATTATATTCCATGTAAAATAATAGTCAAATTATTATGGACAAAACATTTATTTTGTAGTAAAATAAAGGCGAAGGTGACGATATATGTTTTTGTTTGGAAAACGCAAAGCAAACTATTTTGAATTTGCCGATGACGAACTCATTGGTTCATTCATTCCGCCAAAACCACTAAAATTAGGCTATGTTATCACTGTGCCAGAGGGCAGAATGTGTTATGTTTGCTATCGAGATAACGTGTATTACTCATACCAAGCGGGCAAATATACACTCGACTACGAGACCGTCCCAAAACTGCTTGCAAAACAGGAACGCCGCTCAATATTTACATCATCGAAAAAAGATACCCGTGTGAAGAAATTTACAGCCGACTTTTACTTCCCTAAAGTGAAAGATTCAGGCAGGCTAGAATACACTTTCCGCTGGAAAAAGTTCAAACTGGAAGACAAAACCAAAACGAACCTAGAAGTCAGCCTTGTGGTGTATTTTGAGCTCTACGACGCACGCAAGTTTATGGATGCATTGCTGGACGAGCTCGCAATCATTCGCCCAGGTGACGCAAGAAGTTATTTGACAGGCTGGTTAAGGGACGATTGCAAAGAGTATATCTACCTGCACCCACTAAAAAATATCACATCGAAATACGACACTGAGTTTGCCAATAAGTTCCAAAAATTTCTAAACAAAGAATACAACACCATTGGCATAAACATAACATCGTTGGAGATCGGATTCGCTGGCAGTCGTACGTTAGAACCTGAGGTTATCGAATTGCCTTCTATTGCAAAAATACAAGAAGAAAACCCTTTGCTCAAAGCAGAGAATTTGCCTAAGATCGCCGATGACAGTCAGGTGAATCAAGGGCACAAAAAATATTGCCCACGTTGTCAGACAGAGCTTATCGAGAATTCAAGTTTCTGTCATAAATGCGGACTGAAAATGTAAAGGAGAAATTATGAAAAAGAAAGTTTATACACCAGACACCACACTTGGAGAGGTGCTTGCTAGTTGCAAGAGTGCTGAAGAGATTTTGACAGGTTTTGGAATGCATTGTTTCTATTGTCCAATGAGCCAAGCAGAAACACTTGCCGAAGCCGCTGAAGTGCATGGACTAGACCTAGACTTGTTGCTAGAAAAACTCAACAGCGCTAAATAAATCAATGTTTAAAAAAATAGGAGAACTTCTCCTATTTTTTATTTTTTCTTGTTGATCTTGTTGAAATTATCATTCAAATAGTTGATGCTATTTTGAATCGTTTCTTTATCACTTGCAGAAGTGTTGACCTGTGCGCTGCTAGACAAAATGTCGAGTTGAGATAGAATGCTATCAAGCAGTCTTCTCTTTTCTTCGTTTTCTGCCTGCTTTACTCTTATTGCTTCTGGATCAAAACCGTTTTTGATCTCAAGCTCGAGTGCGGCACGCTGTGCATCAAGTTGACGGTTTTCTTTGACGATTTTGTCATTCAATGACTTTAGTTGTTCGTCCAATGAATCCGTTTTCTTAGGTCTGCCACGACCTTTAGTTGCACTTGTCGTAGCTGGCTTTGGTTGTGCATCAGCCTTTTTAGGTCTGCCACGGCCTTTCTTTTCGCCTACAACTTTTAGTTTATTGTCTGTAGTTTCCTTTTTTGGACGGCCACGACCTTTACTCTTGCTTTCTGCTGGCTTGTTTGTTGCACTAGCAGTGGCAGCTTTCTTAGGTCGGCCACGACCTTGCTTATTTTGTGCCTTTGGCTCGGTCTTTGCGGCATTCACATTTTCCGTTTTCTTTGGTCGACCACGGCCCTTTTTGCTCTCAGTAACTGTTGTGGTTTCTACAGCTTTAGGTGCTGAGTCTTTCTTTGGACGGCCACGACCTTTCTTCTCACCTACAACCTTTGGTTTGGTTTCAGTTGTTTCTTTTTTAGGTCTGCCACGACGACCAGCTGGCTTAGTCATTACATT
>CAKVHC010000006.1 GCA_934747805.1 uncultured Clostridia bacterium | reverse complement strand
AGCTCAAGTATTTCATAAGGAATGGAATATATTTAAGAGTTTAGCACTCGCTAGGGCTTCGGCTAACGCCTGCAGAAATGCTCGTTGCTAAACCTTTTTTCAGGACTCTACCTGCCACACGTGGTAAAAGAGCAGAAAGATATGGATGTGGAGCTGGGATTGAGTCTCACTGCAAAGCTCTCGCCATAAAAGTTTGCATGCCACACGTGGTAAAAAGCTCAAGTATTTCATAAGGAATGGAATATATTTAAGAGTTTAGCACTCGCTAGGGCTTCGGCTAACGCCTGCAGAATCGCTCGTTGCTAAACCCTTTTTCAAGGCTCTACTTGCCACACGTGTAAAAAGCCGAAGTTTTTTATGTGGTATGATTTTATTTGAAAATTGAATATTTGACAGCATGCAAGCTGGATGACATACGTTGAAAGTAACAGATTTAATGATAGTTTGGTTATACTCGTTAAAGGACGACGACTTTGACCGATTGCATCTTGACAAGTTCACTGGTTGTGTCATAATAAATAAATGATGAAAGCGAGTAGGGAAAAGAACAGAACTTATAGAATTGAAAAATATCAGCAATCAAAAGATATGCACATTTTGCCTAGTTGGGGTTATGAGTATCGACCAGTGGAAAATCTGGAAAATGTCAATTCTTGGGATGACAAGCATATTATGATTGCACCAAATGGTGATATTTATTTTTGCAAGTCGCATTACAAGTGGGTAACCGATGCTTTGTATCAGTTAAAGTTGGCGAACGAATACAATCCAAGAATAGCAAAGACTATTCAAGAGAAATTTTATCGGCTTTGGAAAGAAGACATTATAACTAGCAGCTTGACGGACAAAGTGAGTTTATTTGTCCAAATGTATGGATATGTGCGTGTGTTCGTGATAAATGCAAGCAGCTCGATGATTGACTTGCCGAACCCTTACTTTATGGGGAAATCGCTGACGCACAGCCAGCGTGCCGCTTTGTCTGAACTCGTAGATGCGGGGCTTATAACAGAAGATTCGGTTATTAAATCAGTACGCCGCAACAATGAAACGAGCATGGAGTTTGACAATTATTTTAAATCAAAAGCGGAAAATACAAAATAATTCAGATTTAGCCTGTACAAATTGCATTTTTATGTTATAATTAATTATATATAGATAGTATTTGAAAAAAAGAGATAGATAAAGGGTGAAAAATGATAGGAAAGAAGTTTGAAGGTGTGGACGATAAGAAAGAGTTGGTATTTGGCGACGGCAGAGAGTGTTTCAACAAACACAGCGTTCAGATAATTACTGACAGATACAAAGGAAAAGCAAATCTCCACTTATACATTGGACGCCCTTTTGAATTGGATAACGGCAGGATGGTTTGTCCGATTTATGATTGTTCGGGCAATGGAGAGGACAAACTCCAACACGATGATTTTGCCGAAATTGCTTTTGGCTCGACCGAGCAAATGCGTGCAATTCGTGATGAAATCGCCAAAGACCATGAAAAGCTAGCGGAAAAGATTAAGGAAATTGGCGGAGATTTCGACGACGAGAGAGTGGCTGATGAGTTGCTCTTTGACAGAGAGGCAGCAATGCATGCGCTTGGCTGGGTAAGAGTATATCAATTTATGCAATACGGCGGTAGAGTGCAATGTACCATTGATATGCCGTGCAAACGATATTATAAAATGGATGTGGCGCCAGAACAAATTGATACTTTGAAGGCACTGCTTAGACGTGGAGTTATTGAGTACGGAGTTGAAGATGAAATCGCTCTTGGGGAAGACCGTAGCAGGCAAAAGGAACGTGAGTTTGACGCATTGATGAAGAAAATCAGAGCGAAAGAGAGTGAGGAGATTTCGGAACTATGATTGGCAAAGAGTTTGACATTACAACTCTTGATTTGTCGCCTAAAATATGTCCAAACTTTAAGCCAGTTAGCCTTAAAGATGTGTTGAAAAGATATCAAGACAGTGCGGAAGTGCATCTATTCATCGAACAACCACATCTTGACGAAAACGGCAATCGTGTGTGCAACATTTATGATTGTGCATATCCAAGATATTTACAACACAATAACTTTGTTGACATCGCAATATCATCCAGCAAAAAGATAAAGCGAATTATGCAAGAAGTTGAGAATGACAGATTAGAACTAAAACAGAATATTTCTAGTCGTACGTTGTGCAAGTACGATAATATCATTTCCAATATAAGCTGTCCTGTTGAGGCCTTGGTGAATGCTTGCGGATTGGTGAGAGTGTTTCAATATCTTCATCCAATGTCTAGCGAAGTGTGTGAAATTCAATTTCCGCTAAAGGGTTTGTACGGAAAAGAATTGCAGCCAGAACAATATGATATACTTCGTTCGTTGTACTATAACAATGTTATAAAAGACGATTATGCGTTGGGATATGCTGAGCATACGCATGCAAAGTTGAAACGTGATTATGAAGAGTTTATGGAAGATGTAAAGGGCTTGATTAGGTAGATATGAAAGGTTTGATAGGACAAAAGCAAGAGAATATTAGATTGAAATTGTGTGACAGCAAAGGCAAAGAACTTATCTATGCCGATATGGACACCCTAAATAAAAGATATGATAAATCATACAATATGCACCTATTTGTGCTGCCAGACGGCAGAGTGCTTGATGTCTTGAGAGATTATGAAATGGGACACGAAGAATTCGCACAAGCAGTGTTTAACAACTTACATAATAGAATGATATCTCGCAAGATAAACAAGGTTTGTAGGGACGCCAAGAAGCGTGCGCAAGACATGGGCAAGGATACCAATTATTATCCATATATCAACTATCCACAACTCCTAGATATGCTTATACACTATTTTGGCTGGATAAGGGTCTTCCAATATTCAAACATTTACGGCTCAAAACCTGCAACATGTACAATAGATTTCCCCAATCCAGTATTGTTCGGTGTGGATTACACGCCTGAGCAAGAAAAGACGATAAAAGAATTGTATTTAAAGAGAAACATTATCAAGGACGACGAATGGGAAGTGGAAAGCAAGGAGAGATTGAAGGCTGTAAAAGAAAGTTTTACTGATCTATTCTCCAATACGAATGTTAGATAAAAAACAACTCGAAAGGACATTTTGTCCAATCGAGTTTTTTGTTTATTCAAATTTCAATTCTTCGCTTAGGAAAAATCTTAGCATTGTATATCTTTTTGCCGTATATGTGTTGTGGATCATACGAGCCAGGTTCTGCTTTGTGCCAACCAGCACGACCATTTTTTTTGCACGAGTAATCGCTGTGTAAATAAGGTTTTTAGTGAGAATTATAGGCGCACCTGCAATCACAGGAATAACGACATAGTCGAATTCGCTGCCCTGACTCTTGTGGATGGTGATGGCGTATGCGAGAGTGAGTTCGCTGATATCACTTCGAGTGTAAACTGCCACACGTCCGTCGTCAAAGTTGACTGTAGTTTCGAATGTGGATGGTGCAATATGGGTGATATATCCAATATCGCCGTTGAATACTCCCTGACCCTTCTCTTCGCCACCAAACTCGTCAAAACGTGACCAGCCCAATTCGTAGTTATTCACAGTTTGCATAACCTTGTCACCGACTCTGAAAGCACAATGCTCGGTCAAGAGTTGCATTCCCATTCGATGAGGGTTAATGCGGTCTTGCAGACGGCGGTTAAGAGAATCGATGCCGCAAGGGCCAACCTTCATAGGCGCAAGCACTTGAATCTTGGTCGGCTCAGTTTTGCAATAGGCCGGCAGTCGTGTGCAAACCATATTGACAATCTTGTCAGCGCATTCGGCAGGCACAGGTTCTTGTTCAAAGAAGAAATCCGCACTCGTGTTGTCGATGACCGGCATTTTTCCGTCGTTGATGAGGTGTGCGTTAGAAACAATTAAACTACGTTCGTCTTGACGATAAATCTTGTTCAAATATGTGGTGTGTATTTTGCCGCTTTCAATAATATCTTTCAACACATTTCCTGCACTAACGCTTGGCAACTGGTCTTTGTCACCCACAAGCACCACTTGAGCGCTTGGTCGAGTGGCTTTGAGCAGAAAATAAAACAAATTGACGTCGACCATACTCATTTCATCAATAACGATGAAATCTGCATTCAATGGGTTGTTTTCATTGCGATTAAATATTGAACGTTCGTCTGCAGGCACCATTTCCAATGCTCTGTGGATAGTTTTGGCTTCCAATCCTGTAGTTTCGCTAAGTCTTTTGGCTGCTCGGCCTGTAGGGGCTAACAGCAAAATCTGTTTGTGTTCTTGACTAATAAAGTCCAGCAAGCAACGAACAATAGTTGTTTTGCCCGTTCCTGGACCGCCTGTTATAACGCTGACGCCGTTAGTTATGGCACTTACGACAGCCTGTTTTTGTTCTTCACCAAGTTTTACTTTGTGGATTTTTTCATAGTTTGCAAACAGGTCGTCAGCCTGCATTTCAGTTGAATAGCAGTTGCGACCAAGAATGGTAAGCTTGTTGGCAATAAACTTTTCAATGAAATAATATTTCAGCATCATAACGATAGGTTCGTTGTGGTGTGTGAGTATTTTTAGCACGTTTTCTACGCACAATAAGTTTACAACCTTTTCAATCTCTTGGTTGTCCATTTCGTCTAGGTCGAGCAGTTTTCGTGCGTTGTCTATCAGCAAATTGAGTGGTAGATATGTGTGACCGTCACGGTCAGTGGCTTCTTTCATTGTGTGCATCAGACCTGCTCGAATTCTAAATTCGCTCTTGTGGTCAATGTTTAGGCTGACAGCGATTTTGTCCGCTGTGTTAAACCCTATTCCGTTGACATCTTCTACAAGTTTGTATGGGTTGGATTGCACAGTTGGAATGGTCTGCGTTTTATATATGTCGTAAATTTTTATCGCCATATTGGTGCTAATATTATGCGACTGCAAAAACATGATGCTGTCTTGCATATTTCTAAGTTCGCTATAAGCCCCAGCAATTTCTTCGGCTTTTGCACGACTGATGCCACGAATGGTGGCTAGACGCATAGGATCCATTTCCATGATGTCTAGGGTGTCCATGCCGAATTCCTTGACAATTTTTTCGGCAGTTATTGGGCCAACGCCACGAATTAGACCGCTGCCAAGATATTTTTGGATGGCGGAAAGAGTGTTTGGCTTGATTAAATGCAACTCACGAACCTGAATTTGCTCACCAAAACGTGAGTTGTTGACAAGTTCGCCTTCGATTTCCACCATTTGCCCAACGCTAAGTTCAGGCATATTGCCTACAGCAGTGTAAAGATCACCGCCACAGTCAATGCCTATGACGGAATAATTGTTTTGCTCGTTACGAAAAACGATTTCTTCTACACTTCCTGCGTATCTCATAAGTAAAATTTACACCAAATGGCCGAAAAAGACAACTAATTTTAACATTTAGATATTGACAGTTTGACGAAATGTGTTAAAATAACGACAAGGCAAATTCTAGTAGTGGAGGATTTGAATATGAAATTAAAGAGATTTATGATGTTCCTAGTCGTACTAGTAGTAAGCGTCAGTCTGGGTATGATGACGTATTATTTTGTGCGCAATGACGAAGTAGTTTCCATTTCTACACGTCCACTTTACATGAACGTGGGCGGCAAAATCAGTCTTGAAGACTTGGAATTTAGTCACACACACGCTAACGAAAATACGACAATTGACTTTAACGCTGGTGGCGAAGAAGTTAGGGAAATCGTGGAATATAAAGAAAACACCGAAACAGGCGACCAATGGTACGAAGCCAAGAAGGGTGGTAAGACTACAATTAAGATTACAACCAGCAACAAAAAGTTCCCTTCATTTGCCATTGATGTTGTGGTCGGTGATGGCTCAAACGAATTCCCATTCGTTATCACCAATGAATTGGAATTCAGCACAATCGGTGAAGAACATCGTCCATTGAGTGCTAGTTATCAACTGGCTGACGACATTACACTCACCAAAGAATTTGTGCCAATTGGCATCAAGACAGTGAATGGCGTCACTACAATTCAGCAATTTACAGGCAAATTTGACGGCAACGGCTATTCAATCAGCGGCATGAGCATCAAAACTAACTATGAAAAGGCAGGCTTGTTTGCTCATCTCTCTAGCAGTGCCACTGTTCAAAGACTAATCTTGAAGAATGTTGATATTGACGGAGCATTCAAATATGTTGGTGCAATCGCAGGTGAAAACGACGGCGTAGTAACTCGTTGCACTGTTGAAAGCACTAGCATTAAGAACTCAAACTCAAGTGAGGGAGTTTCCACAGGTTTGGCAATCGGCTATCAAAACTGTGCCGAAGGCAACAACCAAGACAATTTGACACGTGGTCTTTTAAAGACTAGCGCAACTGGTAAGATTTTGGCTAAGAGTACAATCGGCGGTCTTATCGGAACTTTGAACAATGGTGTTTTGCAAGCGTGCTGGTCGAATGCAGAGATTGACGGCAACGGAGCAAGTTTTGCAGGCGGTCTTGTAGGTAAGGTTTCGTCTACAGCTGTGGGCAATATGATGGAATCTTATTCTATCTCCAAGTTCACTCAAAAGGCTCAATACACAGGCGGTCTTGTTGGACAATATGCCGTACAAAATACTGACAAGGTTTCACAAGACAAATTCGCAATGTATGGTTTGTACTTTAATGACGAATTCGCCGATGTTGAATCAATCGGTGTGAACGCATCTACAAAATTGAATGTTTATGCTGTGAACGCTGTAACAACTGCCGAAATGAAAGCTGGCCAAGATATATACATTTTGACACAAAACACTACGACGGCGGTTGATATCATGTGGCACTTTGCAGAAAACATTTGGTATACAGAGTCAGGCATATATCCAATCATTTGCGACAATGCTTCGGCAATTCCTGAAATCAAGGTTCAGAACCCTGACCAACCAGCCGATGACCCTGAGAAGCCAGATGACGGCAAGACAGATGTCATTGACAAAAATGATACAAAGAATATTATTCAATATATGACCGAGAAGCCAGACGGCGCGTTCGCATTGGACGGCGACCAAGACTTGAAAGGTGCAACTTATGCATCAATCCCAGAATTTACTGGTTTCTTGACATCAAAGGGCGAGAATGCAAAATATACAATCTCCAACTTTACAATCAGCACAAACAATGAAAATGCAGGCTTGATTGGTATTTTGAACGGAACAATCTCTAACGTAATTTTCAAAAATGTGACAATCAATGTTACAGGCGCAACCAATGCAGGCGTTTTGGCAGGCATTTTGGGATTGAAGAGCAAGGTGTATAACGTTGACCTTGTTAATGTGAAAATTACAGGTGAATCTAAATTTATGGGTGCATTTGCTGGTTTGGCAGAAGCAACCACAATTGGTAAGATTAATGTAACAGATAGTGAAGTGTCTAACTCATCATTGCTAAATATGAGCGCAACAGGTGGTGTCATTGGTTACAACAATGCAACACTAGGCTATCGTGGCGTCAGCAACACAGCGTGCGCCGTAGAGGCAACAAACACATCTGTTAGTGGTTATTCAAATGTTGGCGGCATTGTTGGTATTAACAACGGTGCAATAAGTTATGCCAATGCGACAATCACTGAGCAATCAATTTCAGTAACAGCAATGGGCAGTGCAAACAGTACATCTGTCAACGCTGGTGGCATTGCTGGTTTGAACTACAAGACAGTAACATATAGCAATTCAAATGCAATGGCAGTGTTTGGCAGCCGTTCAAGCATGTCATCCGTAGCCGGCAGAGTGGTATGTGCTGGTGGTGTTGTGGGTCAAAACAGCAACGATGCAGTAGTTTCATTCTGCTATGCACGTGAAGGCAAGACTACAACTGCTGGCAACAACGCTTATATTGGCGGAATTGTAGGCTACAACTTCAAAGGTCAAATCATCTCTTGCGGCAACGAAAGTGAAGTGTCTGGCAATTATGACAAGCAAGTCTATGCAGGCGGTGTGGTCGGTGTTAACCAGGGCAAACTATCTAAATCTTATAACATTGCCAATGTATCAGGCAGTTTTGCAGGCGGCATTGTTGCCAAGAACGACAGCGTAGATAATATTGGCTCAATCGGATTGAACCAACTTCGTTCATTGAAAACGGGTGTTGTGACTGAGTGCTACACATCCGGTGACGTTCCAACTGACCAAGAATCTTACACTGAAAATGCTTCCAAAAATACAATCAGCGGCGTAGTCGTAGGCGGAATTTGTGCAAAGATGGATTATGGCTACATTGCCAACTGCTACACTCGTTGTATGCTCGAAACTGGCACTACAAACGCTGCAATCAAGAAAGATTGTGGAGTAAGCACAGTTGAAAAGGGTGGCTTGATTGGACAGATTGACGGCAACGAATCAAAGTACGGTTTAATGGAAAACAGCGTAAGCTTCTGCGACTTTGACAAAGGTGCGATCACTACTACAATCAATAAATATGAAACAGCAAGTCCAATATTCAGTTCTGGCAAACGTGCGACAGGTACAATCTTGAATTGTGCGGTCAATCGTTCTGCAAGCGGCAATGTTTCGAGTGCGCAAAACGCCATCACCAACATTACCAACTGGATTTACAAGGGTTACGCTTCTGGCTCAACAATTTTGGGTCTTAAAGGTGCGGAGACTACTATCGCAGTCAAATACGCAGACGTATGCGGACTAAATGTTTGGGCATTGATTGACGGATATTATCCAATTCTCAATACATTCACAAAATAACGAACAAAAAAACAACTCATTGCGAGTTGTTTTTTTATTGGCAATGTGGTCGAAATAGCCTTTCTACAAATAGATTAACTATTTTTCTTCGCTGTTAGCGACAGCCTTTTCGTATTCAGCCAATACCATTTTGTTGATTTGTTCACGTGTCTCAGTGTTTGCTGGGTGAACAATGTCCTTGAACTTGCCGTCATTACCTTGTTTGGCAGGCATAGCAACGAAGTATCCGTTAGGACCGTCAATAATTTTGACGTCATGAACAACGAACGAATCTTCGATAGTGAATGATGCAAATGCTTTGAGCTTGCTGTCAGCCTTTGGCATCAATCTAATACGAATGTCTGAAATTCTCATAAGTTCCTTCCTTTTATAGATTGACTATTTCCTAGTCAATTATATTCTACTATATTTCATAAAATTTTGCAAATAAATATTGCCAAATTTTGTCATTTCGAGTGATTTATTTAGTGCGAATTTTGGCGGATTTCTGCACTTGTTAAACAGATTGTGTTTTGTGCGAATATATATAAGTATGAATTACAAAAATTTGATTGAAAACAAAGCCCACATTCACTTTGTTGGCGTGGGTGGAGTGAGTATGAATTCGCTTGCCAAATATCTTTTTTCTCGTGGTGCGAGGGTGACTGGTTCGGATGCAAGAATGAGCGATGCCACTCTGCACTTGAATCAGCTGGGAATCAAAACTCAGCTCGGACACAAGCCAGATTACATTATGACGGCCGATTTGGCAGTCGCCACAGGTGCGATTGCGGATGACAATCCTGAGATTGTCTACGCCAAAGAGCATGGAATTGAAATAGTGTCACGAGCCGAACTTTTGGGAGAAATTTGCAAAGACTTTGACAAAGTAATTGCAGTGGCGGGCTGCCACGGAAAATCTACAACAAGTGCCATGATATATTCCATTTTGCGTAACAGTGGTGCGAGGGTGTCGTGTCACATTGGGGCGGAAATAAATAATGCTCGAATGCAATATGGCGACGAATATCTTGTGGTGGAAGCGTGCGAATTTAAGCGGAGCTTTTTACATATAAAGCCATACTTGGCAGTCATAACGAACGTGGAAAAGGACCATTTGGACTGTTACAAAGATTTGGCAGACATTCAAAACACCTTTCGCAAATTTGCCGACAGTGCACAGTACGTCGTGGTGGGGCAGAATCCTACGACCGAATTTTTGGGTGTCGAAAAAGAGGATTATGTCGTGCAAAAAGTGTATTTTGACAGCACGGCTATGCTGACCGAATTCAGCATTGTGACGGACAGATGTGTTCCTATCACGATATCCACACTTGGTGGTTACAATGTGGATAACGCAACCCTTTCGGCACGTGTGGGATGGTTTTTGGGGCTTAGCGATTGTGCCATTGTAAATGGGCTACGAGATTTCAAGCCTGTGGCACGTAGGTCGCAGCTTATCGGAAAATTTAACGATGCGGACGTTGTAATCGATTACGCACACCACCCAACCGAAATCAAGCAGTTCTACGAAGCAATGAAATTTGTCTATCACAAAACTTTGTTTATCTTTCAGCCACACACATTCACACGAACAAAAGCATTGTTAGGTGATTTTGTGGAGACTTTAAAGCATATAGATAATCTTGTCATATTCAAAGAGTACTCCGCACGTGAAACCCCTTCGATGGGAGTGTCGAGTAAGCAGCTGGTAGAGATTTTGAAACAAAACGGAGTTAAGGCTAAGTACGTTGACAACAAATCTTCACTGCAAAAGTTGATGAGCAAGACAGATTATGATGCAATGCTGTTTGTTGGAGCGGGCGATATTGCGTTTGTTGCGAGCGAAATTGTGGGCAAAGCTAACTAAGAAATTGGGCGGTTTATTAGTTCAATAAAATCATATTTGAATGTCAAAAACGTAAAATCTGTATTCCATAAATTGTGGCAGGAATGAAAAACTGACCGATTTTTTAGTAAAAACGGTTGACAGTCGGTTTTTCTTGGTGTATAATCACTTAGCAAAAAACTAACAGATGAGGTGTAGGTATGAATAAAGAAATCCAACCAGATTATCACAAAGTGACTGTCACATGTGCTTGTGGCAATACTTTTGAAACTCGTTCAACTAAGCCAGGCGATACTATCAAATGTGACGTGTGCAACAAATGCCACCCATTCTATACTGGTCAAAAGAAATTGGTTGACACTGCTGGTCGTGTAGACAAGTTTAAGAAAAAATTTGATTTATAGCACATTATTTTTTGGGACGCATTTTGCATTGAGTATTACACTTTAGCAAAGTGCGTTTTTGTGTATATAGGGTGCAAAGATGCAGTTATTTGAATTGAAAAGGAAGTGGCTTTCACAAGGAACTGACGCCGCCGAGCTAAACGAGATAATTATGAACGTGCTTGGTTGCGAATATGGTGACCTTAGTGTAGACAAGGTTCTTTCTCGTGAGAGCGTGAGAAAAATCGACAAAAGTGTCAAAAGGTTTAAAGGTGGCGAACCTGTAAGCAAGATATTTCACAAAGCATACTTTTATGGACGTGAATATTTCGTAGACGACAAGGTGCTTTCGCCACGTGCTGACACTGAGAACTTGGTGGAGCAAGCCTTAAATATCGTAAAACCTAGTGACCGAGTGTTAGATCTATGCACAGGCACAGGTGCGATTGGCATCACTATCCAATTGGAAACTGGCGCATTCGTTACGCTTGCAGATATCAGTCGACACGCACTTGGCGTAGCTAAAAGAAATGCCCAAAAGTTAGGGGCAAAAGTCGAGTTTAAGCGAACTAATATGTTTAGCAAGATTGACGGCAAGTATGACGTTATATGTTGCAATCCACCTTACATTACGCCTAGCGAGTACGAGCAGTTGGACGTGGGTGTGAGAAAGTTTGACCCAAAACTAGCACTTGTTGGCGGACTCGACGGACTTGTCTTTTACAGACAGATTGCTCAATGTGGACGAAAATATTTGACCCTTGGCGGAGTGCTAATATTGGAAATAGGATACACACAAGCCCAAGCAGTGACTGAGATTTTTAAAGAAAATGGATATACGAACACAACAGTTGTCAAAGATTTGGCAGGGCGTGATCGTGTAGTGATTATTAAGGAATAGATTATGATTGAAAAAATACAAAAAATTAAAGAGCATTTTGACGAGCTAACCGAGCGTTTGGCTGACCCAAACCTTGTTGCCAACAATGCCGAATATAAAAAAGTGGCTAAAGAGCACAACAACTTGCAAGAACTTATGGACAAGTATGCTGAGTACAAAAAAGTCGAAGCGGATATGCGTGGTGCGGAAGAAGTTTACAACAATGAAACCGACCCTGAAATGCGTGAACTTGCCAACACCGAAGTGTATGAGTGCAAGGACAAGTTGGCGGCTCTTACAGAAGAGCTCAAAATTTTGCTTTTGCCAAAGGATGAAAACGATGACAAGAACGTTATTATGGAGTTTAGAGCAGGTGCTGGCGGTGAAGAGTCTTGTTTGTTCGCTCATAGCCTTATGAGAATGTATCGCATGTTTGCCGAAACACACCATTTCAAGTTTGAGGTGTTGAACATTGAAGAAACTGAGATGGGCGGCGTGAAAGAAGCAGAAGTTATGATCAAAGGCAAAAATGCTTATGCCACATTCAAGTTTGAGAGTGGTGTGCACCGTGTTCAGCGTGTGCCAGAAACTGAATCTCAGGGACGTGTGCATACGTCAACTGCCACTGTGGCTGTTTTGCCAGAAATGGAAGATGTCGAGTTTGAAATCGACCCAAAAGATATCCGAATGGACATTTATCGCAGTAGTGGTGCAGGCGGTCAGCACGTCAACAAGACGGAAAGTGCTGTGCGCATAACCCATTTCCCAACAGGCATTGTAGTTGCTTGCCAAGACGAGCGTAGCCAAGTTCAAAACAAGGAAAAGGCGATGCAGATTTTGAAGAGTAAACTTTACGACTATTACAAAACTCAAAAAGAAAGCGAGTACAAGGCAAACCGCAACAGCCAAATCGGCACAGGTGACCGAAGTGAACGAATTCGCACATACAACTACCCACAAGGAAGAATCACCGATCACAGAATCAACTTCACAAGCTACAACTTGGAAGCATTTATGGACGGCGACCTTGATGAAATGATACAAGCATTGACACTTGCAGACCAACAAGCTAAGTTGGCGGCGGGTGAGTAAAATTTAGACGTCTTTTTTGGCGTCTTTTTTAGTAAATAAATAAAAATTTGCATTTTTCTGCAAACTGTGGTATAATAAAAAAGATAAACAAAATAAGTGTTAAGCAATTAACAACTTTGGCTCTATTGCTAACTAATGCAAGTTTTCGACAATTATGTTTGCAAATGATTGCCAATTAGGATTGGCTGTGTTATACTAATTTAAATAAAGGAAACGACGAATGAAGCAATATTTTAGAATGGATATGCCAAAAACTCTCGCAAAGACTGAGAGCGAAGTGGAAGAGCAGAAAGCTCTTGGTAAAATCGGTGTCATTCGCAACAAAATGCTTGGCGAATTCAACGAAGACGGCATTTATGTCATCACTGATGCTATGAGAAAGCAGCTTTTGACCATGCATAAATATTTGGTTGAGCGTTACAGCACTCAGTGTTTGATTGAGAGCGAATACGTCTTTGGCAAGCGCTTTTATTTCTCGCTGAAAGTGGAAGATAATCTAGTTACATTCGCTTTGCTTGAGAAAATGCGCTACGGCACCAACCTTGAACACAAGTCACCATATTGCAACATTCACACCACCATACTCGACCAAGTCAATTTTGACAAGTTGGCAGATGTGTTGGAAGAAACACTCTTTAAGCGATACAATATCTCTATTGCCGATCAACCGCTCAGCACGAAACTGGAAGATATGAGTCCTGAAGAGGTCAACAAATATTTCGAACTCATCGAACGTAAAATGCAATTGGAGATTTTAAACAAGGATTTGGACGAAAAAGATGCCATTTTGGAACGTGCCGAGCAAGACTTCTACATGGCACAAATCCAAGCACTGAAGAAGTGCGGGACATATGGCAAGCAAGTAATTGACGAAATGGAACACACGCTTATAACTGTGAGACCGTTCCTAGACCCTAATCGTAAGGGATATTACAGGGCTTTGAACCAAATTATCAGCACAATAACTTATTCAAACCGCACGGAAGAGAATCAAAAAGAGGTTAAAGAATTTGAACAAAGAGTGGACAAGCCACGCAGAAACTACGCACAGGTGATTATCGCACAATCGCCAGACGTACGTCCAACCTTGCACGGCGCTGACGAGCGTAAACAGACTGTGGAACAAATTGTTCGCACATATTTGAAAAAACAAACCGAGTCAGCCACTATCACCAAACCTAATGCCAAGATTGACGCCATGGTTGCGTCGACTCCACGCATGACTGGTGAAATGGTACGTTCTCGTGTGGTGAATGCACCTACCCAAGCAGCGACAAAAGGTCAAACGACACAAGGACAAGCCAAATCGGGTGTGACTTCCGCTCCTAAAGGCAAGACCAATACGTCAGGCGTAGCGCCAGCGGTAGTGGGTGCGGGCGTGGCTGTAGCCGGAGCAAAATTGGCTGATAAAGGCACTAAGACCATGACGGACGCCGCCAAAGTGGTGTCGTCAAAGCCAGCTGTATCAGCAGTAAATGCACCGCAACCAGCAAAGCCTCAACCAGCGCCAAAATCAGCCGACAAAAAAGACTCTGCGCCTAGAAAGGCTCCAGAGCCAACATCAACGCAAGTAGAACCAATAGAGAAACAATTTGAAAAGTCTTTTGCCAATGCTATGACAGGAATGACTTCTGAAAATAGTGCAGTTAAGGCTTCGGAAGACTCAAGTCTAGATTATAGCGTTGACTATGGAAGAAATGGCAGCGTGCGAACTTCAACCAAACGAATAGACAATTTCGAGAGAGATAGCAGTTTGGTACGTCGAATTACGACTACTGATGAAAAGAAATATAAAAGTATAGGTGTCAGAGAAAATAAAGTTGAACAGAGTTTTAAAACCGCACCTACATCTCATGATAGTACAAATTTGAATCCAGTAAGAAATGAGGATATGACAAAGAACGAATTTATCTTAAGAGAAAGTGCTGCTAAAAGTAAAACGACAGTCAAAAACGATTTTGAGCCAACTAGATAATAATTAACCAAAATTTGACAAAATTAGACATTGACAATTTCATTATGTAGTGATAAAATACTATTGATATTGTGGGGGAGAAATAATATGAACAAAAAAGAAAAAAACAAAAATGAAAAAGAAATCTTGAGAATGATTGAAAATGGCTATGGTTCCGAAGAAAAGATCAATGAAAGAGAAGTTATGAAAACACTTGTAAACGGAAACGCTTATTATGGTAAGTATATTAAAGTGCCATACACATTGATGGGAATGCCTTATAAAAAAGGCTATGAAGAATATTATATTTGGGACACTCAAGTTTTTAACAATGTTCGCTATACAGCTTTGATGAGTTTGTATCGTGATGAAAATGGCGAATATAAAAAACGAGGTATCGATATCTTCGAAATTCCTCGCGACGAAAATGGCAATTACACTTCATTGCTCAAGCTATCAGGTGATCGTCTACAAAGTGTCTATAGAAAATTCTGCGACTTCTATGGTTATACAAATAATTCAGAAAGATAATTTCAAATCTAGATTTAAGTAGGAAGTCGTTATGAATAAGACACCATATGATAATGAATATGATAGTGATATTTTGGTCTCGTCAGAGTTTATCCGTATGATATCGCAAGATTATCAGCCGAGAACAGAAACTGAAATAATGATGGAACGCATTGCTCATGCCAACGATTATAAAAAATTGTATGTAAAGATACCAAACAAACTTATTTTGAATAATCATGAAAATGGTTATTCTGAGTTTTACCTTATTGACAACATGAGATTTAACTCCAGTAATTATGTGGCCATGCGTGCACTAATTAAGAATAAAAGTGGAGAGTATGAAAAAGGTAGTTTGGCGTTGTTCCAACTCAGCAAAGACGAAAAATATTTAAAGGAACTCCATGGCGAAGTTTATGATAAAATCTATCAAAAATTTCTCGAAAAAACGAGTCTAGCGGACGAAGAATGTTCGGAAAGTACTTATTAGAGAGTGTACGCTATCTGTAACTTATAAAGTCAGCAGTAAGAAAATAGCCGCTAAGGCTATTTTTTTGTTGCCTTTTGGGCGGAAGATTTTGCTGAAATTTGTTGGAAAAGTTTTCTAAAAAGTGTTGACACACGGACACGTTTATGGTATTATTAACCTGCTATGAATATGCGGGAAGACGTAGAAGGTTGCATAAACTAGGCAACAGTCTTATGGAAATTTCTATCGACCGTAGGCGACTGACAAGCGCCGCCGAATTGACAAAAATTTTATTTTTTGTCAAAATAGCACTTTACACACGGCTACGACTATTTATTAATAGGTAGTGGCGATGGAGTATCGGTTTTGTTGTACAAGGAGGAGTAAAATGTCAACACAAAAAATTAGAATCAAATTGTCATCTTACGATTACAGTTTGGTGGACCAAGTGGCAGGCAGAATTGTTGATACTGCTGTCAAGGCTGGTTGCAAGATCAGCGGTCCAATCCCTCTCCCAACAGAGAGAGAAGTGGTAACAGTTATCCGTTCACCACACAAATACAAAGACTCTCGTGAAGAGTTTGAGACTCGCACTCACAAGCGTCTAATTGATGTCTATGCACCTACATCAAAGGCAGTCGACAGCATCGTGAAGATGAATCTTCCAGCTGGCGTAGACATTGACATTAAGTTGTAGGAGAAAGATGATGAAAGCAATTATAGGTAGAAAAATTGGTATGACTCAAATCTTCGCACAAGATGGCACTGCAATCCCAGTTACAGTTGTTGAAGCTGGTCCTTGCGTTGTTACTCAAGTGAAGACTGTTGAGAAAGATGGCTACAACGCAGTTCAAGTTGGTTTCGGCGAAGTTAAGGCTAAAAACTTGAACAAAGCACAACTTGGTCTTTTCAAAAAGGCTAACGTTGAAAACAAGAAAGTTCTTATGGAACTCGACCCAAACGGCGAAACATTTGAAGTAGGCAACGAAGTCAAATGTGACGTATTCGCAGAAGGCGACATCGTTGACGTTGCTGGCGTGTCTAAGGGTCACGGTTTCTCGGGCGTTATCGCACGTTGGAACAACCACAGATTGAAAATGACTCACGGTGTTGGACCTGTTCACAGAGAAGTTGGTTCAATGGGTGCAAACTCTGACCCAAGCCGTGTATTCAAAAACAAGAAAATGCCTGGTCAATGGGGTAACGAAAGTGTTACTATCCAAAACCTTACTGTTGTCAAAGTAGACAGTGCTCGCAATTTGCTTTTGATTAAAGGCAGCATTCCTGGCGCTAAGAAGTCTATCGTTTGCATCAACAAGGCTGCGAAGGCTTAGGAGGAAATATGGCAAAGTTAAACGTTTATAATATGAAGCACGAACAAGTTGGCGAAGTTGAAGTTAGAGACGAAATTTTCGGCGCAGAATATAACGAACCACTCATTCACCAAGTTATCGTTGCAATTCAAAATAACGGCCGTCAAGGTACAAAGAGTACTCTTACTCGTAGTGAAGTTAGAGGACACGCTAAAAAGCCTTGGAGACAAAAAGGTACTGGTCGTGCCCGTCAAGGTAGCACTAAAGGTCCACAATGGGTCGGCGGTGGCGTAGTATTCGCTCCAAAGCCAAGAGATTTCAGTCAAAAGGTCAACAAGAAAATGCGTGACTTGGCTCTTATCAGTGCTTTGAGTGAAAAACTTAAACAAAACGAAATCGTTGTTGTTGACAAGCTTGACATCAACGCACCAAAAACCAAAACTGTTGTTGATATGTTGAATGCGTTTGGCATCAAGAACAGCACTGTAATCGTTACAGCAGAAAACAATGACATTGTATTGAAATCTGTTAACAACCTTGAGAACATTGATTTGACTACATCAAGCCAACTCAACGTTTACGACGTTGTTGCTAACGGCAATGTAATGTTCACAAAAGACGCACTAATCAAATTAGAGGAGGCTTATAACTAATGACTGCTCATGATATCATTATTAAGCCAATACTTACTGAAAAGGCTTACGCAGGCATTCAAAACAAAGTTTACACATTCCAAGTAAACAAAGATGCCAACAAAATTCAAATTGCTCAAGCAGTTGAAGAAATCTTCGGCGTAAAAGTTGCCAAGGTTAACACTTTGATTGTTAAGGGTGTAAAGACTTCAAGGAATACACGTGCTGGCAGAGTTTATGGTCAAACTAGCGACTACAAGAAAGCTATCGTTTACCTAACTAAAGACAGCAAAACTATCCAATTCTTTGATAGTTTGTCATAGGGAGATGTGCTATGAGTATTAGAAAAATTAAACCTACAAATAATGCACAAAGAGGACAAAGCGTTGCATCATTTGCAGAATTGACAAAGGGCGCAAAAGCACCAAAGGCATTGCTTGTTAGCAAGAAAAACTCTGGTGGCCGCAATGCGCAAGGTAAAATCACTGTTCGTCATATCGGTGGCGGAAACAAAAAGAAAATCCGTATCATTGATTTCAAACGCAACAAAGACGGCATTCCTGCAGTCGTAGACAGCATTCAATACGATCCAAATCGTACTGCATACATTGCACTTTTGAATTACGCTGATGGCAGTCAAGCATTCATCTTGGCTCCTAACGATTTGAAAGTGGGCGACAAGGTTATGTCTGGTGAAAAAGCGGAAATCCGCACAGGCAACAATATGCCTATGAACTTGATGCCAGTTGGTAGCATTGTTCACAATATCGAATTAAACCCAGGCAAAGGTGGTCAGTTGGCACGTTCTGCTGGCATGAGCGCACAAATTATGGCTCGTGAAGACAAGTATGTTACACTTAGACTTCCTTCTGGCGAAATGAGAAAAGTTTTGGGCGTTTGCCGTGCAACTCTTGGTGTTGTTGGCAATAGCGAAAACGAAATCGTATCTGTCGGCAAAGCAGGTAAAACACGTCACATGGGCGTTAGACCTACCGTTCGTGGTAGCGTAATGAACCCTAACGATCACCCACATGGTGGTGGTGAAGGTAAGTCACCTATCGGTCACGCTGGTCCACGCACTCCATGGGGCAAACCAGCTTTGGGATACAAGACTAGAAATAGTAAAAAGGCTTCTAGCAAGTTGATTGTTAAGAGAGCTAAATAGGAGAGATAATAATGAGTAGAAGTTTAAAGAAAAAGCCTTACGTTGAACCTAGACTTATGAAGAGAGTTCAGGCTTTGAACGAAAGCAACGAAAAGAAAGCTATCAAGACTTGGTCACGCAGTTCAGTTATCTATCCTGAATTTGTAGGTCACACAATCGCTGTTCACAATGGCAAGAAGCACATTCCAGTTTACTGCACAGTTGATATGGTTGGTCACAAATTGGGCGAATTCGCTCCAACTCGTACATACAAGGGTCACCACGGCAACAATAAAGTGCCAGTTGGTAAGAAGTAGTCGTGAGGTAAATTATGGCAAAGAGAATTAGAGAAAAAACAGCAAAAATTAACGAAAACAGAGAAAAGCGTCCACACGCTTGCGCTAAATACGTTCGCATTGCTCCTAGCAAGGCTATGGTTATCGCAGACATCGTTCGTGGAAAGTCTTATGATGAAGCAGTTGGCATTTTGAATGCATTGCCTAATCGTTCTGCTGGTTTGATACTTAAAGTTGTCGAATCTGCTGGCGCAAATGCTGAAAACAATATGGGTCTTAACAGAGCCGATTTGCGCATTGCAGAAATCACTATTGACCAAGGTCCAACTCTTAAAAGAGCTTATGCTGCTGGTAAGGGTAGTTCAATGTCAATTTTGAAACGTACTAGTCACATCAACGTTGTGCTAGACAGTGCGAAATAGGAGGGTCATAATGGGACAAAAAGTTAGTCCAGTAGGACTTAGAATTGGTATCAACAAAGGCTGGAGCAGTAGTTGGGTTGCCAACAAGGAAGATATTGCAAAGAACATTTTGGAAGACAACAAAATCCGTAAGTTCTTGAAGAAGAAATATTACGCTTGTGGCATTAGCCGTATTGACATTGCTCGTAGCGGTGAAAACTTGACAATTGACATTTACACTGGTCGTCCAGGCGTGTTGATTGGTCAAAAGGGTGCTGGTATTGAAGCTATGCGTAAGGAATTAGATTCAATGACTAACGCTAAGAACGTTAATATCAACATTAAAGAAATCAAAAATCTTGACCTTGATGCAAAATTGGTTGCAGAAGGCATTGCATTGCAACTTGAAAAGCGTGCTCAATTCCGTAGAGTTATGAAGCAAGCCGTTCAACGCACTATGCGTGCTGGCGCACAAGGTATCAAAGTCATCGTTAGTGGTCGTCTTGACGGCGCTGACATTGCACGTAGCGAAAAGTGCATCGAAGGCAACCTTCCATTGCACACATTGCGTGCCGACATAGACTACGCTTTGGCAGAAGCTCACACTATATTTGGTGTTGTTGGTGTCAAAGTTTGGATCTACAAGGGCGACATTTATGGTAAGGCTCCTGTCGAAAAAGACACAGAAGTTAAAGGAGGCAAGTAATTATGTTAATGCCTAAGAGAGTTAAGAGAAGAAAAGTTCAACGTGGCAGAATGACTGGCCGTGCTACTCGTGGCAACAAACTTGCCTATGGTGATTATGGTCTTCAAGCAACTGAACCATGCTGGATGACTGGTAACCAAATCGAAGCTGCTCGTATCGCTATCAACAGATATATGAAACGTGGTGGTAAGGTTTGGATTAACGTCTTCCCAGACAAGCCAGTTTCTAAGAAAGCACTTGGCACTCGTATGGGTAGCGGTAAAGGTGCTCCAGAATACTGGGTTGCAGTTGTTAAACGTGACAGAGTAATCTTCGAAATTAAAGCTCCAAGTGAAGAAATTGCTATGGAAGCTTTGAGACTAGCTAGTCATAAATTGCCTTGCAAAACTCGCATAATCAAGAGAGAAAATACAGTTGAGGGCGGTGAACAATAATGAAAATAAGTGAAATTAAAGAAATGACCGATGCTGAGTTGGAAACAAAGTTGAAAGAACTCAAATCTGAGTTGCTAAACCTTCGTTTCTCACACGCTACTGGTCAATTAACAAACCCAAAACAAATGAACGTTGCTAAGAAAGACATTGCTCGTATCAAGACAATTCAAACAGCACGTCGTAATGGTAATAAGGTATAAAAGGAGTATATATGGAAAAGCAAGAAATCAAGAAAACTTCAAAAGTATTGCGAGGCATCGTTGTAAGTGACAAAATGGACAAGACTATTGTTGTTGCCATCACTGAAAAGAAACGTCACCCTATATACGGCAAGTTTATAACCTCAACTAAAAAATACAAGGCTCATGATGAGAAAAATGATGCTCACATCGGTGACACAGTCGACATCATTGAAAACAGACACATAAGTAAAGACAAATATTTCAGACTACTTTCAGTAGTTGAAAGAGCAAAATAGGAGCAGTTATGGTACAAAGACAAACAATATTGAAATGTGCCGACAACACTGGTGCCAAGACTTTGATGTGCATTCAAGTTAAGGGTGGCTCAGTTCGTCGTAGCGGTAGCATTGGTGATGTGATTGTCGCATCAGTTAAGAAAGCTGATCCAGACGGCTCAGTTAAGAAAGGTGATGTTGTCAAGGCTGTTATCGTCCGCACTAAGAAAGAAATTCGTCGTGTTGACGGTACTTACATTCGTTTTGACGACAACGCAGCAGTTATCATTGGTAATGATAAAACTCCAAAAGGTACTCGTATATTTGGACCTGTTGCCAGAGAATTGCGTGATAAGGGTTATATGCAAATTATTTCCCGTGCACCAGAAGTTTTGTAGGAGGTAGAATATGAATTCAGTTAAGAAAAATGACAAAGTTTTGATCCTTGCTGGTAAAGATAAAGGCAAAACTGGTAATGTATTGAGCGTTTCTACCGCTGACAACAAAGTGGTCGTAGCAGGCGTTAATATCGTTACTAAACACAGAAAACCTCGTTCTCAAGAGGACAAAGGCGGCATCGTAAAGATGGAAGCCGGCATTGATGTATCTAACGTTCAAGTCATCTGCCCAGTATGCGGAAAGGCTACAAGAGTTAGTCACGCAGTGGTTGACGGCAAGCATGTTAGAACTTGCAAAAAATGCAACGCAAGCCTAGAACTCGCTAAGAGCGAAGCTAAAAAAGCAAAAAAAGAAACAAAAACAAGAGCAAAAAAGACTGCAACTAAAAAAGCAGCAGATAAGGAGTAATTAGATGGCAAATGTTAGCAGATTGCACGAATTGTACAATAAAGAAATCGTGCCAGAACTTGAAAAAGAATTGAAAATCTCTAATGCTATGCAAGTTCCAAAACTTGAAAAGATTATCCTTTCTTTGCGTTTAGGTGCAGAAAAGGACAATAGCAAGAGTTTTAACTTAGCAGTTGATGAATTGCAAGCTATTGCTGGTCAAAAGCCAGTTATCACAACTGCTAAAAAATCAATCGCAAACTTCAAACTTCGTGAAAATCAAAAAATCGGCGCTAAGGTAACCCTTCGTGGCGAAAAAATGTACGAATTTATGGACAGATTGATTTCTATTGCTTTGCCAAGAGTGAGAGACTTTAACGGTTTGTCAACTAAGTCATTTGACGGCAGAGGCAACTACTCATTCGGCATCAAAGAACAAATCATTTTCCCAGAAGTTGTTTATGACAAAATCGAGAAAATTCGTGGCTTTGATATAATCTTTGTAACAAGTGCGAAGACAAACGAAGAAGCAAAAGTTCTTCTTCAAAAACTTGGTCTTCCATTTGCTAAATAGGGGGAATTATGGCAAGAAAAGCAATGATAGAAAAACAACAAAAAAAGCAAAAATTTGCTACTCGTGAATACACTCGTTGCAGCATTTGTGGTCGTCCACATGCCGTATTGAAAAAATATGGTATTTGCAGAATTTGTTTTAGAGAATTAGCCTACAAAGGCGAACTTCCAGGCGTTAAAAAGGCCAGTTGGTAAAAGGAGCGAAATATGAATATTACTGATCCAATCGCAGATATGTTGACTCGTATCCGCAATGCCAATGTTGGCAAACACGAAACTGTACTAGTTCCAGTTTCTAAAATCAAATTGGCAATCGCAGATATTTTGGTTAACGAAGGTTTCATTGAAAAGTATGAAATTGTTGAACAAAACAAAATCAAGATGATGAACATCAGTTTGAAATATGGTCCTAACGGCGAAAAAGTTATTCGTGGTTTGCGTCGTGTTTCAAAGCCTGGTTTGCGTAACTATGCTAATGCTGACGAAATTCCTTCTGTTATGAATGGTTTGGGCATTGCAATTGTTAGTACAAACAAGGGTGTCATCACTGACAAACAAGCAAGAAAAGAAAACGTTGGCGGTGAAGTGCTAGCGTACATTTGGTAAGGGGGCAGTTATGTCTAGAATAGGAAGATTGCCTGTGGAAATTCCAGCTGGTATCACTGTTAAAGTCGACGAACACAACAACGTTGTAGTTTCAAACGGCAAAGCAACAATTACTCAGCCTGTGAATAAGTGCATTACAGTTGAAGTTAAGAATAACGAAGTTGTATGCACCCGCAGCAGCGACGAAAACAAGGTTAAGGCTATGCACGGCCTTTACCGTACACTCATTCGCAACGCAGTTGAAGGTTTGACTAAGGGCTTTAAGAAGACTTTGGTTATCAACGGCGTAGGTGCGAAAGTGCAAAAAGTAGGCAACAAAGTGGTTATGAACATCAACTTCTCACACCCAGTTGAAGTGGCAGAAGTTGAGGGCGTTACTTTGAATTGCCCAAGTGCCACTGAAATTGAAGTTTCAGGTTACTCAAAAGAAGCGGTAGGTGCTATGGCTGCGAAGATTCGTGCCATTAAGCCAGTCGAACCTTACCACGGTTATGGTATTAGATACTCTGACGAAGTCGTTATCTTGAAACAAGGTAAGAAGACAGGCAAGAAATAAGGAGACAAGTTATGTTTAGTAAAGTTGATAAGAATGCAAACAGAGTACGTCGTCACGTTAGACTACGTAGAAACTTGGCTGGCACAACTGCTCGCCCAAGACTTGCTGTTTACAGAAGCACAAAGAGTATTTATGCTCAAATCATTGATGATAGCAAGGGTGTTACTCTTGTTGCATCAAACACATTGCAACCAGAAATTGCTAAAGCTTGCGAAAATTTGACTAAAGTTGAGGCAGCTCGCCTTGTTGGTCAAGACATCGCTAAGAAAGCAATTGCAAAGGGTATCACTGAAGTCGTATTCGACCGTGGTGGATACTTGTACATTGGTCGAGTTCAAAGTTTGGCAGACGGCGCACGTGAAGCTGGACTTAAATTTTAGGGGGACAATATGGAAGAAAACGTTGTTGTTGAAAACAAAAAGCCAGAATTCAAAAAGAAGGACGGTAATAGAAAACCTAGATTTGAACGCAAACCAAGAGAAAATCAAGATGAGTTCACTCAAAAGAACCTTGGTATCCGTCGTGTAACAGCTGTTACTGCTGGTGGACGCACAATGCGTTTCAGCGCCACAGTTGTTGTTGGTGACAAAAAGGGTAGAGTTGGTCTTGGTATTGCTAAGGCTGCTGAAGTGCCAGTTGCAATCGAAAAGGCTGCAAAGCTCGCTCGTAAAAATGTAATTACAGTTCCAGTCGTTAATGGTACAATTCCTCACGAAGTTAAAGGTAAATTCTCTACTACTACAGTATTGATGATCCCTACAAAAGAGGGTAATGGTATCATCGCTGGTGGTTCTGCTCGTGCTATTATGGAACTTGCAGGCTACAAGAATGTTACTACTAAGATTCACGGTAGCACAAACAAAATTAATGCCGCTCGTGCAACATTGAATGGTTTGAAAGAATTGCGTACTCGTGAAGAAGTTGCTGCACTTCGTGGCAAGAAAGTTGAAGAAATTTAAGGGGAGAAAATATGGAAAAGAAAACTGGTAAAGTCCTCAAAGTAACATACGCAAAGAGCGTTATCGGTTACAACAAGGAACAAGCAAAAATTATTGAAGCCCTTGGATTTAGCAAACTTGGTCAGACTAGAACTTTGCCTGACAATGCTTGCATCAGAGGTAGCATAAACAAAGTTAGACACCTTTTGCGTGTTGAAGAAGAGTAATAAGGAGATAATATATGTATATTCATACTATTAAACCAGCCGAAGGCTCAAAGACCGATGCACGCAGACTAGGTCGTGGTATTGGTAGCGGTCTTGGTAAGACTGCTGGTAAAGGTCACAAAGGTCAAAACGCTCGTAGTGGCGGTGGCGTTCGTCCTGGTTTCGAAGGCGGACAAATCCCTTTGTATCGTAGAATTCCAAAGAGAGGATTCAACAATGCTCTTAACGCTAAGGTTTATACTGAAGTTAGCCTTGAAAAATTGAACAAATTTGAAGCAAACACAGTTGTAGACCCAGTTATGTTGCTCGAATCTGGAATCATCTCAAAAGTTGAAAAAGACGGCGTTAAAATCCTTGGCAACGGCGACATCAAAGTTGCTTTGACAGTGGTTGCAAGCGCTTTCACAAAATCTGCAAAAGAAAAAATTGAAGCAGTTGGTGGCAAGGTTGAGGTGAAATAATGTTTAAGACGCTAGTAGAGGCCTTTAAGGTCAAAGAGGTTAGAAAAAAGCTACTCTTTACCCTATTATTATTGTTGATTTATCGCATAGGTTGTTATCTTCCCGTGCCTGGCATCAGCACATCAGTCCTAAAGGACGGTGTTAGCGATAACACATTCTTGGGTCTATTGAACAGCCTAAGCGGTGGTGCGCTCTCAATGGGTGCATTCCTTGCATTAGGTATTTCGCCTTATATTACGTCTAGCATTATTGTTCAGTTGCTTGCTGTCGCTATTCCTAGTTTGGAAAGATTATCAAAGGACGGCGAAAACGGCAAACGCAAAATCTCATTAATCACCAAAATAGTTGCACTAGTTTTAGCAGTAGCTCAGGCTACCGGTACAGTTATCGGTTTGGGCGCTGCTGACAGTGTTACAGGCATTCTCGCTGGTGCGCCAGTTTGGCTCACTTATACCTTCGTCATTTTGATGTTGGTTTGCGGATCTATGCTTACTGTTTGGCTCGGAGAAAAGATAACCAGCATTGGTATTGGTAATGGCGTTTCATTGCTAATCTTCGTTGGTTTGTTGTCTTCAGCTTGCACGGCTTTAATGAGCACATTCAAAGATATTTTCAGTGCGGACAAGGCTACTAGCACAACAGCTATCTGGCAGTTGGTGTTGTTCCTCGTTGCGTTGCTAATAATTTTCGCTGCCATTGTATTCGTCGATGGCGCAGAAAGAAAAGTTAATGTTTCTTATGCGAAGCAAATGAAGGGTAGAAAAATGTATGGTGGTTCGTCAAGTTGCATTCCTATCCGTGTTAACGCTAACGGCGTTATGCCTATCATCTTCGCAAGTTCAATTCTTACTTTTCCACAAGTTTTGTTCAGCATTTTCTGGCCAAGCAAAACTACCGGGTTTATCGGCTGGTGGTCAAAATGGTTAGGTGCGGGCAGCTGGGTGTATAGCATTGTGCTTGCAGTATTGATTTTGTTCTTCTCATTCTTCTATAATATGATTAGTTTCAATACTGATGATATCGCAAAACAGATTCAACAGAACGGTGGATTTATTCAGGGTATTCGCCCAGGTAAACCTACTAGTCAATATTTATCAAATATCTCTAAGAAGATTACACTATTCGGTGCAATATTCTTGGCATTGGTAGCACTCGTTCCAACCTTGATTTTCAAAGGTATTGGCACATCAGGTTTGGTCAACGCATTCAGCGCAACTGGACTATTGATCGTGGTAAGTGTTGCATTGGAATTCAACAAATCATTGGAAGCACAACTTTTGATGAGAAATTATCGAGGATTCTTGAAATAGGAGTTTAAATGAAGATTGTTTTATTAGGCGCACAAGGTTGTGGCAAAGGCACACAAGCAAAACTTATATGCAAAAAATATAACATTCCTCAAATCTCCACTGGAGATATGTTGAGAAGTTATGCTAGTCAAGATAGTGATTTCGGTCGCAAGATTAAAGCCACTATCGACGCTGGTAAACTAGTGAGTGATGAAATTATTTTGGCTATGCTAAAAGATAGAATTGCTCAAAAGGATTGTGAGAACGGTTTCATCTTGGATGGCGTTCCTAGAACGCTATCTCAGGCTGAAGCGATTGCGCAGTTCGTTGATGTAGACAAGGCTGTATTGATTGACGTAAATCCTGACAAGTTGGTCAGAAGACTTACTGGTCGTCTTACGTGCAAACAATGTGGCAACATAAGCCATATCGATTGGTCGAAAGGGAATTCTTGTGAGAAGTGCGGTGGTGATTACACCGTTCGTGCCGATGATGCGGACGAGAACGCAATTCGTGCTAGACTTTCCACATATCACGAGAAAACTAAGCCAGTGGTAGAGTACTACCGCTCACTCGGTAAGCTTCAAGTGATTGACGGCTCAAGAGATGTAAACGACGTGTTTGAAAATGTAGTAGAGGCTTTAAACAAATAATGAGTATCATTATCAAAACAGATAAAGAACTGGAACTTATACGTGTCGCTGGTAAAATTACTGGCGACGTGCTAAAGGTTCTGGAAAAAGAAATTTATGTCGGTCAAACGACAAACCGCCTAAACGAAATCGCTATTGATTACATACGTTCGCAGGGTGGCGAGCCTAGTTGTCTAGGCTATGAAGGATTTCCGTTCGCAATCTGCGCATCGAAAAACGATGCAGTTGTGCACGGATTTTGTGATGACGAACCATTGAAAGATGGTGACATCATAACTATTGACGTCTGTGCCAATTATAAGGGTTACAACGGTGATGCTAGCAGAACCTTTGCAGTCGGCAATATTAGCCCGGAGGCAAAAAGACTGATTGAAATCACTGAAAAATCTTTTTGGGTTGGCATTGAAGGAATTAAGGACGGAAGCAAACTTGGTCACATTAGTGCCCGCATTCAGCAATTTGTGGAAGCGAATGGTTATTCCATCGTTCGTGAAATGGCTGGGCACGGCATAGGCAAAGACTTGCACGAAGACCCAATAATTCCAAATTACGGCAGATATAATGCGGGTCCAATCTTGCGTAAAAATATGGTCATTGCTGTTGAACCTATGGTGAACATGGGTCAAAGGCAGGTCTATCTGGACGATAATGGCTGGACCATTCGCACAAAAGATGGCAAATATGCTGCTCATTACGAAAATACCTTAATAATATGCGAAAATGGTGTTGAAATAATTACAATTTAGGTGTATAATGAAAAAGACAATTTGCATAGGCGATGCGGTGCAATCGATACAAGGCCGTGACACAGGCAAGGTTTACATAGTACTTAATGTAGACTGCGACTATGTAAGACTCGCTAATGGCTTTGATAAGCATTGTAATTCACCGAAAAAAAAGAACGTTAAACACGTTAGACTTATTAAGTCGGGCGTGCTTGACCCACGCACTATTAAATCGGCGACTGATTTGAACGCAGAACTGCACTATGTGGTCGCTCAAATAAAGGGGAACTAAATGTCAAAAGAAGATGTGATTGAAACCGAAGGCGAAATTGTCGAAGCATTGGGCAATGGTGCCTTTAAAGTCAAGATTGTAACTGGGCAAATTATTACCGCTTACATTTCTGGCAAACTTAGATTGCATTACATTAGGGTCATTGAAGGCGACAAAGTGCGCATTGAAATGAGTCCTTATGACCTCACAAAAGGTCGTATCACTTGGCGTGATAAAAACTAAAAGGAGAAAAGTATGAAAGTAAGACCATCAGTTAAGAAAATGTGTCCTAAATGCAAAATAATCAAGCGTGAAGGCGTGGTTATGTGCATCTGCGAAAATCCTAAACACAAACAAAGACAAGGTTAGGAATCAACGCTTCTGCTCGCGGCAAAATGGCAGAATCGATTATATATAAAATTTTTAAGGAGAAATTAAAATGGCTCGTATTTCCGGTGTGGATTTACCAAATGACAAGAGAGTTGAAATCGGCTTGACATACATTTATGGTATCGGCAGAGTTAAGTCAAATGAAATTTTGGCTGCTACTGGTGTTAACCCTGATACTCGTGTTAAAGATTTGTCAGAAAGCGATATTGCAGCTCTCCGTACTTACATTGATAAGAATATGACTGTTGAAGGCGAACTTCGCAGAGATGTTTCTATGAACATCAAAAGACTAAAAGAAATCGGTTGTTATCGTGGCATTAGACATCGTAACAATCTTCCAGTACGTGGTCAACGTACTAGAACAAATTCTCGTACACGCAAGGGTCCAAGAAAGACTATTGCTAACAAGAAGAAGTAAGGAGTAAAATAGTATGGCAACAACTAATATGAAAAAAGACTCACCTAAGACCAGAAGACGTAAAGTGACTAAGAATATTGGACACGGCGCTTGCCACATTCAATGTTCTTTCAACAACACTATCGTTACTTTCACTGATGACGCTGGCAACGCTGTTAGTGCAAGCAGTGCTGGTGCATTAGGTTTTAGAGGTTCTAAAAAGAATACTCCATTTGCTGCTCAAAGCGCTGTTGAAACTGCTGCTAAAGTGGCAAAGGAAAACGGCATCAATGCTGTTGATGTTTACATCAAAGGACCAGGCAGTGGTCGTGAAGCTGCCATTCGTGCTATAGGAGCTGCTGAAATAGGCGTTACTATGATTAAAGACGTTTCACCTATCCCTCACAATGGTTGCAGACCTCCTAAGAGAAGAAGAGTATAGTAAGGAGATAATTAGATTATGGCAAAATATACAGAAGCTGATTGTCGTCAATGCCGTAGAGCAGGTTGCAAACTTTTCCTAAAAGGCGAAAAGTGTGTTTCTGGCAAATGTCCTTTTGACAAACGTCCAACTGTTCCTGGTCAACACGGTGCTGCTAGACATAAAATTAGTGAATATGGCTTGCAACTTGCTGAAAAGCAAAAAGTTAAGAAAGCTTATGGTATGCAGGAACGTCAATTCCGCATATTCTACGAAAAGGCTGCCAATGCAAAGGGCTCTACTGGTGAAAACCTTTTGAGAATGTTGGAATGCAGACTCGATAACGTCGTTTATCGTATGGGACTTGGTTCTTCAAGAGCAGAAAGCCGTCAAAACGTTAACCACAGACATATCGCAGTTAATGGTAAGACTGTAAACATTCCTTCTTACCAAGTTAAAGTTGGTGATGTGATTTCTGTTAGAGAAAACAAGCAAGACCTTGAACAATACAAAGCATTGAAGGGTGTTAAACTTGTTACTCCAAAATGGATTGAGTACGATAGCAATAAATTGACAGGTAAAATCATTGCATTGCCTTTGCGTGATGACATTGATATGAATATTCAAGAACACTTGATTGTCGAATTGTATAGTAGATAATAGGAGGGGACTATTTATGATGGAAATCGAGAAACCAAGAATCAGTTTTGTAGAAAGCGACAATGGCGCAAAGGCTACCATTACTGTTGAACCTTTGGAAAAAGGTTTCGGCATTACTATTGGTAACAGTTTGCGTAGAGTGCTACTTTCTAGCCTTCCTGGCACTGCTGTTCGTGGCATCAAAATTAAAAATGTATTGCACGAATTCTCGGCTATTCACGGCGTAACAGAAGATGTTACTGATATAGTCTTGAATCTTAAATCTTTGGCTTTAAGGTCTTCAAATGACAGCGCTAATTTCTGCACAACTCTCCGTTTGCACAAATATGGTCCTTGCGAAGTTTATGCAAGAGATATTGAACCAAACGACCAAGTAGATGTATTGAACCCAGATTTGTATATCTGCACTTTGGAAGAAAAAGCAGAAATTGATATGCAGTTGTTCGTTGGCAACGGCAGAGGTTATGTTCCAAGCCCTGAAAACAAGGACTTCGTGAACGAAGTGGATTACATTCCTATCGATTCAATTTTCTCTCCTGTAAAGAAAGTGAATTATGACGTCCAAACTGCCCGTGTGGGTCAAAGAATGGACTTTGATAAATTGGTTATTGATGTGGAAACCAACGGTACTGCTACCGTTAAGGAAATTATCGCATTAAGTGCCAAACTCATCAATGACTATATGTCATTGTTCATTGAGCAAGTTGAAAATATGGCTGGTTGCAAGATTTTGGTTGACCGTAAGGAAGACGAACAATCTCGTTTGTTCGAAAAACCTATCGAAGACCTTGAATTGAGTGTTCGTAGCTACAACTGCTTGAAACGTGCAGGCATCAACACGATTGGTGAACTTTTGAAAAAATCTCGTAGTGAGATGGCAAAAGTTCGTAATATGGGTGCAAAATCATTAGAAGAAGTTATCAATAAGATTGAATCTCTTGGATTCAACGTTACTGATAATGAGTAAGGAGTAATTTATGGCACAAATTAAGAGATTGGGTCGTCCTAGCAAAGAACGTAACGCAATCACTCGTAACCAAGCGACTGATTTGTTGTGGTTGGGTAAAATCACTACTACTGTTGCAAAGGCTAAGGCACTTCGCTCATACACAGAAAAGATTTTAACTTTGGCTATCAATAGCTACGAAGATACAGTTAAGACTCAAAAGATAGTTGTTGACGAAAAGGGCAACAAAGTTGTTACTGACGTTATCAACGATGGTCCAAAGAAGTTGGCTGCTCGTCGTCAAATTATGTCAAAGCTTTACACTGTTAAAGAAAAGCGCTTAAAGGGTGAAACTAAGGAAGCATTTATCGCTCGTACTGAAAAGATTAAGAATCCTTTGATTGAAAAAATCTTCAACGTTTATGCTCCTAAGTATGCAACTCGTGCTAAGGAACTTGGTCAAGGTGGCGGTTACACTCGTATCGTTAAACTTGGTCTTCGCAAAGGCGACGCTGCCGAAATGGCAATCATCGAATTAGTATAATAAAAAAAACACCACATGGTGTTTTTTTTGTTGGTCATAGAACTTAAAGTATATTCGAGTTTAATTTAATTAAATTTATAACCGATTTTATTTTTTTAATATTATTTTAACATCTTCAATAGCCTTAGATTGATTGAATCTACCATTTCCCACAGGATAGAATAAGGCGTAACTTTCAAATAATCTACCATTTATATTTAACTCAAACTTTTTCTGCCTTGTGGTAGATACAGTAATAGGCTGTTCTAGCATTATGGAAGACACCTGATTGCCAAAGAAAAATATTTTTTGCGGATTTACGATTTCCAATTCTTCTTTTAATAAATCTTTATATTTTAAGAAAATTTTATCTGGCAATGGTCTGGCATCATCTTGTGTACATTTTGCGAGGTTTGTCATCCATATGCCTTGCTTTTTGACTTCATTATACACGCATTCACAAAACTCGGGAGTCCAATCCTTTGGTTTTTTAGCCTTTATTTCTTCGTTTAGGTTAGAACTAAATAGCCCACATTTTGCAAGAAAATCCCATATCTGTTTTGTTCCCAGCCATTGTGCTCTTAAACCTTTCCAAGATTTATCAGTTGCAATGTTTCTTTTTGTTGGGTTCATAAAAACTAAAGCCAATCGTGGATTATGGATTTCTCCGCAACCATAGACAGAGTTTAGTTCTTTTGAACCATAGGTGTTTTGTAATTCGTCGTATTGTTTAATTAAAGTTTGCATAAGTGTCCATTATAATTGTTTAATTTTCTCAATTATTTTTTTGTAAACAGGAATCATATATGGTTCATCTGTTTTGCTAATCAATTCATCAAATGTCAACCAGCCGATATTACTGTTTTCATCTGCCAAAATATGTATTGCATCGTTTTCATCGGCTTCAAACAAATAAGTAACATTCAAATGTTGATGAGCCGATACATATTTGCCTTTTCTTATATGGCTTTTAACGGGTAATATTTCAACAGATATTGGCATTTCGTTTACAACCTTGAATCTTTCTAGAGATGTTTCTTCTTTTGTTTCTTTTTTAGCCACGTACAGCATATCATCATCACCATCTGCGTGTCCGCCTACCCAACTCCAAGATTCGTAAATATTATGATATATACAAAGCACTTTACTGTGCTCCTTGTTTGTTATAAAGGCGGATGATGTTAGATGGCAGAATTTGTTTTCTCTTGTAAGGATATCACCAAATATTTTCTCCGCTTTTATTATTAATGCAACATCTTCTTTTTCTTGTTCATTGTAAGGAACATATTTTTTCAACATTTCAACAGTTTTGCTCATATTTGTCTCCCAATGATTTAATCTTATCACAGATAAGTAATTTTACCAAGTATTTTATAAAACTAGTTGTGTTTTTGTTTGGTATTTGCTATACTATACTCAGTTATGAAACTAAAATATTTATTGTGGTTCGCAATTATTGTAATCGTTGCAAGCATAATGCTAGCCTAATTTTTATTGTGTCATAATATGGAGAGATGTCTGAGTGGTCGGCGTCGCAAAGAACGTTCGTCGCAGTTTGCTAAACGCAAAGTGAGCTACTCACTCGTTTGCTCCTTTTCCCATTTCGTGCAAGCGCTCATGGGAACCCTTAAACACTTTCGACCTTCTATGGTTAATAGTGTGTCAACTTATAAGTTTTATTTATTATCTAAATATGGAGAGATGTCTGAGTGGTCGAAAGTGCACGCTTGGAAAGCGTGTGTAGTGAAAGCTACCGCAGGTTCGAATCCTGTTCTCTCCGCCAATTAAATTTAGGTTGTAGTCTCTGGATGTTCACTGGATTGTACTCGCACTTCACATAAGATGAAGATAATTGAATGTTCGTGCTAGGGCGTTCGCCGTGTTACACGGCTCGGCTACGAATCCCACCTCTTACGCCAACTTAATAAATCGCTGAAAATCAATTACACAAAAAAAGAATCAAGGATTCTTTTTTTATTTTACTTTGGCGGAGTAAGTTATAGTTATTGTGCCGTTTGGCTGAAGATCGGTAAGGGCGAAGCCGTTGGCAAGATCAAGGTCGGTTCGTTCTGTATCATTTATTTTGATGCTGCCAGCAACGAACTCTAGGCTGTCAGGCAAATCGTCAGTGAAGAACAGATCAGTGTTCGTAAATTCGCCATCATTCGTGATTGTAATGGTGTATGTGATTACATCGCCGGAAACGACAGCACGCAAGTTCGATTGTTTTGACAAATAGATTTCGTTATCCAAAATTTTGATTTCCTTTTCGTTTGAATTGAGCGTTATTGAGTTGTTGTCCATAGTGAATGAAATTTCACTTTTTGATGTGAACTTATAGTCTTGCGGGTAGGTGGCGGACAGTACATCAAAACTTATTGTCAGCTCCGAGCCCGAACCGTCGAGTGTAACAGGTGCTGTGAAGCCTATAGTTGGGTTGAACTCATCATATGCAGTGTTGCCTATTTTTAAACTGCCAGCAACAAAGGTGGCATCTTGTGACAATGTGTCTTGAAAATGAAAATCTGAAATAGACTCGTCTGCGTTATTTGTAATCGTTGTGGTTAGCGTTATCTTTTCATTTGGCATTAGCCAATCTTTTTGAGTGGTCTTTACTAGCAAAATGTCTTCATCGACTTTGTTTGTTCTATGAGTGTTACTGTCAAATGCTGAATCAATAGATTCGCCAGTGTTTGTTTGAAATTTAGTTGTTAAATGTGCTTTGTTTAAAATTGGCATAATAGACTCCTGATATCATTTTATTAACGAGCTAAATATTTGTGCCACATTCGTAATTCAAATATAATGAAACGACAACTAAATAAGTATTAATAAATTTAAAAAAATATAAAATATAATTATTGTTACGCTAAAAAAATATTTATTTTAAATAATTAATTAAATTCATAATTTTTATTTTTATTAATTAAAAAATCTAACTTTAAATAAAAAAAAGTAATAATAATCAATTAATTACGAATAAATATGTTAAAAAATATAAATAAACTTATTAATTTTAAATAAAATAATATTTATTTGACAAATATTTACCAATATGTAAAATCAATGAAAACGGAGCAAAAAAATGAAAATAATTAAAAAAGAAGGACATAACGTAAGAGTGGAGTCGGTGCACAATGGCGCTAGCACTCGTAAACTATTTGTAGATAATGATGAAGTGAAAAATGTGCAAGGCATAACTATTACATGGTTGAAGCCTGGCGATAAAAATGAATGGCACAATCACCCTGATTGCAACGAGTGTATGTTCGTTGTCAAGGGCAAAGGCGTGGTGGCTGACGAGGACGGCAAATACAATTTTAAAGCAGGCGACTTTTTCATATTTCCAAAAGGAGTTTACCATTCGCAACACAACACAGGCAAGAGTGTTATGGAAGCAGTTTTCATTCGCACAAAATAGGCTTTCAATTATCAATCAAAACAATGCAAAAAAAAATAAAGGTCATTCGGCCTTTATTTTTTCTTCACAACATTGCCACAATATGAGCAGACGTAATTGATGCCGTCAAACTCCATAGGGCCGCCACAATTTGGACATTTTGCTTTCTCTCGGACGTCGCCAGTTTGTTTCTGATTTGTGTTGATCTCAAGAATATCGTTTTTAAATAGGTAGCCTTTAAGATAGTTTTTCAAAATGAGTTGATTAATACTATTGCGCACTTCTTCGGATTTGCGCATAGTTTGACTAGCCAAGTCCTCGACAGTGTAAATATTTTCATTCTCAATCAGGTTTAGGATCACGCCGTTTGATTTAAACGATCCAAAATTAACCCATGCGATTGGCGCACCGTAGAAGCCCAGCACAGTGGCAATGATTCCTGCAACGAGTAACATTGTAATTCCTTTGCTCGCTCCGAATATAATCCCCAAAATGCCAGCAGGCAAGAAAATGGTCAATAAAATGGCAACCATTAATTTTATACTAGAATCACGTTTAAATGCTTTCATAATTTCACCTTATAGTTAAAATATAATTTAAAAACGCAAAATAGTCAATAAAATTATAATATTTTTTGCAAAACTATGGATTTTTCATTCTTTTCCAATTAAAACGATTGTTTGGTTGGTGAAAAATAAAGTGATAAAAATTAACAAATGGAATAAATCTTTCATCACTTTAATTTGTATTTTGTTTTTTCAAATGAACACTCACTTTGCCTGAAGGCAAGTATTGCGCCAGAACAATGTTTCTAAGCTCTTTTTTGCTAGTTATATTGCATTTAGTGAACAGCCATTTTTCATCTCTGCCCAGTGTCGAAAGTGTGGTTAGATTTATCTGTCCATCAATGATAAGATAATGCGCCGGTTTTGCACGTTTAGGCTTACTATTGGCAACATCTTTGTAAACCACCTGACGATATTCGCTCTTGGGCAGGATGCTAAGTTGTCCGTTGTTTTCAAAAAACACATACGCCACATTATTCAGGTCAAAATAGCCCTGTATTCGACACAATCCAAGCAAGTCATTGACGTCAATTTTTGACGCTTTCAAGTTTTTATAATTAATTTTTCCGTTAGTCACCAGTTCGATTTGTTTGCCCTTTAAAAGTTTTTTGAAAGGCACTTTTCTTTCTAACAAATTTATGACGATTGTCAGCACGAAAAATATGAACATGCCGACAAGATAAGCATACCAAGGTTTGTCGTTATTTGTACACCATTCACCAGCAATGTTGCCAATGCTGATGCCGACCACATAATCTACAACAGTTAGCTGTGCGACCTGCTTTTTGCCAAGCATATTCGCAATGACAAACAATGCTACAAAAGAATAGATAGAGTTTAAAATTATAGTAATTAATTTATCCATATTTCACCATAATTTTATTTTAAATAAAAACACCAATAAAATTATGGAAAATATAAAAAATGCGAAAAAATATGCATTTATTTAATAAATTTAACATATTTTACGCATTAAAAATTAATTATTGAACATTTTTTTGTTTTAATTTAATTTTTTAATAATAAATATATTTCACATTTTTACAATTCTTTATCCATAACGGCGTGGGCGAGAGTTAAGCCGTAGACTGCGTTTGCGCCACTGTCGAGCAAAAGATCTGTTAGAGATTCAATCGTCGCACCGGTCGTGTACACGTCATCTATAATCAAAATATTCTTGCCTTTGACGATCGATTTGTCGGCTATTTCAAATGCGTCTTTCACGTTTTCGCAACGCTCTTTGTGTCCTAAATTGGTTTGGTTTGGCGTGTCCTTTGTTCGAGAGATATTGTCGAGCAAAGCTAAGCCCATTTTCTCGCAGAAAGGCTTGGCCATTACGTATGACTGATTGTATCCACGTTTCTTTTGACGAGCCGGATGCAGTGGAACTGGCAAAACGTAATCAATATTCCAATCAAAGCGAGCGAAACGCCTGACCAAAAATTCGCTGAAATATTCGCCCAAGAACTCCTGGTGCTTATACTTAAATTTGTAAATGCAAGTGCGTATATTACCTTCGTAACTAAACACGGCACGCACAGCGGTGAAACGATAGCTGTGACGTTTGCAGTTGAAACAAACTTGCGAAAAGTCGTCTTCGGCGAGCGGCATATCACAACGAATGCAAGATTTGTCCCCAATGAAAGGAAGTTTTTCATAACAATGTGGGCATATTGAATTGCGTTCGTCGCTATTCAATTCGTCACCACAAATAATGCACTTTACACGCTTTGGGTAAATTGCATCAAGCAGTTTGTTTAATAATTTCTTAAACACATTTGTCATTCGGCGTTATTATATATCAAAAACAGTGTTTTGGCAAATCAAAAAAAGACTATTGCTAGTCTTTCTTTTGTTCATTGGTTTGAGCGATATTGCTCGCATTATTGTTGGCAAGAAGTGTACGAATGTCACGCAAAATGTCTTCTTGGCTTTCAATCTTCTTAGGCTCAGGAATAGGCTCAGGCTTTGATTCTTCAGTTGCCTGCTCGGCTTGTTTCTTCTTTTTGAACTTGCTGGTAAAAGATTTAAATCCACGCTCGCTGTTGACAATGATCTTTAGTACGACAAAGATTGTGAATGCAATTATCAAAAAGTCGATAAGTGCTTGGATAAACACGCCATATCTGAGAGCGGTTTCGGCAGTGATTTGCACTCCGGCAGCATCATAAGTGGCAGGCTTGATAACCCATTTCCAGTCGGCAACTGACACGCCGCCAGTGAGAAGTGAAATCAGTGGCATGATAATGTCGTTGACAAGGCTAGAAGTGATCTTGTTGAAAGCAGCACCGATAACTACTGCAACAGACAGATCAATGATATTGCCCTTGGATATGAACTTCTTAAAGTCAGCAAAGAAACTATTAAATTTGCCCTGGAATTCTTTTAATCCTTTGCTTTCATTCTTTTGTTTTTTCTTTTCTTGTTTTTCCTGTTTACGCAAAAGTTTTTGCTGTTGTCTAATTTCTTTTTTGGTTAATGCCGTTTGTTCTTCCATATAATTTACCTTCGTATGTATTTTAGCAAATTTGAAAATATTGTCAATGCAATTTTATACAACTTTAATTTACAAATACGACAAAATATTGTATAATGCGAGTATGAGAATGGTAAGTTTGGCTAGCAGTAGCAAAGGCAACTGCACATATATCGAAACGGTTAGTAGCAAGATACTCATCGACATCGGCATTCGCCTACCTGCATTAGAATTGGCATTGGCAAAATTGGGCATTGACCCAAACGAAATAGATGCCGTCATTGTTTCGCACGAACATGATGACCATATCAAAGGAATTTCAAGTTTTGTCAAAAAATATGGAGTGCCAATCTACGCATATGCAAAGACAATTGAGTATTTAAACGCCAAACTCAAACTGGACGAAAACTATATTCGCACATTCACACAGGATTTTGAAGTGGGAGATATGCACATATTGCCTGTTGAAGTGCCACATGATAGTCACAGCTGTTATGGCTTTGTGGTGAATAGCGACAAATCGACTGTGGCAATCGTCACAGATTGCGGTGCAATGAACGATCGAATCATCAAGGCATTGTCAGGTGTGCCGCTCGTGTATCTAGAGAGCAATTATGATGAAGAACTCTTGATGCAGTGTAAATATCCATATTCAATCAAAATGCGTATCAAGTCGAATCACGGACACTTGTCCAACATGGACTGTGCCAAAACAATAGAACGATTGGTCATGACTGGCACACGCCAGATTGTGCTTTCACACATAAGTGAGAATTCAAATAGTCCACTTATTGCATATTCCACGAGCAAAAGTTATCTTTTGTCGCATGGCATTGTCGAAGGTGTGCATGTGAAGATCGATGTGGCAAAAACAGTAGGGCCAAGCACGGTGTTTAAGTTATAATGAAATATAGAATTGTAAATATCAAGTCAATTGACAGAGTTATTCCAGCATTGGTGCAAGAAATTAGGTTGCACGATTTTTTGAGTGAGAAAATTACAATTGTTGTGCCAGACAAGTTTTCATTCAGTTGCGAAATGCAATTAATGAATGCGTTAGGGTTGGAATCCAGTTTCAATATCAATGTTGTAACGCTCAACCGCCTTTGTCTTGGGCTTATGGATGAAATGACTAAACAACATGTTTTGGGAATGGATGCATCAAGCCTATTAACTTATCAAGCGTTTAAGGACTGTGAAGACAAATTGGAGTTCTTTAAATCTGGCGCACGAGATATTGAGTTCGCAAGCCATATTTACAAGACGATTGGACAGTTTAAGTCAAGTCGAATTGAAGCAAACGAACTGTTGCAGTTTGCCAACCCAAATCATTTTTTGCAGACCAAGATTCGTGAGTTGGGCGAAATATATTCACATTATACAAAACGTGCAAGCGGATTTTTGGATTCCAGCGACATAATTACATATGCCAACATGAATATCGGCTTAATGCCAGACATATTAGACACGCACTTTATCTTTGCAGGCTTTGATGATATGACTGCACTCGGATATCTGTTTGTGGAAAATACTGTTAGACATGCAAAAAGCGTGTGTTGTTTGTGTTATGACTCCAAAGAAAAGAATGGTTATATCTATAACCGTCAAATGAAAATTCGACTTAAAAATATCGCTGAGATTTTGCAGATTGGCGTCGAAGAGACCGACTTTGAAGGTGACAATGATTTGAGTGAAATTTTGAGCCAAAACCTTTTTAACGCAAGTGCTAAAAAAATGTGTTTGCCAGTGGGTGTTGGAGTGTCAACATATGTGGCAAAAAACGTGAGCGAAGAGCTCGAATTTGTTTGCCGAACAATAAGGCAATTGAACATCAATGGTGTGAAAAACGACCAAATCGGAATGGCAATTTTTGACCTAAATAGTTATCGCAATCATCTCATTAGTTTTGCAGAAAGATTTGAACTAAAAACCTACATAGATTGCTCCACAAATCTGTGTGATTGTGAGCTGTATAAATTCGTGGTGACATTGGCTCAGTTTATCATAAAAAATGACTACAAAAATTTAATAGAAATATTGTCAAATAAATATTTCAATATTGATGAAAATGAAAAAGAAATAATAATTAAATTTATTAAAATAAATGAATATTATTTGGACGTAAATAAAAATAATTTTTCAAACGACGAAAAAATAAATAATATTTTAATAAAAATATCAAAAAAAATGCAAATTTTATTGCAAAATAACGACATAATAAGCAATATTAAAGAATTTTTGATAAATTGTGATATTGAAAATACACAAAATATTTTAAAAGAATATTATTTAAAAAATGGTGATTTATATCAATTAAAAATCACCGATCAAATAGTAGATAAAATTAATAAAGTTTTTGACGATTTAATCAAGTTTTGTGATATTCAAAGTGTGCAAGAATTTTTGGATTGTTTCAAGGTGTGTTCGGCAGGTGTCGAGATTATGCCTTTGCCAATTTCTTTGGACACAATTTTGGTTACGGATGCTGATGCAAGTTTTACGAAAAAAGACTATATGTTTGTGCTCAATTGCAACCAATCAACCGCTCCACATTATAACCTTGATAACGGCGTCGTGACAGACGATGAAATTGCCAAACTGAATATGTCGCACGATCTTGCACCAAGCATTAGTCATATCAATATGTTGGCTCGTTTTAAAATGTTCAATTTGGCGCATTTATTCAATACTCGACTTGTAATTACTAACCACGAGTCCAAACTTGATTTTATTAGTCCACTTAGCAAAGAATTTGTGGACAAGTTTGAATGTGTTATAGGCGGCGAACGTCGTCCGTGCCTGCTCTTTAATTTTGCAGACATAGAAAGACGAGCGGTGAATGGCGACTATCGAACTATCGCACCTAACGCTAAGTTGGATGCTTCGATTTTCTTGACCAACTTTTCAAACAAACAAAAATATCCTGCACTATACAACAAGATTCAAGCACTTATTGGCAAGCAAGATATTTGCCAATTTGCAGTTGTGCCGAATGACGTCGTGTTTAAAAATGACACGATTTCCGCTTCTCAACTGGAAACATATTTCCGCTGTCCGTTCCAACATTATGCAAGATATATGTTGCGACTAAAGGACGAAGAAAAAGTGGATTTGCAGGCGTTCGATGTCGGAAACATTTTGCACCAGGTGGCAGAATACAGATTTAGATATAAACTACTTAACGATAAACAAGTGGTGGACAAGGCGTTTGACGATTATTTCTTGGATGAGGGACATAACCAACTTTTAAATGCCAAGAATCGACCACTTTTGAATGAACTGAAAAATGAAGCATTAAGATTTTTGAAAAAGTGCGAATTTATAGATAATAATAGCGATTTTGAAACAAAATTTGTTGAATGCAAGCAATCTAATGCAAAGATTGACTTTAATGCTAATGGCAAGATTGTCGATTTGTTTGGCAAGATTGACCGAATTGACACTTTCGAGAACACCTTCCGCATTATAGACTACAAAACAGGCAAACGTACTACAACGCACTTTAAGGATCTGTATTATGGTCAAAAAGTTCAGTTGTTTTTGTACGCTAAGTTGGCAGGCATCTATCTCAGCGAAAAACTAAAACTCCATTATGATTGTGCAGGTCTGTTTTACATGCCAGTACGCAGTGATTTTTCTGGTGACAAAAAGGCAATGCTTGAAGGCTTGTATGATTTACGCTCATCAAATATCATGGCAATGGATAGGCACATTGTGGACAATGATTACAAAAGTAAGATCATTCCAATAAGGGTTACGCCGGCTAAATCTCGTGACACGGGTGAAATTGTCGTGGCAGCCAATGATGCACATGCCATTACATCTGCTAAGTTGAATGGACTTATAGATTATTCAGTTAGGGTCAGCCAAAAGGCTGTCGAGCAGATTGCAGACGGAAATATTACTCCGTCACCAATGGAAAAAGCGTGCGAGAGTTGTCCATATATCGCCATATGCCGTGTGAATGGACGTGGCATTTTGCCAAGACAGATGACGCACAGTATCAATGCGAAGACTAATTTGGAGGTGGACTAATGGCTGAGATGAAATATCACGAAAGTCAGCAAAAGATTTTGTCGCCCAAATCGTTGAACGAATTGGTTAGTGCATCGGCAGGCAGCGGCAAAACAACCATTATGGTGCAAAAGATTACAGACTTGCTGACTAGCGGTCAGGTCTTGCCAAGCGAAATTATGGTGGTTACCTTTACTATTGCGGCTGCGGATGAGATGAAGTCACGTTTGAATGCCAATGTTGAGAATTATGCACGATTGCACCCTGAAGAAGTGGACAAAATGAATGCCGTTAAGGATGGGCTGATCAGTGCGAGCATTGGAACAATTCACGCAATCTGTCTGCGTACAATAAAAAAGTATTTTTATGCACTCGGAGTCAATGCCAATGTGAACGTTATCGAGGGTGCACGTGACCGCTATTTTAGGAACCAAGCACTGACTCAAACTGCACAAGAATTTGATACGGTCGCTTTGCAGCGTCTTTTGCAAATTTTTGGCAACAACAGACGTGATATGAGCGTGTTGTTTGACAATGTGGAAAGCGTGTATGATTTTGTTGTGAGTCTTGACAATCGTGACGAATTTTTGCTTAAAAGCGAACAGTTTTATAAAGATGACACAATTGCTAAGAACGAGCTGATAAATATTGCCAAAATCACTGCCAACAACTACGCTGTTAGTTTGTCAAAACTTAACCTTGAATCGCACGAGAAATTGAACTCAATGCGTGACAAAATGATCACCGTTTTGCAGTCAATTAATTCGGTCAATGATTGGGATATTTTGATATTGCATTTGCAGGCTTTGGCAGAGTTTAATTTTCAAAGAATTAGAGATGCGAAAGAGATTGCAGATTATGTGCAATTTCAAAATATTTTAGATAATATTAAAAAATATTTTGTAAAAAAATATGTGGAAATAAAATCGTTAAACGATGAAGAAAAAAATGAAATAATTGAAATAATTTCATATTTTACAGAATTTGTACGTAAATTTAGCGAAAATTTTGAAAAAAACAAGCAAAAATTCAATGTTTTAGATTTTAATGATCTAGAATTAAAAATGTTGCAATTATTAAAAAATGAAGAAATTGCAAATGAATTAAGGCAAAATTATAAATATATTTTTGTGGACGAATTTCAAGATGTTAACAGTGTGCAAGGACGAATAGTTGAACTTATTTCCAACGGCAAAAATTTGTTTTTGGTGGGCGATGTCAAGCAGTCGATTTATGGATTCAGATTCGCTAATCCAGAGCAGTTTGTTGGCTTGTTTAATGACTACAAAAATAATGCCGATTTGGGCGTGGCTGAGCAGATGAATGTAAACTATCGAACCAACCCAAAAATACTTAATTTTGTGAATCAGATTTTCAATAAAATTATGACGCAAGAAAACAGCGGAATTGCATACAAAGGCAATAGCGAATTCGAGCCAATGCGAGATGACATTGTTAGTCAAACGAATGTTGAACTGGATATAATAGTTGCCGAAAAACAGAAACGAGAATTTGCGGAGAGTTTGCCAGTGTATTCTGTGCGTGACGATGTAGACCGTAACAACAGGCTCACCGAGTCGTTGAAAATGTCTAAATTTGTGGCTAACAAAATCAGCTCGCTTATCAATACAGACATCTATGACACTAAAGCGAAAAAAATGCGTAAGGTGGAGTATAAGGATATAAGCATTTTGTCACGTCAGCTTGCTTCAGCAAAAGTGCGTGACCTTATCGAAGAACTCAAGGCGAATCAACTGCCAGTCACGGTTGAACAAAACATAGACGTAGGCTCGAGTGAAGGCATTCAAATACTTTTGTCACTGGCAAGGATTGTAAATTACTCCACAGCGGATAATGATTATGTGAGTGCGATGTTGTCGTACGGTGGATTTAATTTCCAAGAGCTAAGCGTAGTCGCAAGCGAAAAGGGAGACACTTTTGTGGATAAAATGCGAGCCTATTCAAACGACGATAAACTCGCAATCAAAATATCCACATTTGCTAGAAACGTGGAAAATCTGAGATATGATTTACTCAACAAATCTATCAAAGGCGTGTTTGAAAGTTTGCTGTATAAATATGGCCTATACAATTACATATCCAATTGCGAAAATGGAATGGAAGAGATATCGGCTGTACAAGACTTTTTGGCGTCAATCAGTGAAGATGAAAACTCGAAATCGCTTGCAGATTATCTGCTCACATTAGACCAAGACGTAAACAAGAAACATAATTCCACAATTTCGACCAGTGCAAATAGCATAACGATTCAAACAATCCACAAGAGTAAGGGTTTGGAATATCCAATCGTATTCTTAATCGAATGCGGTGCATCGTATTCCACACAAAGCACAAAAAGTAAAGTGATTTGCAACGTTCAATATGGATTAGGACTAGACTATCACGATATTGACACCCGCACCATAAGTCCAACGCTTGAAAGAAGACTATGTGAAATGGCAACCTTAGACAAAGAAGCCAGCGAAGAACAACGTTTGCTGTATGTTGCAATGACACGTGCACAGAACCAGCTGTATTTGGTGGCACAAGTTAATGAAAAAGATTTGCAGCCTAAAGCACTAGCCGATTGCAATAGCTATTTTGCCAACATTGCATATGGTCTGGACGTCGATTTGACTGCGCAGTCGGATTTAACACTTGCTAACGCTGTTGTGCATTTCGTTTTGCCGAGCGAAATTTGTTTCGACGAGCCGGACGAGAAGAACAATTTTAAAGATATAGACATAACGAACATAGGGCAAAACATTGCCTTTAAGTACAACGGCGTGAGAGAGCAAATAAGTCTTAAAAACAGCATAACGCAAGTGACAAAGACTCTCGCCGAAGATGCCTATGTGCCGACCAAAATGTATACAAGAGAAAGCATTGGGACGGGTGCGGAAGACACCAATCTCGGCACGCTCTATCATAGGGCATTACAGTTGGGTTTGTCGACGGACAAAGCAAAATCACACACCGCTTTTAGCGAGTTCGCAAGAACACACGCCGATATTGATGTGACATTGCTTGACCGTACGTACGACACCCTAAGTCCTCTATTTACGTCTGACTGTACGCTAAAAAAAGAAGCACAATTTATGATGTGTGTTCCATATAACAGCATTTACACCACAAGCACCGCATCAGACAACGTGCTTGTGCAAGGCGTGGTCGACTTAATCATTGAAACGCCTACTGGCATGATAGTAGTTGACTACAAACTATCATCTGCCAATGAGACCACTTTAAAGGCTAGATACACTCCGCAACTAGAGTTGTATGCTCGGGCATGTGAAAGTGCTTTTAAAAAACGTGTTGTGGCGAAATATATTTATTCAATTAAATTGCAAAAACTAATTGAGATAAAATAAAAAGAACTCATTTGAGTTCTTTTTTTATTCCTATTTCATAAAGCTGGATTGTTTACGCATATGACGAATAAGTTGACGTTTTTCACTGATACGAACTTTCTCTTCTTGTTGCAGGCGTTTCACTTCGGCAATTTCGTCAGGAGTCATATCAGGCTTGATTTGAGGAATGGTGTCTTTCTTTGTCACCAACATAATCTCGTCAAGACGTCTACGTTCGTCAAGATAGGTCTGCTTGGCGTTGTTTTTCTTAGCTTTTTCACGTTTGATACGAGCGTTGTTCTCGTTGCGTTCTTTTTCCGCTTTTTCTTGTTTGAGTCGTTCCAAGCGTTCTTGTTGAATAAGGTTATCTTCTTTGATAGCTTCAAGCTCGGCTTTACGCTTTGCTTTGAGTGTTTGAATGGCAAATCTCTTTTCACGAGCTTTGGCTTTCTCTGGCAAAACCAAACGCTCAGACAAGAATAATTTGTTCATTTTTTCTTGTTGAGTCAATTCTTTGCTGCGGCACAACTTCTGATATTCGCTGATTGTTTCTAATGTGCCTTGATCAAATTCTTCACTGTTTTCATCCATGTGATACATTTCACAGAATGTGAGTACCTCACGGCGATTTTGTCTGCGTCTAAGTACTGGTTCAAGTATGAGAGCCATTCCGCCACCCAATACAATCATGTAAACGGTTTTGTGCACGCCATTAATCAGACCAATGTCGAACGGACTGGCGATTTTGTTGACGAACAAATCACTATTGTTACTGGCATCATATTCAGTCTGAATTTGCGATACCATAGACTCGGATACATGCACATATCTTACCCATTTGCCACCTATTTTGAAAAAGCAAGTGTAGTTATCGTCATCTACTTTCTTGTAGTACGACACGGCGCTAGTGCTTGGGTGAATGAGTTGTGATGAATTGTCTGTAATGGCTTGGCAAACGTACCAATAGAAGAACCATTCTGCAAACACAATGAATGCAATGAGCAGTATAAAAATGATAATTCTTTGTATGATAGATTTTTTCAGTTGGACATCCGCTAGATGCAACTCTTGTAGTATATTCACGTGTTTGCTCCTTTCGTTCAAGTTTATTTTCTCACAAACGAAAATGTTTTGTCAAAAGAATATTACAATTTTTTTTCATTTTCTTAACAATATTGCGAAAATATTACCTTTACAATTTAGTATTATTGTGTTAAACTTAGTATATATGGAAAACTTGGACAAAGATTACTATCTCACGTCTGCCAGTGTGTTGGCATTCGTGGGTGACAGTGTGTATAGCGTGATTGTTAGGTCGGCACTGGCTGAAAAGCACGACTTTTTGGCGGGCAAACTCAATCGTTTGGCCAACCTTTATGTTTGTGCAAAAGCACAGGCTCGCACGCTTGATAAAATTACGCCAGCACTAAGCGAGCGTGAACACGATATTGTAATGCGTGCTAGGAACATTAGCCCAAACAATGTGCCTAAGAGTTGCACCATTGCCGAATACACAATGGCGACTGCACTCGAAGCGTTGTTCGGATATTTATATTTGACCAAGCAGTATGACCGAATGAACGAACTAATTAAAATCGGAATAGGAGAGATAAAATGATAATTAGTGGACGCAACGCCATCACCGAGCTTTTGCGTGGTGGCAAAAAGGTGGAGAAAGTGCTATCTCTTCGACCACTTGACCGAGAACTTTTGGATTTGACAACTGCTAGCAAAGTGGCGGTGGAGATAATCGACGAAGAACAAATGCAACGTCTTACAAAATCTAAAAAGACGCAAGGCATGGTTGCATTTGTGCCAGAATATAAATATTTTGCTCTTGAAGATTTGCTCACCAAAGAACAGCCTTTTTTGGTGATACTCGACGGCATTCAAGATCCGCATAATTTGGGAGCAATCATCAGAACATGCGAATGTGCTGGGGTGGACGGAATAATCGTACCAAAGAATCGTGCTTGTCCAGTGAACGAAACGGTGTATTCCACCAGTGCTGGCGCAATTGCCAATGTCAAAATTGCAATGGTAACCAACCTTAATGAAACGATTAGACAACTCAAAGAGAGAAATATCTGGGTCTACGCCCTAGAAGCCGACGGACAAGACATTTATTCGGCCGACTTAAAAGGTGGCATTGCACTGGTCGTTGGTTCGGAAGGTTTTGGAGTACATGAACTCACACGAAAGACTTGTGACGGAGTGTTGAGCCTGCCAATGTATGGCAAGATAAATAGCCTAAACGCATCAAATGCTACAGCAATTGCAGTCTACGAAGCTGTGCGTCAAAGGAGAATGTGATGACAACATTAGACCGTGCCAAACAGGGCGACGAACTCGCAATTGAAGAGATAATTAACGAGTTTCGACCTATGCTAAAAGCACTTTGCCGTCAATATTTCCTCACCGGGATGGACGGCGACGACCTTATGCAAGAGGCTATGCTAGGACTAATTCAAGCGATCAACCTGTTTGACAGCAGTAAGAACGATAATTTTAAAAGTTTCGTGCGATTATGTGCTCAGAGCAAACTTTTGTCGGCGTACAAAAGGCAAAACAGACAGAAATGTTTGCTGCTTAATTCAGCTATAGGAATCGATAGCGAAGGTGCACTCATAAACGGGGATGAAAGCGGACTGATTGTGGCGGTGAGCGACCAAGATTTCGTCGCAGATATGATGAAAAGAGAGTCAAATCACGCTCGAGCAGTAGTGATTAAATCGCTGTTGGATGATGACGATTATAGAATTTTACAAAAATATTTGCTTGGCTATAAATACGATGAAATTGCTTTGTTTATGCACATCACCAGCAAAAAAGTGGATAACCGATTGCAAGCAATCAAACGAATTTTAACCAAGAACAAAGATAAAGTTTTGAAAGGAGAGTAGATATGCATTTGGCATTGTACAGAAAATACAGACCAAAGACTTTCGATGAAGTTATTGGACAGGACAACATTGTCACCACGCTTAAGAACCAAGTCATAAAAGACGAGATCAGCCACGCATATCTGTTTACAGGCAGTCGGGGAACAGGCAAAACGTCTTGCGCCAAGATCTTTGCCAGGGCTATCAACTGCTTGCATAACAAAAACGGCTCACCTTGTGGCGAGTGCGAAGTGTGCAAGGGTCTGGCTCAAGTCAACAACACAGATATTTTGGAAATTGATGCTGCCAGCAACAACCGTGTTGATGAAATCCGTGATCTTCGTGAGAGCGTGAAATATCCTGCTATTGTGGGCAGACGAAAAGTGTATATCATCGACGAAGTGCATATGTTGACGGACAGTGCGTTCAACGCCTTGCTCAAGACACTTGAAGAGCCACCTGAGAATGTAGTATTCATATTATGTACTACGGAAATGAATAAGTTGCCAGCCACCATTTTATCTCGTGTGATCAAGTTTGAGTTTAATCTCGTTGACACTAGCTTGCTCATAGATTTACTCAAACGTATATTTAATGACAGTCACATCAGTTATGACGATGAGAGCCTTGAAATTATCGCCACAGCAGGCGACGGCAGTGTGCGTGACACGCTTAGCATAGCCGATGCGGTGGTGGCATTCTGTGAAGGCAAGGTGACGGCGGACAGCACTCTCAAAATCGTTGGCAAATCTAGCATAGATATGCTCATGCCTGTAGTTAAGGCAATCTTTGACGGTGATGCCAAGCAAGTGTTTGTCGAAGTGGATACTCTGAAAAAGTCTGGCAAGAATATAAACATACTTTTAAAGGATTTGTGCAATCTTATCAAAGATTTCATTCTTATCAAAGGCGGAATTAAAGATTTAGCTCTATTACATTTGACAAATAAAAACTTTACCGCTATAAATGATTTTGTACAGAACATAGACAAGGAACGCCTGACCTACGCATTCAACACACTGTCAAGTGTGGAGATGGATTTAAAATTTTCGCTCGACCCACAACTATTGTTCGAGTCGGCGTGCATTCGTGCAGGCGGAAGTGGAGTTGCACCAATAGTTGTGCCTCAATCATCCACTCCCAGTCAACCAAAAGCCCCACCTATAGCCAACGATTCCATTCAAAAACGTTGGGGTGAAGTGCTTTTGGCAATCAAAGATGAAAAATATTTCGCACTTGCCAGCGCATGCAAGAATATCTATAAAGTGGAGCAAAGGGGCGAAATACTATATCTGTATGTGTCGGACAGGTCGAGTCGAGAGATTTTGAACGACAGCGAGCGTGCGGGCGTTCTGCTCAAACTCACCAAGCAGCGTTTTGAGAACGTTACAGGCTTGCAGTTTATGTATGACGAAGACAAAAAGTCTGCGGATGACTTGATCCAAGATTTAAGGACAGTGTTCCCAAATAATTTCAAACTAGAATAAGGAGTAATTATGAACAATTTTAGAGGCGGTTTTGGCGGCAATATGCAACAAATTATGCAACAAGCACGCAAAATGCAAGAAGATTTGCAAAAAGCACAAGAGAATTTGGCTAACGAAACAGTTACAGGCAACGCTGGCGGCGGAATGGTTGAAGTGACTATGACTGGCAAAAAGATAATCACTGGAGTCAAACTTAAACGTGAAGCTGTTGACCCAGACGATGTGGAGATGTTGGAAGATTTGATCGTGGCAGCTATTAACGATGCGACCAAAAAGGCGGAAGAACTTGAGTCCAAAGTTATGGGACCTTATTCGTCAATGCTTGGGGGCTTGATGTAATGAAAAACTTTGTCGAGCCATTGGAACGACTTATCAACGAACTCACCAAACTTGGTGGAGTGGGTAAAAAGACGGCAGAACGCTATGCGTATTCAATCATAAACGGCAACGCAGAGTGGGTGCATAATCTTAGCGAGGCCATTGCAGATGCTAAGGACAAAATTCACACTTGTGCAATTTGCGGCGACTTTACTGATAAAGAAATCTGCGACGCTTGTGCACGTGGCGTAAATGAGCCAATCATATGCGTCGTCACTGAGCCAAAGGATATTAATGCACTTGACCGTGTGCGTGATTTTAAAGGCGCTTATCATGTGTTGCATGGCGTCATCAGTCCGCTGGACAACAAAGGTCCAGACGATTTGAATCTTAAAAGTCTGCTTATGCGCATTCAAAAAGACCACATTCAAGAAGTTATCATTGCAACCAATCCGGACGTGGAAGGCGAGGCAACTGCAATGTACATTGCCAACCTCTTGAAGCCATTGGGCGTGAAAGTGACACGCCTGGCTACCGGCATTTCAATGGGCAGTGAACTTGAGTACGCTGATGAACTTACTCTTTCTCGTGCATTGAAAAACCGAACTGAGATATAAAAAAGACCGACACAAGTCGGTCTTTTTTGCTGTATTAATTTGAGTTTCATTTGTTTGATCAATGAGTAAACGCTATTCTTCATTTAACTCACTTATGTTGGTGATCGTTGGAAACAATTTAATGATGTATTCCATAAATTCGTCCGCAACGATTTCGCCCGTGTGAATGTAACACATTTCTGTGCCATTCCAATAGAAACGACGCTTGCCTTTGTGTAGCCCAAAACGGTTATAAAATTTCATTCGTTTGGTGCGTTGAGCATTATTTTTGCTGTTTTCGTCTTCAATTTCCACATCAGCCACAATTGGTTTATTGCCGAACTTTTTCATAACCCAGTTCATTATTTGCGTGCCGTAACCTTTGTTTCTGAATTTTGGTGAAACTGCCAAATAGTTGAGGTGAACAAAGTGTTCTGCATTATTTGCTCTAACGAGCAATCGACCGAAAGGTCGGCAGGGCAGCGTGCCCTGATACAGTGCTAAACGCACTGCGCACCGCTGAAAGCGTTGCAAGGCAGAGGAAAAACAACAAAAAAGTAGCGGGTCTAACGCTACTCATTTGGTTGGAATGAATGGACTTGAACCATCGACCTCTGCCTTATCAGGGCAGCGCTCTAACCAGCTGAGCTACATTCCATTAGTGATTTGGCATAACTAAATGCCGTTTTAGGTTAACAAAGTGGTGGAGAATATCGGAATCGAACCGATGACCTCCTGCTTGCAAGGCAGGCGCTCTAGCCAGCTGAGCTAATCCCCCATAAACTGAGTTACCTTTCTAATATACCCAATAAAAAACACTTTGTCAACCATAATTCTAAAAATTTCGCAAAAAATTCATTAATTTTTATTAATTAGTGGGACAGATATCAACAAATAGTGAAGAAAAGCCTTACAACAACACTTTTGTCTTCGACAGCGTGTGCGACGAATTCGTATTCTCCGCAATCAACAAACTCGAATGAGATATTGTTTGCACGGTCAATCGCAAAGCAGACGCTGCTAGTAACATCGACGCCAGCAGAATAAATAGTCACGTCAAGCAGCTGATTATACGCCAAGTCATCACCAAGCAAGACAGAGTAGTGCACCTTGAGACGAGTATTTACGGACGATATAATGTGTTGATTTTCCTCGTACGTTTCCAGGGCTATTTTAACAGGCGGTTTTGTAACGACATTTATGTCGACATAGTCATAGACAACACAGCCGAAACTTGAAACCAGTTCGACCTCAAGCCTTGTCGTGCCAGTATTATGAGTGTTAAATTCCATTTTGGATAAATCCAAAGTACAAATGTCTTCGTCTGACTTGACAGATAGATCTTTGTCAAACACATTGCTGGAAGACTTGTTGAAACTCAATATATTGCACACACTAGTTGAGTTGGAATACAGCGTCAATTCATGCTTTCTGAAAGTCACATAGTCGACTACTGAGCTACGTTTAACGTTAAGCACTAAAGTGGACTTGGAGTTCTCGGTTGTGAATTTAAGTTTGAATGAACCCACATTGTCACAGACAACTGTGTTGTCATTCACGGTCAGTTTGTCGCACGTCAAAGTTGGAGTAGTCTTGCTGCCCTTCGTGAAATGGAAGAAATCTTCATCAAAGCGTAAATTTGTACCCTTGCCAACGGTGAGTTGATTGCAAGATAAAGATAAGTTGCCATAATCATCACTAGAAGACCTATTTTTGAGTAATAAAACTGCACAAGCAGACATAACTGCTATGCAAATAGTGGTTATTAAAATGTATGCGACCTTCCTTGTGAACACGTTTTCCATTTTATCACATTGTTCGACAAAAATCAATAACTATCGACAGAACAAAAATATCTAACAAAAAACTTTTGCATACTGTTGTAATTTGCTTATCTTTGTGCTAAAATGAACTTGCGGAGAAAATATGGAACATAATGTATACAATCAATTAGTTAAGGACAATGTGCCTAAAATTTTAAAGGAAAAGGGCAGCAAGCCACACACACGCACATTGAACGACCACGAATATATTAGTGAACTAGAGATTAGTTTGGACGAATACGTCGCTAGATACACTGAAACTGGAGGGATGGACGAACTGGCAGACATTGCTGAGTTGGTTTTTGCCATTGCCAAATTTAAAGGCTATGACCAAACCAAGTTTAATAATTTGTTATTAGACCGCAAGAAAAAGTATGGTGGCTATGAAAAACGCACTTATCTATTAAATGTGGATGAAGAAGACGAAGACATTGATGCGCAGCTCAAAGCTCTTGGCGAGATGCGTCCACGCCTAGATTTGTACGCCACATTCGTGAATAGCGAAGACGAAATTGATGATGCGTTGGCATATGACCATGACCAGTGCGGCTGCGGCGACGATTGCGATTACGACGACGATGAGTGTGGCTGTGACCATTGCCACGACCATAAATAACGAAGGGCTGTTAGCCCTTTTTTTGTTTACGTTTAAATATTTTTGTAAAAAATTAATATAATTGTTCAAAAATCAATTTACAATTTTCGACATTTTTGTTATATATATAATGTTTAAGGAAAAAGTTGTATGGAAATGATAGAAGATTTGGAAAAAGTTAGCATTTATCAACTGAGAAATATCGCCAGACGCATTGGTGTTTTTCGCCCAACCACATTGACCAAAGCTAAACTGATCAGCGAAATGACGGACATAATGACTGGCAAGAAGCCACCTTACAAACCGGCAGTGCGACAGGGCCGTCCGCCAAAAACATTGACTCCAGTAGATAGTGTTGTTCGTATTATTCCTGTGGAAAAGGAAATGGGCGCACAGACTATTGACGAATCTAATATTCTTTCGACTAAGTTGGTGCTTGAACAACCAGCATACACATTTGGTGCAACTGTCACTGAGCGAAAACATATCACAGGCTATGTCGAAGTGCTAGTTAGTGGGATAGCGTTTGTGCGTAGTGCCAGTGTTGAGCATACAGCAGATAAATATGTCATTAATATGGAAATGGTTGAGAGATTCAATCTCAGAAATGGCGACCATATCGACTGCGAAGTGGAAAAAGTGGCTGACGGTCAACCATTCTTGGTTGCAGAAATTCATTCTATCAACAATTTGACTCTGGATGAATACTCAAGGGCAAGAGTAGATTTTGACCAACTGCCTGCTGCTTCAATGACTCAACAACTAATGCTAAAGCCTGTTGACAACTCTGTCATCAATGCATTGTATAAAATGCCTATCTATTGCGGCTCGACCACTGCCGTTGTATCAAAGACAACTCGTGGGCTTGGCAAAGCTCTAGCAGATGTGGCTGACAACGTCCAATCAGTTTTTGGCGGCAAAGTGATTTATCTTAACATAGCTAAAAACAGATTTAGCCCAATTTTAAATAACAACGATGTGACTCAGTTTACTGCCAGTGCAGAAGACAGTTTTAGAGAACAGCAACGTACGGCCTTCTTGGCAATGAATTATGCAAAAGTGTGCGCCGGTCTTGGCGAAAAAGTGGTTTTTGTGGCAGATAATCTTGATAGTTTGGCAACCTGTGTAATGATGGATGAACTAGATTTGCCAGTTGTAAAGAAATTGATGTCCACCGCAAAAAACACATCTTTCGGAAGCATCACGATTGTTACAGGCTTTTTGATGCCAGATGACACTATGATGGGCAAGGCTATTGCTAATCTATACTACAACAATGTCGACATTTTGCTGCAACTTGACGATGAAGAGAAGGTAGATATGAACCGTTGTAGATATTCTCTTTTGGACTTTATTCCACCAAAAGAAGCCGATGAAATACGTAAAAATCTGAAATAAAAGGCGTCCAGCCTTTTATTTTTGTAAAAAAGGCGCAAAAAAGTAAAAAAGATTGTAAAAAACCCTTGACAAAGACTAAATAATGTAGTAAATTG
>CAKVHC010000005.1 GCA_934747805.1 uncultured Clostridia bacterium | reverse complement strand
GGTCGGAACTTACCCGACAAGGAATTTCGCTACCTTAGGACCGTTATAGTTACGGCCGCCGTTCACTGGGGCTTAAGATCGTCGCTTCTCCTTGCGGATAACGATTCACCTTGACCTTCCAGCACCGGGCAGGCGTCAGCCCCTATACATCATCTTACGATTTTGCAGAGACCTGTGTTTTTGTTAAACAGTCGCTTGGGCCGTTTCACTGCGACCTATGTTGCCATAGGCACCCCTTCTCCCGAAGTTACGGGGTCATTTTGCCGAGTTCCTTAACAAAGGTTCTCCCGTCCGTCTTATGATTCTCTCATCGTCCACCTGTGTTGGTTTGTGGTACGGGCACTCAATACTTATCTAGCAGCTTTTCTCGTCAGCGTGAATTCACATACTTCGTTACTAATTTCACTCGCCATCATCACCTGTGCTTATCAATAAGATGTACTTCACTCTCTTATCACACTCATGATTTAGCCGCACATTTCCATTCGTGCGGATATGCTATCCTTCTGCGTCCCTGCATCGACTCTTTATCAGTATTAAGTGGTACTGGAATGTCTACCAGTTGTACATCGCCTACGGCTTTCGCCCTGAGCTTAGTTCCCGACTTACCCTGGGTGGTCAAACCTTCCCCAGGAAACCTTGGACATTCGACGGCGTGGATTATAACCACGCTCTCGCTACTTATGCCGGCATTCTCTCTTCCATACAGTCCACACCCCCTTACGATAGTGCTTCAGCCCGTATGGATTGCTCCTCTACCGATTGATATTGCTATCAATCCCCAAACTTCGGTGGTTGGTTTAGCCCCGTTTATTTTCGGCGCACACTCACTCGACCAGTGAGCTATTACGCACTCTTTTAATGAGTGGCTGCTTCTGAGCCAACATCCTGGTTGTCTATGCGCTTGCACATCCTTCCACACTTAACCAACTCTTTGGGACCTTAGTTGTAGATCTGGGCTTTTTCCCTTTTGACCACGGGACTTATCTCTCGTAGTCTGACTCCCTAATATCAATTCGTAGGTATTCGCAGTTTGATAAGACTTGGTAGCCCGCGAAGGCCCCGCATCCATTCAGTGCTCTACCCCCTACTATCTTTCATTAGAGGCTAGCCCTAAAGCTATTTCGAGGAGAACCAGCTATATCCTGATTCGATTGGAATTTCTCCGCTACCCACAAGTCATCACCGACTATTTCGACAGGCGTGTGTTCGGCCCTCCACGATGTGTTACCACCGCTTCAGCCTGCTCATGGGTAGGTCATCAGGTTTCGGGTATATTATATGCAACTAAATCGCCCTATTCAGACTCGGTTTCCCTTCGGCTCCGCATCTTAAATGCTTAACCTTGCTACATACAATAACTCGCCGGCCCGTTCTACAAAAAGTACGACATAGCACTGGACAAGTCCGTAGTGCGTTGTCTGCTTGTAAACATATGGTTTCAGGTTCTATTTCACTCCCCTCCCGGGGTTCTTTTCACCGTTCCCTCACGGTACTATGCGCTATCGGTCACTAAATCGTATTTAGCCTTATGAGATGGTCCTCATATCTTCACACCGGATTCCACGTGTCCTGTGTTACTCTGGATACCGCTAATATGCTTTGCATTTAAACTACGGGACTATTACCCTATGTTGTGCAGTTTTCCAACTATCCTCGTCTATGCTCTACATTCTATGATGCGGTCCGTACCCCAGCGATATTACTATCACTGGTTTGGGCTCCTCCCATTTCGCTCACCACTACTCTGGGAATCGTTAATTTACTTTCTTTTCCTCTAGGTACTTAGATGTTTCAGTTCCCTAGGTTCCCCTCATAACAATATGTATTCTTGTTATGATACTTGGCTATTAAACCAAGTGTGTTTCCACATTCGGATATCCACGACTGATAATGCTTATTAACAGCTGATCGTGGCTTTTCGCAGTTTGTTACGTCCTTCATCGGCGTTTAGTGCCAAGGCATCCTCCATACGCTCTTTGTAGCTTGATCGTCCTAAAATTATCTTTGTTATACTTAGCTAAAAATTCGCAATTTTACACGGCTTAATTATATTGTTGTATAATTAATGCTTATTACTCACGATAATAAAAATTTACTTCGTGTCGTATATTTGTAAAATATTTTCGTCTTTACCTTTTACTAATATGCAGTTGTCATTGTACTCGCATTCTCCGTTTGGCTGTTGCCTCATTGGTGAATGCTTTACGAATATAACACATTAAAAAACCTTTGTCAACACTTTTTTGAAAATTTTTTTATTTTTTTGAAAAATTTTTTAAAATTTCGTCAAAACCAGCCAAAACCCGCATAAATAGCTGTTTTAGGCTCAAAAAGGTCTTAAAATCTTTTGCAAAAACTTTTAAAAAGAGTGACTTATGCCCCAAAAATGTTGTTTTGGAACAAAATATTTTTTAAATGTTCTACGCAAAATATTACAAACCTAGCGTGCTCATAGCATTGAGATTTTTGCCCTTTATTAATGAAAATATGTCTATATATATAGTTATATAAGAATACAAAGTGAAAATTTTGTTGACAAATTTCGCAAAACGGGTTGAAATCGTGCCACATGTGTGTTAGAATGGATGAGATTTAGGGGGAGATATGTCAAAATACCCACAACGAAGTAACAATCTTGACAATTCGTTTAGCTACAAGAAACGGGCTGAAGGTTATCGAGCTGCCATGCGTGAGGCTTGTTCAGAACGCCGTTACACCTATGTATACACGGTGCCACTGAAAGATTGCCCTACCAAATACAAACACTATTTTGTATGCAGGAACTCTAACTGCCCGGAAGATTTTGACTACAAGCGTTTTGTTGAGATTTTGATTCGTGCAGTCAAGAAGGTGGCAGAAGCGTCATCGAGTTACGCTGGCGATGATTTACGAAAGTTTTTGAACACTGAATCGGAAACCATCATTAGAAACACCATTCGCAGATATCTCATGGATCCAAAATCATTGCAACTAGTTACGCTTACGTCAGCTAATGGCAATATGCAAATGGCGGAAGGGTTTGCACCGGGATCGCTAATGCCAGCCGAATTCAAACCAGACCAAATCAGAGTAAAAGACATTAAAAGCCTAGAAAAATATGAAAGGAGTAAATAATATAGCAAATGGAAATTGGACAAATGAACACGGAATTTCAAAAGCAAAAAAACGTGAAGTTAGACAGGTGGCTGCCAACAGCCGTGGCACTAAATATCAAGTGTATTTCGGGAGTGTAGAGTTTTCAGGCTGTGCAAGAGGCAATTTTAAAAACTATTTTGTAAAGAAGAATGACAACTATCCTACCAACGTTGACTTTAACCATGTTTGCGAAATGCTTGTTAACAGTGTGGCACAACTGAATTCCGAAGTGCAAAGTGCTGGCAATATCGCTGACCAACGAGTTTATGTCAACCGCAACTTTGACAGAATTGTTCGTGAGCATTGCGAAGCTATGGGCATTAATCCAATGATTATGGAGCGGGTGTCAATCAAGAGTTTGTCTGCCAACTATAAACCTGTTTACAAGGTAGGCACTAAAGTGGAATTCGACAGTTTCGTTTCATCTGCAAGCACTTTATAAGGAGAAAAAATATGTATAAAGACAGAAAAGATAGAGGCTCCATGGCAAAGCATCACAGGTTTGTTAGCGATGCAATGTATAACGGCAAGGAAAAGAAATATTTGGGCTCAGTTGACATCGTGTGCAATGAGCCAGTCAGTGGCAACAGAATCTTGGTTAGCAAGACCGCCTCATACGTTGCAGACCCTGAAACTTATACATCCGAGTTGCTTTATTCTGATGCTTGTGACCTTGTTAGTGTAGTAATTCCAGATTTTCAAGAAGAGCTGAGCAAACAAGAGAACCAACGCATTTACTCAAACGATTACAAGATTCACTTCATGCGTTTGATTAACACATTCATCAAAAATGCAAAACTTAAATCAAAAGACGAAACCAACGAATTGACTAAAACCGAAAAGTTGGCAAGTTCACTAAAAGCATTCCCATTTAACAATCTCGATTTCATCACCGTTAGATTCCAAAACGTTGTAGTCCGTCCACGAACCAGTGAAGAAATTGCTAGTAGATAATTTAGATTAAATGTATCTATTTAATTAAAATTCAAAAAAATATAATTAAAAATAAATTACAAGATTAATTATAAATATTAATTATAAATTATTTTTTGAAATCTTAATATTATTTAAAAATATTTAAAAAAGTTGAATAATTTACATTAAAAAACGGCCTAAAAAGGTCGTTTTTTATTTGATTAATTATAAATTGAAATCTTCATTAGCTAAATTGATACAAATTAAATTACCACAATTTATTCAATAAATTAAATACAAATAATAGAATAATTCGCAAATAAATATTTTTATCTCATTAATTATGTAATGCAAAACTAAAAGCGAATTAGAGTCCTATTTGCCCACTCTAGCACTAAGTCGCCTCACCAATGCCAATCAAAAAAAACGGAGAGCAATCTCCGTTTTTTGTGTGTTAAGATATTTTATAGAAGTCTAATGTTATTAGAACCTAAATTAAAAGTGTTTCACTAGTTAATATTTAATTCCAATATCATCTTTTCGGTAACTTTATTCATAACAGTAACCGTGGAGCCTTCCGCTCTAGGAGCATTCCATATGATGCCGTCCTCTTCATATACTGGCAAGTAAGACTGCAATAAACTTTGTAAAGTATACTGTACCTCATCTAGCACATATTCATATTTATAGTTAGTTTTGATTGTCACGGATTCACGTGCATACTTATCCACTGGTTCAGCCGTACATTCTCCATTCTCATTCTGGTTGCAAGTGCCATACGAACCACCCGTTGACGTTCCACTAATATCGTTAGATTTAGGTTCGTCATTAAATTCTCCGGCATATGTTACAGCTGCTTTGTATGTATAGATCGTATAATAATGACGGTTGGAGTCGTTGACAGCACAAGTCTTAGGGCCTGACTGAGATATGGTCACGCCATAAGTAAGAGTTAGTTTCACAGGTGATACTCTTTCTAGTTTTGAATATAGCATACTTTCGTCTGCATCATTCGCATGCATAATCTCTGTGTTACTTAAATTGTTAGTATCTTTTATTTGACCATAAGGATAAGTTTTTCCCTGACTGATAGTATCTATAGTCATCGTCGTTTTGTTTGCATAAGTTGAACTCAATGTTGTGCCATCGAATGCAGTGGTCTTAACATAGAATTGATCTATGATAGTACCTACTGTATATTTACCAATAGACGTTCCACCATCATCTATCTTTGGTGCTTGAAGCTTTAAGCTTGTGCAGCCACCGTCACTTACGTCTAGAATACCAATTGAATTGCCTGCTGTGTAATTATCATTCCTCCCACATGTAAATGTACCAATATGATAACCAGCATCACCAGCTAATGACGCAAAGCCAAGCTTAAACTTACCGTAACTATACACACCAGCAGATGCTATATAATAGCCGACTAGGCCGCCAACATTCTCACTGCCTGAAAGTTCTTCAATTGTGAACCTTGGATTATCAATTTCTGTTGATTCCGCCTTACCAATGACGCCACCAACATTGCTTTCTCCGGACAATAATTTAAGTCCTGCTTTTGCACGAGACAAGCTTGTTTCACATGAAGAGCCGATAATGCCGCCAACCATATTTGAACCAGATACTTTAGAATTCATCACATATACATATTGGGAAATTTTATTTATAGGTGAATTGCCCGATGAATTAGTTGAACCTATCAATCCGCCAACGGATTCAACTCCGCAAATTTCCATTCCATCGATTAACACGTAATTTGTCTCGATATGGTTTGCTTTGCCTACTAGACCGCCAACATCGTAGCTAGCACCTAATTCTCCGATTGTTGTTGCTGTTGATGTTTGCGTGTTGTTCCCCAAGAGATAGCAGTTGGTGATAGTTACATCTTTCACAGATCCGACCAATCCACCAACATGTTGATTACCATTTATGCTTCCGAATGTGACTTTGGCATTTTTTATGTTGATATTTTCACCATAACCCAACAAGCCGCCAATATAACTTCCACCAGAGATTGTATCCACCGCAACAATTGCTGGAGTATCTGGTTGTGATAATATTTCTTTTTCAGCCGTCTTGAACTCAAATCCTAGATCAATAGTTGTATTTGAACCTGTAGTCTCGATATATCCTACTAAACCGCCAACATATTCTCCAGATTTTTCACCTGAAATAGTTCCATTGCCAACATATGTAAGTTTATTTATGAACTTAGGAGCGTTTGAGGTAGTTAATTTAAATCGACCAATTAGTCCACCGACATTACTGCCACCTTCAACCATATTTGAACGTGAAGTAAATGTTAAATATGAATCGTTTGGACAGTTATAATATCCAATTACGCCACCTACGTTTGTTCCACCATGCACTTCTAATTCGGATGTAGCGAACAAATAATCTATTTTGCCGCTAGTTTGTACTTTGCCATTAGGGTCACTAGTTACACAACCAATGAACCCACCAACATTGTTTCCGCCGTTTTTACCAGTAACGGAACCCGTGTTCGAAATATTTGCACCAATTCCCGCTTTTTCTCCAGTTGAATTAACGACTAAATTGCCAACATTGTCTACTTCATATAAAACATTATAGCCGTAGCTTCCAGGAAGCAACTTACCATTTAGGTTAGACACATCATTTGCAGTATATCCAATAATTCCGCCCACATTGGATCTGCCTTTTACTGAAGCTGTATTTTTGAATATCTGTTTAGTGTATTGTTTATCAATACTTTCTTCACTTATGCCGTAGATGTTATAGTTCTTAACGCTGCCAAAGATACCGCCTACATTGCTTGCATCTGATGCATTAACTACACCACCGTTTACAAGGTTATAAACTGTATAACCAACAGCTTTACTGTCCGTGTAGTTTAGATATCCTATTACGCCACCCACATAATCAGCTGTACCTGTAATCGTACCTGTGTTATGCAGGTCTGTAATTGTTGAATGGAAATTTTCTTCTACGACATTTCCAGCCGCATCTTGCTTATTGACTGTAATTTCGTTATTTAGTTTTACATTGCCAAATATGCCACCAGTATAGCCGCCGCCACTAACTGCTCTAGTGTTAATCAATGATTTTTCACCATCGTTTAGTGGAGTAATATCTACTATAGCGTTGTGTGCATCAAGTTCACCTATAATGCCACCAATATACTCATCACCTTTCGCAGTTTTTTCAATAATTGCATTATTGGTTATATTACTAATCCTTGCATAGATATTTTTAGTATATAAACCGACTTCTTGTAGTTCGCCGTTTTCGTTGTATTCATAACCTGTTAAGTCAAGTCTGCCGAACAATCCGCCGACGTAGTTTTGACCTTTGCGTGTTCCTCCCGAAGTTATGTCCGAGATTGTAAATACAGTGCCATTTGGCAAGTTAGGGTCGATTGTATATTCGCCCATTATGCCACCGACGTAATCCTTACCGGTCACATTGCCTCCAGCCGCAACGCCTACGAAACCTTTGATACTGCCGCTAGTGGAAACGATTTTACCGAACAATCCGCCCGTGTAGTTACCGCCAATAATCTTACCGCTATTTGTCAAGCCATCGAAGTCGCAAACCTTAGTTTCGTTGCCGTCTTCACCGGTCTTAACTGAAGTGTAAAGTATACGATTTGTGCTGAATATTGTGCCTGTAATTCCGCCAAAGTAATCTCCGCCGTCGTTAACGTTTACAATATCCAATTTGGCCTGATTGGTAAGTTTTGCGATTTTCAAAGTTGTGTCTTTATCACCTGGTGTATAGGTCAAGCCAAGAATGCCGCCGACTACACCGTAGCCTTTAACTTCGCCACTAGATTCCAAACTGTTAAGGCTTAATTCTGCGCCTTGCGTTGCTAATGAACCAACAATGCCGCCCACATAATATTTACCTTGAATTTTTGCTGTAGATGCGCAATTTTCAATCGTGTATTCCTGAGTGTCATAACCGCTTTCGCCGCCAAATTTCACTTCTGAGTTGACTGTGGATTTCTTAGCTGAGTAGTATTTTGGCACTGCGCCAAGTTTGCCGACAATACCGCCAACCAAATTGGCGTGTGAATCTATCTCAGTGCCTAGAGTTTCAATGTTGCATCCGTTCGTCAAATTGCTAAGTGTAACCTTGCTCTTATCATTGATAGCACCGAACAATCCGCCAAAGTTGGATGGAGCACTCTCGCCATTAATCATTTTAGACATGGATTTGATAATGCCTTTACTTTCCAGATTTGAAATCGTCTCCGTATGTTTTTCAATCTTACCAACCATACCGCCCACATTCTTAAATCCGATGGCAATAGTACTCTTGTTAACATTGCTACTCGTAGAATCCAAAGCTGCACGGTTCCAAGCGGTCATATATCCCACTTGTAGACCAACATTGAACACGCCTTGGAATTGAGCCTTGGCAGTTAGCAAGTTGGTGTTCGTATAGTTAGGGACATTGGATGTATTGCCATCGCCATCGAACACAACTGGTGTGTTGTCAGTTGTTTGTGTTGCGCTATCACTGAGGCTGTAGTCACTACCAACTTTGCCAAAGTATCCACCCATTGCACTGCTCTGATTTGCAGAGAAGTCTGTAATTGTCAAACTAATTGTGTTGTCTTTAAATTTTGAAGCTACAGGAATGCTTGTCAAACCGCCCGAAATACTTTCGTTGCTAGTTTCATTCTTGTTCATCTCAAATTTGCCTGAAATTGTGTTGCCTTCAAAGGTTATTTCTTTCAAGTCTTCACCAAGTAAACCACCGAAACGTTTGTTCTTACTATCCGCATTATTACCATTATCACCAGTAGCAATGCCAAGTGTGACTTTGTTGTTAGTTACTTTTGCAGTTCCGTTTACAGTTCTGTTCGATTGACCAATTAGACCACCCAGAATAGAAGTTGCAGCTGTGCCTTGTAGTGCAATCTTTGCGTTATCATCAGTTGCGTGATTGCTGTCGATGTTGCCGCCACTAAGTTGTCCGACCAAACCTGCGACATGTCCGCCACCTGCAACAGTAGCGCTGATTTTGTTATTGTACAAAACATACTTATCTGTGTCCGTCGCTTCCGCCACTGTCTTAGCATCGCATTTGGCTATTGCACCCGCAGTGAAGCCACTGACAGCTTGAATTGTTACACCTGAAACTGTGTTGTCTTGCAACACTGCCGAGCCAGTTGCCGAATATGCTAGACCTGCAGCACCAACTTTAACACCAATAATCTTAGGTTCAATTTGATTGTCAGCACCACTTACTTGACATTTTGTAATTCGACCTCCAGAAATAGTGTGCACCACACCACCTGTCGATTCGTTGCCAGAGATCTGATCTGCAAGAATTTTGCATTCTGTGATAGTGCCGCCACTCATTGTGTTAGCAATTGCAGCCGATGCATTGATCACACCATAAACATTCACCTTTTGCACTGTGCCTGATGTCAGTTTACCAACCAAGCCGCCTGAAACAGTCTTGCCTGAGTCACCAGAGTATGAGTTGAACAAATTGACATCGCTAATTATTCCGCCAACTTGAGTATTGTTTTCTGTCTTTTCTTCCAACGTGTTGAATAATGCTCCACCATACAGGTTGAAGATTATTTTTTCATTGCCATTAAATATCTGCTTGAATGTTGTCGTAGCACCATAATACGAGCTGTCGTTATCGTCAGCATTTTTGCTCCAATAATTTGACAATGAATATGTCGAGTTGTTCGCAATCACAATGTTGCGAGTGAGTTTGTATTCTTTGACGTTTGTGTTCGAGTACAAGCTGCGAGTGTAGTCCATCACGCCAAGATTGATAATTTCAATAGGATTTTTGTTAGAACCATCACCAGACTCACGACCTATATACTTATACTGACTATCTTCATCTTTTATCCAGCCGCTGCTATCCGGATCGACATCTTTGTAATTGTAAATCCTTGTTCCAATATTGATAATTGGATAACCATAGTTTAGGTTAACGATTATTGTGTTACCAACGTTTTGTAGATTACCGTAATGACCTTTGGTTGCTTCATTTCCAATATATCTCTGAGTTGCCCAAATATTGCCGACTAACAGTTGTGTAGCATCGCCACCATTTTCAAACAATGCTCTTGTTGTAGTAGTTGTACTTAGTTCTCCTGTTTTGCAGTTAGCATAGTAGTCTACGTATACATTTTTTTCTTGTCCGACTTGTTTGCCGTTTTCGTCATTGTGCGTAAACACATCCATAGTCGCCAAGCAAGTTTCTCCGCCAGTGCGGATGTTTTGATTTAGGACGAGAGCGTCGTCAAGAGTGCCGCCGCCACTCAATGCACCTGCGAAATAGGTGTTGTAGATTACACCGAGATTGGTGTGCACCAAACCTGCGGTGTTAGGATTGTTGAGTGCAACTTCGGTCAAGTCTGCCGTCACATAGCAACCTTCGATTCTGCCGTTATTCGTCACAGCAATGCCCGAAACGAATTGTTTTGCGCCATTGCCGAGTGTGAATTTCGCACCGTTACCAAATCCAAAGATTGTGCCGTTGTTTACACCGACCACGCAACCGAATTTGTCTGTGCCAGATGTCATAGTCGAACTGTCAATCGTGATTTCGTCAATCATATGGCAGTCGAATATTACACCTTGGTTTGTGTTGGCGATTACGCCACCGTTGTTGGAAACCCTTACTCCGTTGACGTTGGCTTTCGCGCTGAATGTCACGCCTGAGATTGCACCACTAGCGCCAATAGTTTGAACAAAGTTGCTACCCAGTTCAAACGTTACGCCACAGCCTACAATTCGACTGTTGAGTTTGTCAGGAGTTGCGTTGAATGTGAAATTATCCCATACGACAAAAATCTGACTCTCTTCTGTAAAGATATTATCAGTTTCCGTCAATACTTTTGGCCTCATTACTGAACCATGTTTAAACAATTCATTCGCACTCATTCTCTCACCGAGAGTTATGAGATATGGCATTACATAGCTAGTTGATTTGTTATTAGGCAAAGCACCCATAGCGTAAACATTAGATTGTCCACCTACGCTGTTTCTATCTGCTCGATTGAGAACATACGCATCATCTGTGCTGAGTGATGTCTTATCTGTGCTGAGTGCCGCATTAACTGCATATGACAACACAACGCCGTTGTTTGTCAGTTTGCCGAGCAATTGGTCAGCACGCATGTTAGTCAAGAAACCTGTAGTATCATTCTTGTTTTTGATATAGTTTTGTCTTGCAACAATGAAACTATAATCCGCACTGTAGATATTGCCAGTTGAGCTATCGCCTACATTACCCATACAGATTGGGTCTACTCCGCTTTCAACGGAGTAATTATTTGAGCGAACCAATTGGTTGGAAAGCTTGAAATATGACAACATTATGCAACGAGTAATTGTCACAGGTTTTGCATCACTAGCTGATATATATCCGACTATACCTGCAATCTCGTAGTCTTTTATGTTGCCGATAATCATATCAGCACCTGTTTGGCACGCTTCAATCTGCACGCCATTAGTAAAGCCGATAATTCCGCCAACATAATATGTTCCGGTTTCTGAATTTCCAATATTTATTTTGCCGAAGTGTGCTGAGGTGCGAACTGCAATAACACCGTCAGTTTTGGTTTCTACTGTCGTTTCACCAACAATACCACCTACGTATATTTTTGCGTCTTTTCCTACCAAATCTTTAGTAGAAATTGTGTTGGACACTAGTACGCCAGAGATTTTGCTTGCATTATTCATAATGTGACCAAACGCACCACCCATGTGTATGGTCAATGCCTTAATGCGACTTAGTGTAATCTCCGATAGAATAGTAGATTCACTAATAGTTACGTCAAATCCATAACCACTAATGCCACCATAATACAGGTCGTTAAGTGTAAGGCCGTTTGAAGCATTTAATTTGCAGTCTTTGTGAACTGTAATTGTTGTGAAGCTTGCACTAGTTGCGTGACCTACAACATAACCAATGTAAATGTTCTGGCCTTGTTGTGCATTAGTCAATGCTGTGATGTTGGTTAACACTTCACAATTTGTAAAGCCAATTGATTCTTTGTTTTGACTGATATCTGCCACAGCCTGACCAACAAGTCCGCCAACATACAATTCGTTGCATCCAGTGTAGCATTGATTGAATGTAATATTAGCAACTTTTTCTTTATCGATTTCGTTGTTTTCTTTCAACAAATATGTGCGAGAATTGTTGATTGCACCATTGGTGAGTTTGCCCACCAAGCCGCCGATTGCCTTAGTGTTTTCGGCCTTATCGGTTGTGCAGTCAATGTTGCCGAAGTATACGCTGCTTACAACAGTTGTAATTGGTGCATATCCGTCAGCAGTGATCCAGTTGCTAGCAGTGTGTGCACTGCCCACCAAACCGCCTGTGTTGTCTGCGCCTGAACTTATATTCATACGCACTTCACAGTTGACAATGTTGGTGCCGTTACTTTCAGCCACCAAACCACCCACGTTGCCAGCATTCATTGCAGTTAATGTTTGGGTCATGTCGTATTCTTTGAGTGTAGTGGAGTTTGAGAAATTACCATTGAAGCCAACAGTGATTTCCGACAGTGTCGAACCGCCTAAATCAACTGCAACTACGCCTGCGACATTGCCACCTTTTTGGTCGGCATTAAAGCTCTTGTATCTGAAATTGATATTGCTAATTGTTGCATTCTTGATTTCGTGGAAGAATGCCAAGCATGAAGGGTCGTTTGAGGTCGCTTTCATGCTCATATTGTAGATTGTAGGAGCGCTGCCGTCTTCTTTGTAACCAATGAGTCGTCCTGTGAAAGTCTGTCTGATTACGCAGTCTTCCAAGTCAACACCATTCATATTAATGTCACGAGTTATGACGAACGAACCGGATGGATTTTGGTCAATGTATTTTAAATCACTGGCCGAGTCAATCTCGATCACGCTGCCAAAACCGATTTGCAATAGTCTTGGATAAATTGTGGTTTCATCGAGAGCAGTCCAGTAGTTTAGACTCCATTCGCTGAACACTTTTTGGAATTCAGCACGCTGATCAGCTTCGTGACCTTCCTCACGGTTGGTCAATGTTTCGATAGACATTGTCTTCAAATCCAACATTTTTGTATCGAACATGTCGTCTTCCTGATCGAAATGAGCGATTTCATTAAATGCAACGCTATTGTTTTCGTCATAATAGTATGTGCCGTCAACAAAGCAATTGGTTGGCTTGTTTGAAGAAGCATAGAGTGTGTCTAGTTGAGAGCCTCTATACGAGAACACACTGTCCGTCTCGGTTTGCTTTTGAGTGAGAGCTGAGTATCCAATGAACGAACCGTTGTGTTCGTTAGCATTGAGTTCTGTCAGTTTTGCATGGTCGTAATACTGTGCACAAACCACACGATTGAGCACGACACTAATCTTGCCAACCAATGAGTTAGGTTGAGCATTGATATAGTTGTTGATGTACTGCTGCCAAATGCTATTTGCCATTTCTACTGGCAATTTGTTTTTGTTAAATGCGTTAAATGTGATGCCAGCAAAACCGCCTGAATAAGTGTTTTCCTTGGTCAAAACTGGCATAGCACTAGCCGTATACATTGTGTTGAACGCACCACCTAGCGTGCCACCTACAATTCCGCCCACAAATTGAGCGTCGCAATCGTATAGCGACAAGTGAGTTTGACAGTGTTCCACTGCACCTTGATAGTTGATACCTATCAAGCCACCTGCGAAATAGCTGCCTCTAGCACCCAAATAGTTACCGCTGATTGTGTTAGTTTCGCCACGAATGTATGCACCGTTTGCTTTGTCGATAGTGAGTTGACTATCGTTGTCGCAGACCAGTTCGCTGACTGCAAGTTTGCCAAGATTCTCGCCTATCAAACCACCGACGCTATAATATCCTTGAAGAATAGAATTATTATTTGATGCAGTGTTGAGATAGAACTTGGTTGAATTGATATACGTGTTTACGCCAGCATAACCTGCCACACCACCAACGACATCGGCAAAGACACTGACATTGCTGCCAACACTAGTGATTCCAGTTTTGTTAGCGATTGCGTTAATCTTAACCAGATTTACATTTGGTCGTGTTAGGTCGGCTGGAGTTTCGACCTCTTCTAGTTTAAGGTCGATAACGCCTGCCAAACCACCTGCGTAAGACAATGTAGTCAAATAGTTTTCATAAGACTCTTGTGTTGAGTTTCTGTTGATGCGTGAATAGTCTTCAAAACTAAAGTATGTGTAAGGCACGTAATGACCATATTGGTCAACGATCTCGTTGTGGTTGCCGACACTGACACTCAAGTTTGAATTTACATTCATTATGAGTGACTTGCCTGTAATCATACCTGCCAAGCCGCCTGCATAGTTGTAGGCTTGCACGACAATGCCACCAGTTAGGTTAACATTTATGACATACGAATCACGGATTATGCCTGCTAGACCCCCAACATACGCTGTGCTTGTGCCTGACAATTTTGTGTAGTTGAGCGTGATATTTTTAATGATTGGAGTGCGAGCATCAATGGTGTTTGCCTTAATCACTTTCGAGAACAAACCAAGACTGTTAAGGGCCTTGTTTGTTGTGTTGGTGGTGATGTTGATGCCATTGATTTGCATTCCGTTGCCGTCAATCTGACCAGAGAAAACAACTCTTTCTCTTGTCTTGACTTCGTTGCCGACATCTTTGAAATCGATATCGCTCACAAATCTCACGTTTGCCAAAGATTGAACAATCTGAGTGCTGTCATCCGCCGTCAATGCATCTGCGAAAACCTTGTTGAATTCGCTTGCGTAACGGATAATGTATGGGTTGATTTGTGAACCGAGTTCGTAGCCTTTGTTGTAAAGATAACTATAACCAACGACATTGCCTTGTTCGTCAGTAAGTTCGGTGTTGAGATATCTCAAAGATTTAGCAATTTCGTTAGGGCTGGTCAAATCTGGTAGAACGTAACTTTCTTTGACCTTTGCATTTTCGTCTTCAAAGTTATAGATCCAAATGCCTGCTTTTGCTTCGTCAACATTGGTTGAGTTGACAAAGTTGAAGTTGTTGAGCGTATTTGCCATTTGGAAACTGCTGATGCTCATATCATGGGCACTGTCATCTTCAATTGGGAAGGACTCCCCACTCAAAATCAGATAATAGCAATCCACAATTCCGCCATTAGAGCTGTCTTGCAATTCGTGCAAGATATTTGTGCCAGTGAATGGCGTTTGACGTGGAGCATTGCTTTCAATGTCGCACGCTGAATAGCATCTTTCAATTGATGAACTGTTTGAACCAACAAAGCCTGCAGTGAACTTGCTTACACTGAATACTTTGATATTTGCGTAGCAGTCACCGATATAGCCTGAGTTTTTGGACACGAAGCCTGCCACATCGCCATTTGAGGTGATGCTTGTTGACGTCATTCTTGGTCGACCAACAGTGGCATCGCCCGAACCACGAACGTATGAGAAATATATTCTGCCTGTATTGTTGACAACAAATCCAGCGGTCTTTGACGTGTCGAGTTCGGTTGAATTGTTAGTAAAGTTCAATCCACGAACATATGAGCTTGAGATAATTCCGCTGTTGCTGTATACGAATCCACCCATATCGCCCACGCCAGTGATCAAAATGTCGTTGCTGATATATGTTTGAGTATCCGTTTCAGTCTTGGTATCTGTGGAGTTGATAATGTATGAAACAAATGATGGAACACCAATTCGGCTATTGGTAATGTTGCCCGTGTTGTTGACAACTAATCCACCGAAATGTGCAGTCGTTGTGGATTGTTGAGCAAGAATGTTTATTGTCTTGAGTGAAGAAGTCGTGTTTGAACTATTCAATCTCAAAGCCACCACATCGCAGTTGGTAATAATACCAGCGTTGCTGACTGCCAAAAGTCCCACTTCGTAACCTGAGTATGCTACAAGGTTGATGTCCTTGAGCATTGAAACGTCGAGAGTGACGTTCTTGATTATCGTGTTGGCACTAACAGTCTTGAACAATCCCACACGTGCGGTAGATTCGCTAGTTGGTGCACTAGGTGTGAAGTTGTAAATCTTTATCACCTTGCCGTTACCGTCCAAACTGCTAAAGTTGGCGTTGAATGGTTCGTAATCTTCCAAAGCAATATCCGCCATCAAAATATAGTTAGTGTTTGATGTGTTGGTATCGCTGACTGTAGCAGACAAATATGACTTGAACTGGCTTGCAGTGTAAATTGGAATAGGTTCTTGTTCAGTTGATGTGTAGTAAATCAACAGATTAAACTCAAAATTGATTTCCGTTAGAACATATTTGTTTTTAAATGCTTCGTAATCGGTTGTGAACTTCAATTCTAAGTTCTCGTCATAATAGTAGTACACTTTAAAGCCGAGAACTGTGCCGTTAGTTTGGCTAGTGCCAATGATAGTAAGTCCAGTAAACTCACGGTTAGTGTAGTTTTCTTTTATGCGGAATAGACTGCTACTATCCGTGCCCAGTTTCAATGGGTCATTGGTTATGCCATACACTGTGTTGCGACGAATATAGAACAAGTTTGCCAATCTTTCAGCATTGAAATCAGTGCCCACTCCACCGATGCAGTCGTATAAAGTGCGGTTGATTTTCTCTTGCTTTTCTTTGTTCAAAATGCCTGTATCAGTCTTCCATACAATGTCTAGCGACTGTGATGAGCCCATCGCAAATGACAAAGTGTTGTCGTCAGTTAGGTTTCCGATTGTCACATTTCTTGGACGAATAATGTTCTCCACTATTATGAAACGCAGTTCCTTTTCAGCATCTTTCCTAATGCCGTTGCGTAGAACTTCGATCTTTGCAGTAAGTTTGAGACGCTTGCCGACATTTGACTCGTTGCCCATAATGGTGAGTCTGGATGAACCGGCATATACACCACGCTGAGTGCGTACTAGCGTTGGTGCTTGTGCAATAACTTGGCCATCTTCATCTGGAGTGTCCAACCATTTTGCATCATATGATGGACTACCAAATTCATAGCCGACCACTTCCATATTGATTCTAATGTTTGATGTATTATTTTCCACCAAGAAATATTCACGACGGACATAAAGCATCTCTCTGTTGACGTCTTGACCTTCTTGCAAAGGCACATAATAGGCGGTCTCATTTCTATAAGTGATTTCGCCATTTTCGTCAACTTTCACTTTTTCATTATATATATATTTAGCATCGTCACGTTCGGTGGTGTAGCGAATGTACAAATCCATTTCGCTTGCATCAAGGACGTTGTTTGTCCCATCTTCAGTGTACAAAGGTTCCATTAGATATACGCTGACAGCGTCATCTTGGTCGACTGTCAGATTTATTTCTGGAACATACGCTGTGAGCAGGGTTTTAGTTGCTCTTTTTAGACTAGTTGGACTAGTGTTTAAATATGCGTTGACTGTCACCTCAAAATTGAGCTCACGTGCCACAATTGTTGGCAAAATAGTACGAACGTATAGATTGCCATCATAACTCAAATTGCCGTCAGCATCAATCGTGCTATATTTTGCTAGATTTGGTGCTGATGGACGTGGGAACAATGTTATGTATTCGTCCTTGCCTTCCACTTTCACCATTTGCTCAAACGAGATGCTGTAGCCAATGTTTTGTGATGACTCAATTGTGAAATAATCCACATTCGCATAGATTGGGTTGACAGAGATCATCATAATGCCAGATTTGCCAGGAACAATCATATTCGTTGCCGAATTGGATTGAACGGTTTGCTTTGTCGAACCGCCAACCGTCTGACTGGCACTTGTTTCAGCAAAATGGTTCATAACAATCTTAGTTATGCTAGATGGAGTAATTGTCAATCCAACATCACTAGTTACGTCGGCATTGCTGTCTGCCCAGAAATGCAAATTGAAATGCAATTCGTTGTCTAGCTCTCGATAATCTTCTTTCAGTTGAATACGCAAGTCGTTATACATAATGCCGTTCGCTGAAGGCAAGATTTCACACGAGATGTCGAACAAGTCTGTAACATTCTTCTCTCCATAGGTCGACATGATTTTGTCAACGAATGCCTGACTATCTTCGTCCGCACTGATTGACAAACGCAAAGCATCAGTTTCGTTCAACTGTTCGCCATTTGTGAGTGTGTCGATTGTAGGCAACACGCTTGACGTATAGTCGGTCACAAGTTCAATGTTTAGACTGGCGTATCTACTTGATTCGCTAGCAATGGCAAGAACATTGTTTGTGTTGATTGCACTTGCACGTTTGCACACACGGAAATTAAATTCACGAACAAGTGGCAACAATTTAATTCTTTCGCCAGCTGCGAAGTTGTCTGCAAATAGTTCATGCAAGTCGATATAAGGCGTAACTTTTACAGCCGTTATCTTGTCTTGTCTATCTTTGAGAATTTCCGAATCGGAAGAGACCGTCTTAATAGCCAAGTTTTTATCTGCTTTGAAGTTGTTGTTTGGAGATTGTTCGTTGATTGTAAATATCTCTTCGTCAGCATTGACGTCAAAGTCTAGATAGAGTGCAGTATTGGTGTTGTAAATATTGTTAGTAACATTGCCGTCAGTAAAGCGAACTTTTGAAGAGAAAATTGTAGAAGAATCGGTCGCTAGACTGAGAACTCTGCCATCAGCCAACTTGTTCTGGCTGGCGCTAGTATCTGTTGTATTGTACAAATCATATTCGCTTACACCATTTGTCACATAAACAGTGATGTCTTGGTAAAGTGCTGAATTGTATATTGCATACACACGCAAAGTGAATTTGCCTGTTGTAGATAGAGTCACACAACTATAACCATTCACTTTGTTGATGCGAGCGATATTGCCGTCAACAATTTTGTACTCTATGTCTGCTTTGGCTTGGTCTGGAGTAATTATTGCACTGATTAAATCGTTCAGACGCATATAGTTGGCGTATTCGTTGCCAGCCACGAACGAGCGATAGAACAATATCATTGTGCTGTCATCATATTTGTAGCCTGCCAAAAGATTCTTGCTATCGTCATTTATGTTGGCTTGGCTCTTATATATCGCTCCGTCTTCGTCTGCGTTGATTTCAATGCGAATTGCTGTTGGAATTAGTGTTGCAAACTTCACTCCGTTGCACCATTGAACAGGGTCACCGTCATTATATTCGCTGCCGTTAGGGTCGTAGAACCAAATGTAGTTGTTGTTGGCATTGTTTGACGTGATTGAGTCTGAGAAATCATCACCAAACATATATGACGTTGCATTTTCAATCAATGTTCCGTCTTTTTCGACTACCAAGAAGGCATAACTATCTTGCAAATTGTCGGCATCAAAGCTTGGAGCGTTGATATAACCTTTTGCATAAACAGATGCGACATTAGCGCTTGCATAAGCACTTGCGAGCAGACCTGCATCGCTGTCCGCATTGATAAGGTTTCCTTTGAAATAACTATTAGTTATCTGTGCGCTGCCTGCTGACAACAAGCCTGCTAAATGGATATCTGAATTAGTGACACTAGTATCGCTTGGGATGAACGCCACATTAAGTTTAGCAAAACTGCGGTCAATTTTGGAATCATTCGCTGATGCGATAAAGCCGCTAGCTAGAGATGTGAGTGAAACGTCTGCATTTTCATACAAAGCGATATCATTCATTGTATTAACACTCTTAGCCAAATCGCCAGCAGCGTATTGTTTGAAGAAACTCTCCACATAGCAATAGCTGATTTCGTCAGCATTTGATATGCCGATAAGTCCACCCACAACTTGATTCGCTGTTATGGACGTGTAGTTCTCGTCGTCAATTGTGGTCATAAACTGCGTGCCAACAAGGTACAACTTGCTGTTTTCGCTGCCACCCACTGCTCCGCCGACAGCACCAGCGCCCATATATAAGCCTATGTCGTCGCCGTCACGCTTTTCTGTCTTGTTGTTGACATTTTCGTCTGCAGTAAGGATTTGGCAAGCGATAGCAATGCTGTTGTAAATGTCTTGCTCATTCTCGGCATTGCCCTTGTTGTAGCCAACTAGACCGCCTACAAATGATGTGACAGTTTCACCAACACGACCAACCAATGTTTTACCGTTGGATATACAATCGATAACCCCATTGAAACTAACATTGCCAATTATTCCGTTATTGTATCCAGCAATGCCGCCAATGTAACTATAATCGGTTGCTATTGATGCATTAAGCACAATATCCGTGCTGATATGTTCGCTGAGGACACGCTTATTTGATTCAAGCACGCCTGCAGAAAGACGATAATATGTCGCTTTTGGATCATAAACGGAAGTGTTAGTTTTTGCCTTGGTGTATTCGCCGTCAACAAGTACGTAATATTTGCCGTTATTAAAGTCTGCGAGTTTCGGATTAAACTCACGAGCATATCTCTGATAGTCACTCTGATAGTTGCCGTCGATTATGCCCTTGTTCTGACCAATGATGCCACCAAGGTATACGCTTGTTTGGTTGGATTGAGTAATACTTTTGGTGACACTAAGGTTCAACTCGCCTGAAGACATAATTGAGTTGGCAGTGATTGAACCCATGTTGTATGCGACTAGTCCGCCAGCATAAATGTTAAATTCCTTGTTTACAGTTACGTCAAACTTGATTTCGCTGTTTTCCACGCCATTGCGTGCCAAACCAACATAACAATCTATGATTTGTCCGTTATTCTTCCCGACTAGCCCAGCAAGGTAGTAATTAGTAAATGTAACGTCATTTAGCGTAATTGCCTGGTTTTCCGCACCATAAACAGCAAAACGAGCGTTGTCAATATATATATTTCTGAGAATGCCGTCATTTTGGGCAAATAGTCCGGCAAAACTTTCTGTGCCGCTATTTTCCAACGTGAATACTGGGTTTCGCAAATAGTACTGTACAGACAATACGCTGCCGTCGTCTTTGTTGATTTTGTAAGCGCCAGACAATGAACCAGTGAATGCCAAAATGCCATTTTTCGTCTTACCTATTGGAAGAACGGCTGTTGCGCCTTTGTATGTTAGATTGATATCGCTAACGAGCTCATATTTGTAGCTCATTGTTTCTTCGTTCTCGCCAATCGCCAAAAGTTGTGAAACAGAACCAATCTGATAAGGCACCTTGTCACCGTCGCTGACTTTGATGTCAATTTCAATGACTGGGCCATTTCGGTCGTATTCAGTGGCAGAAATCCATCTGTCGTGTGGGAAAATGTGCAAAATCACTTCGCCGCCCTTATGAGGAATTAAAGTAAATTCGCCATTGGATTGCACGATTGATATTGTAGAATCATCGCCGTCCACCATATCGCCATAATCGTTCAGATATTTGACGATTTTGTAGTCAATTTGGTTAAAAGTGACATCATTCGCATTGGTGATTGATGCCAAGATTTGCTTGAAATTGTTATCAGGATTGAGCAAATATTTCTCAATGTCAGTCTTTGTCAAGCCACAACGACCATTACGCAAGTCGAAATTTATTACGTATGCGCCGGATTTCTTGGAAATGTTGTTTACAACTATATTTTCAGCCTTAACAGCCTTGCGAATAGTAATATTGCAACGCTGACTGGAGACCACGTTATCAAATTGTTGCAAGTTGACCGTAACGTTTGTGTTGGTTGGCATATCTTGCAATTCATTGAGTTTGAGTTGGATATTGAGATTGTTCTTGTCCATACGAGCCGTGCTTTCGAGCGAGCCCATAAAGATTGATTCGTTTAGGGTGCGTGTGATAGTGTACACTCTGAGCAAAATCTTGCCAGTTGCCGAATCGTAATGAATTAGTTTGTTGTTATCGGCTTCGTTTTTAAACGATTCTTTAGCATAGGTTGACAGAAGTTCAATCGTTTCAGTCGCACCTTCGGCGTTGTATCTTACGCCAAGTGTCAACTGCGAATATTGCTCTTTTTCAAAGTATCCCACATTGTACATTAAACTAGCCGAATGAGTGCTAAGTTCAAATGCTCGCACTGGAATGTAAACATACACGTAGAATGAAATGAACCATGTTTGAGAATTGCCGTTCATGTCAAAATATTGAACATTAAACTGAACTCTGTTGACACCTTCAATCAAACCTGTGAGTGTGATTTGACTGCCTGTGTCATATAGACTAACTACTTCGTTTTGACTCAAACCATTTTCGCCGCCGATTACACGAGCGTTCAGAATGGCAATGTCGGCATTAGCAGTAGTACCATTCACTTTTAAATTAATTGCACTGCCTGCTGGAACGATTATATCAGTGTAACCACGATAGAAACTGCCCGTTTCCGTGAGTGAATATGCAATATTTCGTGTAGATGCTTCATTAAGCGAAAGCGAGTTTGTGCCTGCTACAGTCGTAATATTGATGTATTTCGTAACGCCATTGCCGGTTGTGACGATAATCTGAGTCTCGCCTTTATCAAAACCTTTAATTGTCAAGGCATACAACGTTTTCTCAATTGAACTTGACGTATTTTTGACAACTGAACTGAGCTGATTGCCAGTTATCCTTGAATATGTTGTGCCGCCAAGCACGAATTGAACCACTGATGGTTTGGCAGACTGAATAGTGATATTTTTGTTCACGTCAACCGAGCCAGTAGGTGTGAAATCTAAATATATTGTACGATTAGTGCCGCCACTAGTGACATTGTTGGCAACCAAACTAATGTTTTCATTGATGGCGTCTACGATATTGTTTGCACCGTCTTTGTACACTCCAATTCCACTAATGCCTTGCTTGATGGCAAGATTGATTAGCACGTTTTTCTTATTTCTGTCAGTGACATCTCTTCCTGCAAATTTGTCGATAGTGGTATAGCACCAAGCGTTAAGTTTGATGCCTGTAGCAATGTAGTCAGTGTAATTAACTGCTGGATTTAATGAAACGTAGACTGTTTTATTTCGTGGCAAAACGTATTCCGTTTGGCTAGGTTGTATGGTGCGTAAAACGCCGTAGTCATCGACGTATCTCAGCACCAAAGCTTCAGCAATGTTGACATTTTCTACATTTAAATATATCTGATTGTACTCATTAATAACATTGTTTGGCAACACGTTGAAATTGAGAGCCAAGCCTTTTGATGATGAATCGTAACTAGTGTACAAATCCAAATCGTAAACGTCTTCTGTTTCACCATTGAGCATCAAGGCGTATGGCATATCGATGACACGTACGTTAACAGACTTTTCTACTGCAGCGATATTGCCAAATTTGCTGAAATACACTTTAAAATTGATTTTCGTTGTTCCGTCGAACAATTCACTAGAAACGCGATAGACTGGATATTCGACGTCAGTCAGGTCGTTGCAACGTGTCACTTTCACGATTTGATTGTTTGGCAGATATGCCATAACTTCCAAGCCCACTTCTTCGTTAAACTTATAGTTACTGTTGGCCGAGATTGCAATGTAAACAGACTTATAAGCGTCCGCTCCTTTAACCAATGTAATTTCGTTGCCAACGTTGACAATGTTTTGGCCGTCGCCACTAACCAACGTCTTGTTGTCATAGTCAAAATATGAAAGTGCGATATTTGATGGGTTCAAACTTTCAACCACATAAACGTCAAACTCCGCTTTCAAGTTTTGTTTGTATTTTGATGTTGCGGTAATTTTGATAGTTTCGCCCAAATCGTCAATATTGTAGCCACCAGCCACTGTCAACTTGTTGTTTACAAGAGTGACGTAATTACGCTGAGCACCCTGAGCAGATAGTGCAAATTCAACTTCTGTTTCATTTGTGTTGTATGGTGTGAATGCCAACATTGAATTGTCAAGCGTGATGCTAGTGCCGATTGTAACGGCTGTATAGACATCAGGTTTAACTTCAAGGTTGGTAATCTCTTTTACGATTTTGATAGGTACGGCAATTTCTTTAACTTTATCGGATTCCAAAACACGAACATAAAGATAACCAACACCACGATTGTCACCACGCAACTTAACTGTTGCCGTATCTCCGACTGTTTGATATTCAAGAATGGAAAATGCAGTTGTTGAAGATTTCTTTGTAAACCCAACGGTTACTTTCTCTTTCTTAACTCCACGTACTTTTACGCTCAACGAAAAATCGTTCTCTCCGTTATCGTTGAGAACAAATCTATAATCTTCGTCTAGTTCAAGCTTTGTGCCTTGCGCATCATACACTTCCAAATAAATTTTGGAATATGGCTGAGTGCAGGCGGTCAAAAAGCATGCGCCAAAGGCCATTAGAATAACTGCTAAAAGGGTTGCAAATTTCTTCATATTTTCCTCTCTTGTATTTTCTGCATTTTTCCAATAATTATATATAATAATTATAAAATATATTAACTAATTTAGTCAAATAAATATTACAATATTAATCGGCAATTAGCACTGCATTTGCTTGACATATTATTTTTATTTTTTTTGCAATTTTTTTTAATAAAAAAATAATTAAAATATATATTTATTCGCCTTATTAACTATTTTCTTTAATAATTTAATAAAATAATGTAATTTTTTTAATTTTTTATAAAAAAGCGAAATTTTTATATATTTTTTATGTTTTTTATGAAAAAACAATGTATTTTTTTTAATAGTTAAAAATTTTTAATTAATATTTTTTTTACACACTTTACAAAAGTTATTTTTATGCTAAAATATTATTATGAAAAATATTCAAACACAAGTAATACATACAATCAAAAAATACGACCTAATTGATGAAGGCGACGTGATTGCAGTCGGACTATCTGGAGGCAAAGATAGTTTGGCTTTGCTCAAAATATTGAACGACATCAAAAGATTTTACGTGCCGCACTTTGACATTATTGCCATCACTGTGGACAACTACTCAGGCAAACAATCATACGACAAGTTGGTCAAGTTCTGTAAGGACAACGGCATTAAATATCACATTGAACAGACGGATATCGCAGACATCATTTTTAACGTCAGGAAAGAAAGCAATCCTTGTTCATTGTGCGCCAAACTTCGTCGTGGAATTTTATGCACAACTGCAAAAAAGTTGGGAGCGAACAAACTCGCACTTGCACACCACTTGGACGACATGTTAGACACGTTTGTAATGAGCGCACTTTACGAAGGAAGACTAAGTACAATTAAACCAAAGTCGTATATGTCCAACACTGACATTACGGTGATACGCCCACTATTTTTAACACGAGAAAAAGATGTGGTTAGTTATGCAAAAAACTTGCCTGTGCAAAAGAGTACATGTCCTGTGGATAAAGTTACGTCTAGGCAGAAAGCAAAAGACCTTTTGTCAACCCTAGACGAGCGAGTGCCAAATGCGAGCGACAAGATTGCCAATGCCATAGTTGCCACTGAGAGATACAATCTTTTAGACAAATAATGTCGAATGATGTCATATTTTGCTGACAGGCCTTGTATATATAATGTACGAGGTGAATATGTCAGACAATCAATCATCATCGAAAGAAAGCCTTTTAGCAAGATACATTCTTAGAACCAATGCAACAATTAGACAGACTGCCGCAGAATTTGATATGAGTAAGAGTAGCGTTCACAGTTACGTTAGCAATAGACTTAGAAAAAGCAATTATCCGTTGTATACTCAGCTAAAAACTGTGTTAGACAAACATTTTGAAGAGAAGCATTTGCATGGCGGTGAAGCCACAAGGCAGAAATATCTCAATGAAAAAACTAGGTGACCCTAGTTTTTTTTATTTATTTTTTCAAAGCGTTTAAGTGATTAACAATGTCGCCTACTGTCTTGAACTTAGTGGCATCCTCGTCACTAACTGTTGTCTTAAATTCATCTTCAAAACCCATTAGCAGCTCAAAGAAGTCAAGACTATCTGCTCCCAAATCTTCAACAAGGCGTGAAGTCAACTTAATTTCTTCAGGTTTTTTGTGCAAACCATTAGCGATAATGTTAATAACTCTCTTTTCAACGTTTTCCATAAATACCTCTCTATAAGATTGATGATTTCATTATAAAGCAAATATTGGTTTTTGTAAAACAAAATCACGTAATTAAATTGCATTTTCAACAAAAGGCTCTATGTTTTGTCAAAATTGGCAAAAATAAACGTTTAACGAATTGTTAATATTGAATTGGAGAAAATTATGATTGAAATTGCACAAACTGACTACCTTGAAAAAGTGAAAAATATAGTAAAAGCGAAAGCCCCTTATCAACCTGTCCTACTTATATACGATTTTAGCACGCCTGCCAGTTTGGTGGATGAACTTAATCAATTGCTTAAAACTGAGTGCGTGCTGACAAAATATCTAACTCGTGACACGAATGGCGACAGTTTTTTGCAAGAATTAATTGAAAAATCCAGCTTTAGATTGGCGATTACTATTGGACAGGAATATGCACAAATCGACGTTGACACATTGTTCATACCCACAAGTTACAACTGCCTATCATACATCAATTTTGATAGTCAAACATTAGTGATTCCTGACATTGTCAATGCCAACATTTCCAACCAATCTAGTACAGCATTTGCCAATCTCGTTTACATAGAAAATGCTTTAATCGAGCAAATATTTCACCACTCCATTTTAAACGATAAATCGATATGTTTTGAATTAAATCAAATAATAAATATTATTAATAATTTTTATATAGAAAGTTCTCATTTAAATATTGATTATTTTATTATTAAATATTTTGAAATTGTTATAAATATTCATAATTTTTTATTAAAAAACAATGAAAATATAGATATTTTTAATATAAATCAATTTTCTTTGCAAGATTTAATTACTATTGAACAAATTTATCTGTATACATTTATTAATATTAAATGCGGAAATACTCAAATATTTGACGTATATAAAATGGCAAAAAAATTCGTTCCATTTAGCAAAACATATTTCAAATTTATCAACTATTTTTATTCGCTATGTGCGGACAACGAAATGCACTATGCAATCAAAAATTATTGCAACAACTTTATACAAATCTTGCAGAACAATTTGCGTGCAATAAACAGCCTAAAATTTATCTCTTCTTCGAATGCCGGACTGAATATGAAACTAGCTCAAGAGATGCTCAAAAAAAATATTGACACCAACAAGAAAACACTTCTCGCCTATTCAAAACTTCTCAACATAATTTAAAGATAATGTGAAATCTATTTAAACGATGCTGTTTATAGATTTCACATTTTTTGTTTAACTTTTATAATGTTGGCAATCATTCTGTGTATGAGATATAACATTACAAAGTTTCTTATTTTAATCATTTGTTGCTATATGCTGGTGTTGGCATGCAATACTAGTGAGCAATTTAGTTTGGCGAGAATATTCCCAAACGACACAATCAATCATTATTCACGTGAAATGGTTATAGGTGGTGAAAATTACAACTGTGCGGGTCTATTTTGCAACACATCCACATCTCGAAACACGCATATCGTGGGCGAAAGTGTAGAAATCGACTCGGACAAGATTTACATATATTTATCCAAACTAAAAGCTAAAGCGATGCGGACTGAGTATTTGCAAGAATTGGGCATGACAATCATTTATGCTTTTTCTCCGCTAATAAAAACTCAGTGTAACGATAGCAACATCCAACTCGCTATTCGTGGCGAAAAAGCCACATTGGGTTGGCCGATGATTTATGGAAGTTTTTAGTATAGAAAAAATATGTGTGGCAATAATCGAATCAAGGAGTGAAATATGGAACAAAACATAAAATTGCACAGAAAGACAAGCATTTGGTCGAGATACAAACTAGCAATCATCACCTGCTCAATCGCACTGATTCTAGCACTAGGTATTACATTCGCAACAATCGGGGCAAACTCGAACGCAATTAGCGTCAGCACAACGCCGATTAAGTTTGATATCCCAGTAGCCAATGCATCAATTACAAAAGACTACAGTGACACCGAACTGCAATACAACCCTACTCTCAAGCAATGGGAAGCTCACAAAGCGGTGGACTTTACAGCAAAGGCAGGCAGCCCAGTGGTCGCAGTTTATGAAGGCACGGTTATTGAGGCTGGCAATAGTTATCTCAATGGTTATTATGTAGTAATACAACACAAGGACGGATTAAAGACCACATATAAATCTTTGGCAAAAGAATTGAAAGTGGCAAAAGGCGACATCGTCAAGAAAGGAACTGTGCTCGGTGCGGTTAGTGACACTGCAGCGAACGAAGCCACTCAAGGTGCACACTTGCACTTTGAAGTCACCTTAAACGACAACAAAGTTAATCCAAACGACTATTTCAACTTTAACAAATAATAAAAAAGCAATCTGATGATTGCTTTTTTTATTGTCAATTAAGATTACTTGCCGTAGTTAGTCAACCAATCTTTTGGAGCAGTTGTCCAAGTCGCAGCGGCAGCGCCGTTTGCCTTTTGAATAGCTTCACATACGATTGAAACTGAGTAAGTCTTTTTAGCGTCTTCGTTCGTTAGAGTTGTAGGAACGGTGATCTTTGAGATGAAATCAACACTATTACCAGCATTGATTGTGCCATTGTAATAGTAGTAATCATCTTCACCCTTCACCCAATTTTCACTGGTAGTAGCTTCAACGTTGATTGCAGCAGTGTCAGTGTTGGTGAGTGTAACTTTTGCACGCAAGCACGCTTCACTTGTGCCAGCAGCAGCCACGATTGAAATAGGAGCATCGTAGGTTGTGCCAGGATAAGCATTGCCTTCAAATGCAAGAGTTGTAACATTAGTTCCCCCTTGTGAAATGTTGATATCCACTGGGTTGCCCAATGTAATTGTACCTGTTGCCGTTCTATTCGCTGTAAAGAAGGCAGCAGTGATTCCTAATGCAACGGACACACCTAGCAAAATGGACAAAACCAATATTGCTGTTGAACCATTGCCTTTTTTCCTTGTTCTTACGTTAGTGTTTTTGTCTTCCATATAATCTCCTTTGACTGACTTTAATTTGTGTCAAATGAGAACTTTTATTCACAGCAAATAAAAAAATCCACAGAAAATGTGGACTTTTTTAATTATACATTTTTCAGTGACGTGTCACGCACAGATTTGTAAATATGCACTTTGACAGTTTGAGAAATTAAGTCAAGCAGTTTGTCTTCATAAGCACTATACTTGCTAGCATAGTCGCCGTAAACTTGGTCGAACATCAAGTCGAACAATGTTTTGTTTGAAGTGTAATTGATTGTAGTTTCTGCCAAATCCTTAACTGTGACGTTATTTAGGTTGTCATAACTCAATGCTGAGTTGTTTGCAGCAGGGTTAACTTTGCCAGCATAGAACAAAATGTGATAGCCATATTCAGTGAGAACTAACCCACTAATTTTACCATAAACGCCCGCTTCGTCGAGCTTGACTCCAGCTTCATTAAACTCGGTCACCATTGAGGTGTTGTCTTTTGAGTCAATGTAAGGCATGGAAGCATTATACATGCCAGGGTCAGTGCCGTACATATAGATTGCTGTGTTAAACACGTTGGCTTTATCATAATTTGAGCCGTTCAAATTGTTGTTGAGATAATTCAAAACATATTGAGCAGAAGTTGTGCCAGTGATTTCGCCTGTTTCTAGGTCATGAATCTTGACGCCTTTGTCGTTGTTCAAGAGCTTCTCATTTGCGAAATCTGCCAACCACTCTTTGAAATCTGCTTCATTAAGTTCGTCTTTCTTGCGAGTAACCATTGCCTTTTGGTCAGTGTTGAAGCCAAGTAGCAGGTTGTTTACATAGAAATAATTGTTGTTTGGGTGGTAGTATACTTTATCTGCTTTTGCATTTTTTCCCACCATTGCGCTGTCATATTTTTCAATATTGGACTCTTTGGAAGCGTTGTAATCAATATAACTCTCTCCTACCAAGTCTTTATATTTTCTTAAGATTTCTTTCTCGTCATACTTATTAGGCAATTTGTCGTATTCATCCTGAAGCTTGCCAATCATCTGAGCGACATAGTTCTGCCAGTAAACACGCTTAACTTCACGCAAAATGACATCTTCTGGCTCAGTTGACAATGATTTGCCATTCTCACGCACGTATCTATTCTTATATATCAAATCTTTTACGGCAAGGTCATAGCACTCGCTGTAAATGTTTTCTGTGATGCTTGGAGTGTATTTAGCCCACACCGTCTTGATATAGTTGGTGTAGTTTTCACTATTTGGGTCACCAGCAATGGCAGTGTAATCGCTCCAGTTGATTGCAATAGCAATGTCGGTGCTGTCTTCTTCGTCATTGTCGGCGTCAATTATGGTGTAAATTGTCTTGCCATCCACAACTTCCCAGCTAATTTCAGCTGATTTTTCGTATGGTTTGTAAGCCTTAAATGCGGAATCAATATCTTTTTCTTTTTCGTTGGTATCTGGGTCTGTGATATCCAAGCGGTCATACGCCTTAGATTTGTAACTAGCATACAAACTATCAAAATAGTTGTATACGTCATTCCATAGTTCGTTCATTTCGTCGTGAGTGAGCGTGTAATTCTTGGTCTTTACACAATAGTTAAACAGCATTTTCTTGTCGATCTCGGTGTTCAAAGTCTCTTTAATGGCTTCGGCAGGGGTTTTCTTCTGTTGATACACATAATAGTAATAACCATATGACTCATAAGCATTACGCAAGTCTTGGCGTGTAATCTTCTCATCTCCCACAGTCGCCACGGTTGCGGAATAGAATTTGACTGGGTCAACGCTCAAAAAGGTGCAGCCTGCGAACGTTAGGCAGACCATGATAATCAATACTAAAATTTTGGATAATTTCTTCTGCATTAAAATCTCTCCTAGTAATTATGCGTTTTATTATAAACGATTAACGCAAAAAAAGCAATTATTTTACGTCAACTTTGCCAAAATTGACCAGCCAGCGTGTGATATCCGCTTGCAAGTCAATAAGTGTGCGGTTAGTTGTTGATACACTGATTGTTGGCAGTTTGGTGTTTTTAATACTAAATCCTGCAAAATCCGTTATTTTATCCAATACTTTTTGAGCATCAAACTGTTCTGGGTAATACTCGATTGAGCATTGGTGCGAGTTGATGATTATATGTTTCACATTAGACAGCTCGCCAAAATGCTTGATGATGGCAAGGTTTGTCAATTGCAACACGCTTGACGGAATTGCGCCATAGACGTCACGAAGCTTTTGCAAAACGTCTTTTTGGGCTTGCAATGAGTCAATGGCAAATATTTGATTGTAAATTTTGAGTCTTTCGACTTCGTCAATGCAGAAATCGTTTGGAATCGTTGCATTGATTGCAATGTCGAGTTTGATTTCACGCTTGGTTGGCACGTCTTGTCCACGAAGTTCTTTGGTTGCACGTTCTAGCAGGCGAATGTACATGTCGTAACCAATGTTGGCGATATGCCCACTCTGTTCGCTGCCCAAAAGGTCGCCTGCCCCACGTATTTGAAGGTCACGCATGGCAAGTTTGATGCCGCTGCCTAGTTCAGTATGCTCGGCAATCGCTTCCAGCCTTTCGCTCGCTTCACGTGTAAGTGCTTTGTCTGACGGATAGGTGAAAAAGCAGTATGCCTGTGTATTTGACCTGCCCACTCTGCCACGCAATTGATACATCTGCGCCAGCCCCAAAATTTGACTTTGCAAAACTATCATAGTGTTGGCGTAAGGCAAATCTATGCCGTTTTCAATGATAGTTGTGGATAGGAACACATCGGTTTCACGTTTGTAAAGTTTGTGAACTGCATCTTCAAGTTGTCCGCATGGCATTTGTCCGTGAGCCACGTCCAAGACAATATCTTCAGGCAAGTTCTGTCTTAACTCGCCAGCCAGAGTGTAGAGTTCGTCGATTTTGTTGCCGACAATCAGAATCTGTCCACCTCTATCATGTTCACGCAAAATGGCTTCGACAATCGTGTTTAGGTCGTATTTCACTACGTATGTCTTCACGCTCTTTCGATTGACTGGAGGCGTGTTTAGAATGCTTATATCACGAATCTTCATCAATGCCATATTGAGTGTGCGTGGGATTGGAGTGGCAGAAAGCGTCAGTACATCCACGCTCGTTTTCATTTTTTTGATAGTTTCTTTCGCCGTCACGCCGAATCTCTGTTCTTCGTCGAGTATAAGAAGCCCAAGATTGTCAAATTTTACATCTTTGGACAAAAGCCTATGAGTGCCACAAATTATGTTTATCTTGCCAGTGGCTAGGTCGTCAAGGATTTTGTCTTGCTCTTTCTTGGTGCGGAAACGATTAAGCATTTCAATCTTTATGCCGAAATCTTTGAACCTTTCAAGTGCAGAGTTGTAGTGTTGCAAACTAAGGACAGTGGTTGGTGCAAGGAATGCCACCTGCCTATTATCTAACACGGCACGGAATGCGGCACGGAATGCAACTTCCGTTTTGCCGAAGCCCACGTCACCGCAAATTAGCCTATCCATAATCTTCGTGCTGTGCATATCTCGTTCAATATCAGCGATTGCACTCTGCTGGTCGGGGGTTTCGTCGTAGTTGAATGACGCTTCGAATTGGTCGTACAGATAGTCGTCCTTTGGATAAGGTGTGCGAGTGTTGTGTGCTCGCTCGGAATAAAGCAAAATCAGTTCTTTTGCCATTTCCTTAATCGACTTCATGGCACGGCGAGTGGTTGCGGCAAACTCTTTGCCACCTATTTTATTGAGTTTAACCACCTTGTCGGCTCCGCCTGACATATATAATGAAAGAGATGTGCAATTTTCACACGGAACATACAGAACAGAATCGCCTTCGTAAACAATTTTGAAATAATCTCGTGTAACGCCCAAAGCTTCAATTGATTCTACGCCTTCACAATAGCCGATTCCATGCACTTCGTGGACTACATACTCACCTTTTTTTGGCAGATATGTTGGAGTAGTGGCGGATTTTTGCTTGACCTGACGTTTGTAAGCAAAGTTATTCGCTCCGAAAACCACTACGTTTTCGTCATTGAATATAATGTTGAAATCAAAGTCCGCATTTAAGATTGTAAACTTGGCGCTAAGGTCATCAATGGCAAAATTGATATTGCGAGCACGCAAGATTTGAGCCACAGAATTCAATGTCTCCGCCGTCTTGATGCAATACACAACCTGCCTATGCCAAGACAGATATTCTTGCGTTTTCTTGACAAGGTCGTCAAAACGAGTAAGAAAACTACCCAGATTTTCACTGCGAATCAACATTTGGTCGTGCTGAGCTTCAATTTGGTCGAATATTATCTGTTTTTCAAACGTTTTGTCCGCAGCAAACTTGAAATCCGTGTCAAAAAGTGACTGCGAACGTTTGTTTATCACGTCTTTGACGTTCTTTAAGCGTTCAAGATATGCAAACTCACGATAAACAACGCTGACTGCGTTCGGCAGATAGTCAGCAATGGTGTGATAACATTTGTCAGTAAGCATTGCGACGAAATGCACGTCAATATTGGTCGAGCCCAGTTCGACGTCACGTGCCAAACTAATAAAGTTGGAAATGTCGCCGTCGTGCAGAGAAATTATCTTTGCCAATCTCAACGCCATTTGTTCACGTTCGTCATTATTTAGATAAACGAGCGTGGCAGGCAGAATACGAACCGACTGCAAATCGGCAAGTTTGTTCATGGTGGAAAACTCGAGTTGCTGGATCGATTCAATTTCGTCGCCCCAAAAACTGATTCGTGTTGGGCAGTCTTGTCCAACCATAAATATGTCGAGCAAATCGCCTTTCAGACTAAACTCAGCCACGTCTTCCACACGCTCTACACGTGTGTAGCCGTTGGCAACGAGCGTTGATGCGAGCGAGTCAAGTGAGTACTCCTTGCCTACGCTGAGAGTTTGGATATGGTCGATGAATTCGTCACGGCTAGGCAATGGAAAAACGCTCATTTCTGGTGTAACAGCGACAAAGGCATTTTTGTTGTTCAGTATAAAATCTAGTTTACAAATCAGGTCAAATGTGGATTTTTTGCTCGAATACTTAAAATTGGTGAACGGCTCGGTCAAATCGAACAGTGCCACTGACTCACGTCCTAGTTGACGCATTCCTGTTGTGAGTTCGCCAGCACGGTCAGAATCGGCAACAAAACAAACCTGTGGGCGATTTACATTAATAAGTTGCGCCACAGTTTCACCTATTGAGCCACCACGAACATATATTTTATCGCTCTGATTTAAACGATTGGATATCAACTGGCTCGTTTTTAAATTTTGTATAAGAGAATTGAGTTTCATTAGTTGTCCAAGAATTGTTTGAGTTTGTCTTCCGATGTTTCGATTGCACTGTCTATAAGATTGCGAGCTTCTGGGTTGACCTTAGATAAAACATAGTCTGCCAAATCCATTTTCTCATCCCTGCCAGCACCTATGCGAATGCGTGGCGTCGAGCCGACGTAATTCACAATGCTTCTCAGTCCGTTATGCGTGCCAGCCGAACCACCTTCACGAAATCTGCTCGCACCCAAATCCAAATCAATGTCGTCTAGTGCAATGCAAATGTCTGCGTTGTCCAGTTTGTAATACGCACGCAGCTCTTCGACCGCTATGCCGGAATTATTCATATATGTGGTAGGTTTGGCCAGCAAAACATCGACCGAGTCAATCTTGCCACGACTTATTAGACTATGTTTTTGCGTTTTGAAAGCTGGAAACGAATATTTTTTTGCCAAATAATCTACAAAATCAAAACCTATGTTATGATAGGTATTTTTATATTCGTCACCAATATTACCAAGTCCTACAATCAATTTCATAAAATTATCTCCATAGCAAATATATCACAAATGGCAAAAAAAATAAACTGTAAACAAGAAAAAAACGTGAATTTTTATCACGTTTTATGCGTTTTCATTTTTTTCTACAGTTTCTAGCTTCACTTCTTGTGCTTTTACTTCTTCAACTTTTACAGCGACTGGTTTAGGTTCGGCTTTCGCTTTTCTCACTTTAGGTTTGTCATCGTGTGCTTTTACTCGGTTGTAGAACAGTTCGCCATCGTGAGATTGGAAATATACACCCACAATTTTTTTACGTTTGGTGTTGAGAATGGTGTATGCGGCTCTTTTACGTGCTCCGCCCAAAATGTTGGACAGTCTTGAGTTCGACGATTCCACAAACACGTTGTATGCTCGCACTCGACCAATGTTGTCTATGATTGTGATGCCATCATAGTTGAGCATGTCAATAAACAGATTGGACATATCCATAAGTTTGGCTTCGCTGAACGAACCTGACTTCAAGAACAGTTTGCTAAACTCGATAGGTTTTTCCAACCAAATTCCGTCGGCAAAAAATCCACTATCGACATAATCCTTATCCACAACAACGCAGATCGCACCGTCAATGCTGCGATAGGCTTTTTGGAAAATGTTTTTAAACAATGTTTTGACGCTATTGAGCTTTTTCTTGGTCGTACGCAATTTTGAGAATGTGTCAGCAACGAAGTTGTCAAGCGACTCTTCACGATTGCCCGCTTCGGCAGTTTTTGAAAGTGCGAAGTCGATGACAAGGTCATCACCCTTGATTGAACGAAGGCTCACCGCACTACCGCCCATGCCTTTGACGAAAACTATTTCGTTGTCTGTGTTTACAAGATTTGACTCTTCAAACAAAAGCTGTTCATAAGTCATATCCTTGATGCTATTCAATGCTTTGACAATTCCGTAACGCACACTGTCTGGCTTGGTTTCGATATAAATATTCCATCCGTGGCGGGAAAAGGATGCCAAAGCTTTCATTCTGAGTCGGAAGGTGCTCTCGTCTTTTTCTTCAAACACTTGAAGACTGTAACCGTCTTTCACGGCACGCACGCATTTGTTGATGTCTTGGCAAAACAGCAAAGTTGGTCTAAGTTTGGCGCCTTCTTCCTGGTAACGATTTAGGTTGGGAATGAAGTCCATAAGTTGAGTACACATTTCACCTGTTAAGGATGGGTATTGTTTCTCAAGAAACGATTCGACTGATTGTCTTCCTTCGCCAAAAAATTTAATTTCAGTCATAATACCCCCTTTACAATATTGTCTAAAGTTTTGTCTGCAAGCGACTTAGTCATTTGCAAGCAAACGAATGTTTATTTGAATTGCGATGTCAAGTTTATCTGTGGAATTTGAATGGCGAATAAAAATTTTTTTGAATTTTTATTGCACAGTTTATATTAAATATACTTAATTTAATTTTATTATACACAGATAAATTTTGGGTGCAAATAATTTTTGCAATTTTTTCCACAATTTTTTGAAAAAATGTGGATAAATTACTTCATTTTTATTATTTTTGCCAATTTTTCAAACTTTTTAATTATTTTTGCATAATTTTTGTGTATATGTTATACTTGAAATATGAATGAAAATAAATCGATTAGAAATTCTAATTTAACTACAGCAATACTTGCTTTCGTTTTTGCTTTTTTGTTTAGCCAGCTTGCACTCCTTTTTGCCAACTCCATTTTGGCAGTGATTAGTAAGAAATATAATATTCCGCTCGAAACGATTAGATCTAGCTTTTGGTCTATCGCTGCACTTTATTTGATTAATCAGGGCACTTTCTTTGGCGTGTTCTTATTCTTATACAAAACACGTCGTCCGATTTTCAGCGATCAGCTATTCTCTCGACCTAATCCCGTCGTGTGTATTATATGCATATTGTCCGGCATCGCCAGTCTATATCTTTTAACACCATTGGTCAACACAATAGAATGGGCACTGTCGCTCATTCCATTACAATCTAGCGGTTTAGGATTTGAAATCAATTCTATCGGCAGACTTATTTTCTCGCTCTTCTTCTTGGCTTTGCTTCCTGCTGTTTGCGAAGAACTTTTGTTCCGTGGAGCAATCTTCAATTGTCTACGCACTCATTCTCGCACATTTGCCATCGTGATGAGCAGCCTATGTTTCGCCGTCTTTCACATGTCTGGATATCAATTCATATATCCTATTCTGTTCGGCCTTCTGTTAGGTCTAATTATGGACAAATGGGGCAACATTTGGTATTGTATACTCACACACTTTTTCAACAACGCCTTAGTACTTGTTTCCAACTATATCTCTAGCGCAGAGATTGGCACACCAAACACAACCCAAATCATTTTGAGTGTGGTTTGCAGCATTGTTTTTGCTTTGGGTATCATAGGTTTTAGTAAAATAAAATATAAATTAAATATGGACTACACTTCACGCAAAACTGAATCTCAAAACCAAATTGGCTTTTGGCTCGGCTTTGCTGGAATGGTCGCCATTTGGATTTTAATTTTCGTCACTGGAATTGTTTAATGGAAAATAGAAAGTTTGCAAAGACATCTTTAATTTATTTAATCGTAATGAGTTTGATTGCGGTTATATTTTTCATTGCCAGTATCGGCGTCAAGATGCCAGATTGGTTATATTCTTGTCTGATTCAAATTGTTGTAATGTTTGGCGGCACGTTTTTACTATACACGCTTTTGGTTAGCAAAAGAAGCAAGCAAACATTCAAAGACTTCGGTTTTAAACGTGTTGGCGGTGATGTAATTGCCCTAACATTTGGACTGGGAGTGCTGCTATTCTTGCTAAACAGTGTGGTGTCTAGTGTGGCAAACGGCATTATCTATTATCTCGGCTATGAAAATATTAGCATTATGCCGAAACTTTCCACAACCAATCCAACATTCGCAACGCTGCTGTATAGCATTGTATTCACGGCAGCCCTGCCTGCATTCTGCGAAGAATTTGTGCATCGTGGCATGTTGTTTGGCGCAAATCAAAAATTGGTGGGCAGCCGCCAAGCGCTGCTTATCTCGTCATTATTATTCGGACTTTTGCATTTCAGTGTGGAGAAATTCTTTTATGCCACAATACTGGGTTATTTAATTGGCTATGTGGCTTATATCACTGATAGCATTTATCCAAGCATGATTATCCACTTTGTCAACAACTGCATTAGCGTGATACTATCTTATCTCGAAATCAAATATGATATAGCATTTGATTTCGTCAGCCTGCTGCAGAACGGATTAGGCGTTCAATCAGCCACGCTAACTATCCTATTCATATCAATGTGTCTTGCGTTGCTAATTGGCAGTATTATCATGTGCTACAAGTTACTGTATAAATTAACTTACAAACGAAAACTTATAACATATGCGAAAATTCTCAAAGAGAAAAACTTGCCGATAGAAACGCCAAGAGTAATGGCTGAGCGCATCACCGAACTTGAGTATGCACGCATAGCTGAATTCAACTCAAAAACTCAATATTCCACAACCGCAGAGAAATATAAAATCTTTTATAGGATTGCAGTATTCTTCGGAAGTGTAATTACAATATTCACATTTATATGGGGAATTTTATAAAAAGAGCAAAATTTTGCTCTTTTTGTTTTATATAAACCACAAACTAGAAATAATATGAAAAACGTAAAATTTATATAAAATAATTAAATTTTTACGTAAATTTATATATTTTCAAAGTTTTTCACAAGCATTTTATTTTTTGCATAAATTTATTAGAGGTATTTATGACTTTTAATGAATTTAATAATCGCATTTTTGAATTGCAAAATTATGGGCTGGAAATATTCACCATTGGACAATCGACATTAAATCGTCCTATATATGGCACACACGTTGGTTCGTTTAGTGGACCACAGATAATAATACAGGGCGGAATTCACTCACGAGAATATATTTCAAGTTTGTTGGTGATTGAATTAGCCAAACAGTATGCCAACACCCCGGCAACTACTGGTGGAATATATTTCATTTTTTGCACAAATCCAGATGGGCTGGCATTAGTGTTGGACGGACTGGATAGTCTGCCTTGTGCCACCACTCAAGATTATCTAAGCACGATCAACGGTGGCACAGATTTTTCACAATGGAAAGCCAACGCCAACGCCGTCGACCTAAACACCAATTTTAATGCCGATTGGGGACAGGGAACACAAAACGTGTTTTGCCCGGCAAGTGAAGACTTTGTAGGCTTTTATGCCGAAAGCGAACGTGAAGTGAGAGTTTTGACAAATTTCACAAAAAAGAATAGAATTAAATTGTCTATAAGTTACCACTCAAAAGGCGAAGTTATTTATTATTGTTTCAACGGCGAAAGCGAAACAGACTTGGCACGTGACCGTGCATTAGGCGAACAATTCGCAAACTCGACGGGATATGAACTCATCCTCACTCAAAACAGCACTGGCGGATATAAGGACTGGTGCATACGTGAGTTGCAAATACCTGCCTACACATTTGAAGTGGGACGAGAAGAATTGCCACATCCAATTGGTGAAGAATATCTAAAAGAAATTTTCGAACAGAACAAACAAGTGCCACAAATCGCACTGGACTATGTAAGGAGTTAAAACATGCTATCCACAAAAGATAAAATGCAAATTGCCATTAATGAGATGTATAAAGCAAACAGAAAACTAGAAGTTCCTGTTGGCGCCTGCATATTTAAAAATGATAAATTGATTGCCAAAGCTCACAACAAAAAAGAAGGCAAACAAAACGCACTTTTGCACGCTGAAATCATTGCAATAAATAAGGCATGCAAGAAGTTAAAAAGTTGGCGACTGGATGAATGCGAAATGTATGTTACACTTGAGCCATGTCCTATGTGTGCAGGTGCAATTATTTCTGCTCGACTTAGTAAACTTTTTATTGGTGCACGTGATGAAAAGTTTGGTGCCGTCCTGTCCAACTATCAAATATGTGACGACAACCGAATTGCTAAACCTGTGGAAATATTTGAGCTTAAAACTCATGAAAAAGAAGTGAAAGATTGCCTGCAAAAGTTCTTTAAAAAATTACGAAATAAAAAATAGAAATATATGAATTTGTAGTAAATAATTTATCACAAATAATCATATATTTTTTATTTATTTTATCATATTAAAATTAATTAGTTTTATTTAATTATCACTTACAATCATATAAATATCTATATTTTTTGCAATTATTTGATTTTTACTTTATATTTTCGCATATTTTTGATATTTATTTCGCCAAATAATTGAAGCGATAAAAAATAGGAAAATACAATAAATATTACTGCAATAATAAATCCGAAAATATTATTAATAAAATAATAAAAACTATAACCTAATGCGAACGACAAAAGTATGGAAAAAAATTGTTTGTTGAAAACATTATTCGTTAGCGTCAAATAATCTTTAACAGCGTAAACGTTCAACATAAACACGGTGATATAACAAATCAGATTGCCAATAACCAATCCATAAATATTGATGCTTGGAATGAATAACAAACCTGTTTGAACGATGTATTTCAATACCAATGCAATTATGAGATTTCTTACAGCAAGTTTTGATCTACCGACGCCCTGCAAAATGGCACTGAAAATTTGCACAAAACTCATGTAAAAAACTCCGACAGCGGTCATTGCTAAAATACTGACTGCCAAACGCTCACCTTGCAAAGAAACAAGGTTTAGGCTTCTCCCATACAACAAACTGATAATTGGTTTGCTAAATATTATCAATCCAAGTGTGCATGGCAGAATTATCATCATATTAATTTTGATAGTTTGAGCAATAACAGGCTTTCGTAATTCGTCGTCCTTAATGTTTGCCAAATTTGGCAGTATTGCCGACGCCAAAGCAAAGGATAGAACCATTGGCAAATTTATCAATGAACTAACGGCACCTGACTCAATGCCATACATAGCCGTTGCTATTTCTATAGTGAAATTTCGTTTCAAAATATTCACCACCACCAAACTGTCAATCACTTTAGACAATGGCATCAACACTGAATAGATGAGAATTGGAAGAATTGTTTTTAATATTGGTTCGCTAGTCACACTTTTTGTCACAACAGACGAATACGTAACGCCTCTCATCTTTTTCCTATATTGTGCTAAAAGCACAATGCAGGCGACCATCTCGCTGGCAGTGACGCCTGTTATTGCGCCCAAAACGGCATACTCGATGCCATACTTTTTCAGACTAAACGCAAGTGTCAAACCTACGCCAATTTTTACAATTTGCTCGACAATTTGGCTAATTGCAGTCGGTTTATAGTTTTGTTCACCTTGAAAATATCCACGCAGCACGCTTATGATGCCTACAAAGATTATGGCTGGAGAAATTACTAGATAATTTTTGTACAAGTTTACGTTACCCTGTGCACGTGAAATTAGTGTGCATGTTGAACACAGCACAATTGCAAGTGCGATTGACAACGCAAGTATGGCTAGAAGGAATTTTTTAATTATTTTTCTCTTGTCATAAATGCTGGCATTTGAATTTGCAATCAATTTGCTAATCGCCAGCGGCATTCCAGATGTTGACAGCACGATAAATAGTGCATAAATCGGAAACACCATTTGATACATACCAGTGCCAACAGCACCCAAAACTCGTGTTAGCGGAATGCGATAAAATGCACCCAAAATTCGTGTGATGAGCGAACCGATGGTTAGAATGCTTGCACCATACAAAACAGACTTTTTATTCATAAAAATAGTTTAACAAGATGATTGAAAATTATTTAAATTATGCTATAATAAATCGTATGGATATAAATCAATTCTTTTTGTCAAAACCGCTAATATTGTCACCAATGGCAGGTGTCACAGATTTTGCATTTCGTTCGCTCGCTCGTAGATATGGTGCTGACTTGACGGTTACAGAAATGGTGAGTGCCAAGGCAATCGCCATGGGCAATGAAAAAACACTTGACTTGTTACACACATTGCCAAACGAGAACCCTAGCTGCGTGCAACTCTTTGGGCATGAGCCAGATGCATTGATCAAAGCATGCACTCACCCACAAGTGCAGCAGTTTGATATTATCGACTTCAACTGCGGCTGCCCTGCACCCAAGATTGTCAATAATGGCGACGGCTCTGCCATGATGCGAGATATTGAGCATGCACGTACATGCATTATGGCACTCGTACGAAACAGTGGCAAGCCTGTCAGTGTCAAGTTTAGGCTCGGCATTGACGGAGTGGAAAACTTTATAGATTTTGGCAAAATGTGCGAAGAATGTGGAGTAAGTTTTGTAACTTTGCATCCACGCACACGAGAGCAAGGATACAGTGGCATGGCAGATTATTCTGCTGTGAAAACACTAAAGAGTGTGCTGAACATTCCTGTTGTATTATCTGGCGACATTGTGGACGAAGCCAGCCTTGAGCGAGCCAAACAAACTGGCGCTGACGGCTTTATGGTTGGCAGAGCAACCATGGGAGCACCATTCATCTTTAATCGACTTAAGAACTTGCCTACACCTGACCCAATAGACGTGGCAAAAGAGCATTTACGACTGCTGCTGGAGTATTACCCTGATGAAAGATATGTCGTGCCGTATTTTAAGAAGCATTTAATGTGGTACACCCGAGATATTCGTGGCGCAAACGCCCTAAAAAAAGAAATGTGCCTGTACACATCTCTCAATCAAATCTATTCAGCATTTGACACACTCGAAAAGATGAAATAATTAATCCACGAGCGAAAGCATTAATGCAAACGCCTTGCAAAGTTTTATGTTCTCTGTAGACAAAGTTTTGTTCTCGTCTGCAAGGACGATTATCGAGCCAATGCTATCGCCGTCACGGACGATAGGCACAAAAAGTTCGCTCGAATAATTGGACTTTTCATTTTCAATAACATTAATCATAATCGCACCTTGAGTGCGGTTTTTTAATATACTATCTTGCTTACGCACAATTTCGTATGATTCGTCCGATAAGTGTTTGTCAACAAAACGTTTTTTGTTCGATGCCAACACTTGCTCACGGTCGGTGATAAGTATGTCGTTTTCAATCGCACTTGCCAATGCTGTCACCACACGTTCGTATTCTTTGCGGTCAGGCAATTCAGTTGCTTTCTTTAATACGATGCAGCCGTCGTCGTTAACGTATATTTCCATCTTTGCACCTGTATCAATACGATAACTTTTTCTAATCTCTCGTGGCAGAACAATTCTGCCCAATTCGTCCACACGCCTTTTCATTCCGCTATTCATAAAAACTCCTACAAATAATGTGCGTAAAAATTTCGCTTTTATTCGACAAAAGCTTCGATGCCTATAAATTGGTGTATGCATACACTTGCGGTTATGGAATAAAAAAAAGTAGCAAATGCTACTTTTTATTTGGCTTCACCAATCATATATCTAACTGTTGGCAGAGCAACGATGTGCACAAATGTACGTGACAATGGGCCTGTGATTAGGAAGCAGACACCTTTGTCGGCCGTGACAATGCCGTCTTGTTCTTCTTTAGTAAGTCCACCACTGGACGCATAAAGTTGCAACAAGTCGTTCATATCGTTAGGCGCAAGTTGGAAAATCAAACTGTACTGGCTGGCGTTGATAATCGCCGATGATTGACGAACGATGTCCGCACTGCCCAAGAAGTCTTTGATGTTTTGTGTAATAATGATTTGCATACCTTCATATTTACGGATACGTTTTGCCATCTCCGCCATAAATGAAAGTGCAACTGGGAATTTAGGGTCGATAAACATGTGTGCTTCATCGACGGCAACGACAACTTGTCGCTTGAAGTTGTGGCTTAGGTTGTAGTCACGGTTTTTAATGATTTCGTTGTTTAGATATTTAAATATCAACAACATTTGTGCGTTTGCAAGCGATTCGTTTCGGTTGGCGAACATTGTACGGAAGTTAAATAGAATAAAGTTTTCTGTCGTGGTGAGCGACGTGTAACCGTTCCAAAGGTTAGCGTTACGTCCGTCTGTGCTAAACTTTTGTACGTACGTCTGCAAAATTTGGTAGTTTCGTTTGAAATATTCGTCCTTTTCTTTAGCGAGCTTCTTGCAGATAAGGTCGTATAGGTCATCGAATATTGGGAAGTCGGTTTGTTTCAGTTTTGTTACGTCTGTTCGCTGGTCAATGCCTTTGCTCTTGTAGAGTTCAACTACCAGCGTATTCAACAACTCAAATGCATCGGTGGAAATGCCTTCCAATACCACACGGAAGAATTGTTCCAAGAATTGCAAGTGGGTCGAGAAGTCGTCCGTGCCCTCTTCTTCGTCATCATCTTCTTTCAAACTGAACATGATTTGGAATGGATTAATCATGCCTTGACTGGAAGAGCCCACGTCAATAATTTTGCCATGCAAATTGCGTGCAAGTGGCACATATTCTTTTTCTGGGTCGAGAAGGAATATTTTAGTTTTGTCGGCCGCAAGGTTGGCAAGCAGCGTCTTGGTTGCGTAAGATTTACCAGAACCAGATTTACCGACAATCATCATGTTACTATTGATACGTTCTTTTCGTGAGAAGAAGTCAATGAATACTGGATATTCGTTGTCGCCGATGTAGAAACCTGTTGGATCCTGCATCGAACTTGACACGAATGGGAATGCTGCCGCCAAAGTGGTTGTTGGCATGCCACGCTCAAACGATTTGACAAGGTCGAGTCGGCTGATGCTGTTTGAAATGTAGGCATCGACCTGACGGCCGAACATTTCTGCCACCCTAAAGCCGTTTTGACGTAGGATAGACTTAATCTCCTTACGTGCCACTTCTTTACATTGAATGTGAGTGTTGACGTTGAATAGTTGTTCGTTGTTGTTTTTGAGCATTTCAAGCAAGCTACGCATTGTTTCCAATTGGGTTTCCAATTCAATCTGCTTACTGCTTTTGCCTGCTTTTTCCAGTTTGGTTTCCGTTTCCATTATGGCACGGTCAATCATTTTTTCCGCTTTGTCACGCTGCATCGGGTGGAAATTCATCACCACACGTGCCTTGTCGAGTGCGAATAACGAATACGCCCAACCATTGTCTACGGCAAGCGGATATTGTGACACAACGAAGTTGCGATAGCCATTGCCATCAACAACCGTTCGTGACACCTTAAACTCCACTGTCTTTGGCAAGACATATTTCATATATTGCGAAACTGGAACGGAAGCAATTTCTTTTTCGTTAAAGTTTTCTGTGTAGTTAGATTTTAAGAATGACACAAGGTCGACTTCTTTCAAAACATGTGCTTTTACAGGTGTTTGACCTGAACCAATAGTGTTTTTGATACCTTCTACTGTGCTTTCGAGAGCATCTTTATCTGAGCCATACACCACCATATAAAAATGGTCTTGCAATATTGGGTCTTGACGATTGGCATGATCGAGAGTCATTACACGTTCTTCGAATATTAATCCACGTGCATCGAGTTCTTCTTTGGTGAACTCACCCTCAGCGTACTGCTGGTTAAGAATGGCAAACTTTTCGTCATCACGAGCCATGTAACTATCAAACACCATCGGCTTTTTGAGTTTGACAATGGTCGCCGACTGATATTCACTCAGTCTTCGCAAGCCGCTGGCGAATGTGTTGATCATCATATTTTGCTTGTCTTCGTTCAACAGTCCGAATTCGAGAGGCATAATTTCTAGCACCATTCCACGATATTCACCGTAGTTGATATACTTGCCCAACTCGATGTTCAAGAATGGAGTCAGTTCGCTCATCGGAGCATAATGTTTTTTTTCAAGGTCGGTGGAATATCGCTTTTTGAACGCCATAAACCTGAACAAAAGTCCAAGCGAACCATATAGTCGCAATCCTTCATCGACAGGGATAAACATACTCGCCATAAGTCCAAGCCAAGATAGCAGAACGACGATTTTTGTTCGCATGTCAAATATGTTGGCAGCAAGAATCAGTCCTGCCCCCGCAAGAGCAATAAGACCAGTGATTAAATCACTGATCGTTACGCCCTTCCAAAATTCAGTTTTGACCTTCGTCTTACCTGGAATAAATCTTTGCATATTTTTCCTTTAAAGTTATTTTTTAGGTGCTGAACCTTTCCAACGATTTTCAGTTTGCTGTTGCACTTTAGTCTGTGTTTCAGTTTGTGTCTTTTTAATTGCATCGACTGCAGAAGTTGTAATTGAAGCAACACCCTTCGTCAATTGATCAATCATACTATGTGAAATATTGGTTGTTGCAGCAACACTAGCAGCCATCATGCGATACATCTCTTGTTCGTTGCCCGTTTGCTGTGCGGTTCTAAATTTAGCATAATCCAAATTATTTGTAATTGAGCTCATAATAGTATTAACGACATTTTCTGCTTTAAAGCCTGCATCATTGAGATCAGCTTCAGTAAGTCCATATGACCTTGCCGCACGTAAATTCCGAGCATAATCTTGATACTCGTCAGACGCTAGATAGTTGGAGCGTGTTTGTATTGCCATTTGCTGTGCTTTACCGCTCAAACTACTAATTAGTGACATATTGCCTGTTCTGATAAATTCTTCTGCGTTATCAGTAGTAAGCCCTTTTATGCCTGCCAACTGTCCAGCAAAGGCCTCAACTGCAGTCGCATTCATACTAGCAGCACTCGTACTAGAATTTTTATCCAGCGATGCTTTGATATCCTCCAATGCTTTGGTTAAGTCTGCAGACATTTTTGCAGTTACAATGCCATTCTTAAAGTCTGTATCAAGTTTGGCTTCTAAGTCTGTCTTAACCTTTGCAGACGCATCCTGAGCTGCACTCTTCGAAATCAGTTTTGATAGGCCTGTTTCTTTATCGAACGCCATACCAAATTGAGTGCTAGCAAATTTGTTAGTAGCAAAATCGCCAATCTGATTAGCTTTAGTTTTTACTGTATTCTTCAATGCTGTACCAAGTCCACCACCTAAATACCACGCTTTACCATTTGACGAATTCTTCTCTAAGTCGGCTTTATACGCAGATGCACTTGAATATCCAGCTGCCTTTGCCGTTTCTTCTGCTTCTAATTTTTCCTCTGCAGTGCCGCCCATTTTATCTGTTAATGTTTTGAGCGTTCCTTTATTCTTTCTAGCAGCAGATGCGCCTATTGCAACACCGACACCAGTACCAATTACCGTGCCAGCCACTTTCATTACTGAGCCAGCGACCTTCTTGATAGGAGCAGTTGCTGTTTGTGAAGTTGCCTTGCCTTCGGCGAATAGGTCTTTGCCGCCAATCCAGCCGCTTAGGGTCTTGACCAGACTTTCCATGCCTTGTGCAAGAATGATGTAGAGAATTAATTGTGTTACGTCGTTATATATTCTTGAAGAGAAAATTTGAATTCTGTTGACTACTGGCATGAGTTGAATGGTTAAGTTTACACCAGCCACAGCACCAAATGCACCTACAGTGTAGCCAACGAAGTCACTCTTCCAACTGCCGAACGCTTTACCATTATCGAATGGATAAAGTGCCAATGCTATTGGCGAGAGAACATAATACAATGCGAGCTGAACAATACGTTTCGCCATACCAAAGCACAGCACGAACAATGATTTTGCCACCATTATGCTAGCCACGAATGCAAAGAAATAGTTAATATTGTCACCCAAACACAATGTTTTGTTTAAGTTGTCATTTGTCCATTGCGAAGAATTTTTCTGAAAGTACCAACTGGTTGCACCAAAAGTCTTGCTTTTTTCAAATGCAACATACGCTTCTTTAAGGTATTTTTCATCTTGTTGAACTTCACCATAATCACCATTATAATCGAATAAGGCTTTGCCATAATAGTAATACACAAATGATTGTTCTTTTAAATCATATTTATCGCTACCTGCACAAAAATAGTTTTTTGTGGTGGTACCTGTTTTGCTAGAAAGAGCTATCTTACACTTCGGATACTTCTTACCGATAGCGTTGCCTGCAATGGCCTTAATAACCAATTTTTCTGCATTTGGGAAATTCGCTGTGTATTGGTTTTTAAGCATTTCGTAGAATAGTGCGACATCTTCTTTCGTATCTATCACTCCGGCAATGCCATTACCATTGTCCCAATTGTTCATATCGGTGAAGTCTAAAAGATCATCATCTTCTACTTTCAAACCCAACACATCGACATATTTGACATCAGTTAAATATTGACCCAGTGAGTCTGTTCTGTATACCCAAACTAATTGTCCGCCATATATACAATCTTCAGTGAGTGCTTGCCACAGATATTGTGCATAAATTATTCCTGCGATGTGAAAATCGTATACAGAAGTATCGTCGGTCGTCGTACTGCCTGACTCTTCAGAGCCAGTACTCTCTCCACTAGATGAGTCGCCACTGCTAGATTGATTAATGTTGCCAAAATAATCTACAGGAGCACTATAAATTACATCATTAAATACGTTTTGAACAGGATCTTCCTTTTGACACGCAGAATATATGCCTGCGGCGAATGACGGTGTGCCACGAGCGTTGGTTGCTCCGTCGACTGCCACAAGGATCACGTTGCTCAACATTACACCAACAAGGCAAAGTGAAGGCACGAGAATGAAACCTATCACAGCCTTTATGGCTTGACCGATGATTGAAGAAATGGTGACTTTGGAATCATCTTTGTATACGTTACGTATAATTGCCAAAATTACCGACAGCACGAGCACGACAATGCCGAATAGCATGAGCGAGGTCAAAATGCTCTGCATAGTTTTGCTTTGAAACAATTGAACTATGATATTTTTACTGCCTGCAGCATTCTCCACCAATCCGATGTCCGAAGATACAGGGTCAACAATGCCTGCCAGACCCTTGAATATCCCTTCAAAAACCGAAATGATCTGGAATAATGGTTTTGTCAGTGCTTCGAATAGAAACGGAAAAATATCTATTTCCAGCAAACTCGACAATCCGATCAACATTAATCCCATATAATTCTCCTTTGTTCTTTCGTCATCATTTTAATTATACCCAGCCGACAAAGAAATATTTTCAGTTGCGACTGATTGTGGCAAATTGTGGCTCACACATCACACTTGCAGCAGCGTCATTAGGGCGTGTATATACTAATTAGAGTATATCTAATATAAAATTATTTAGCAAGCAATTTGTTTTATCTTATCGCACTTTTACGACAAATTTAGGCAATCTTGGGGGTTAAAAAATACCTTTTGAACCGTATTGCAAATAATCCACCTCGCAAAGCGGCAATATTGCCTAGAACTAAAATCTATATTTATAATCATTTCTCACTCTGCCAGCAAAATACTCTTCCAAACAGGCAAACAAAAAATGCACTCGAAAGTGCATTTTTTTATTTATTAATCAGCAGCGGTTGACACAATAGGATTCTTCAACAACGCATTGCCAACTACTGTAAAAATTAAAATCAAAGCAATTACAGCCACCAATGCGATGATTACATTTACGAGTGCTTGTTTAGCTTCGTCACGTTTACCTTTGTCTTCTGCTTGAGCCATTTTAACGCCCAATACAATTGCCCAAATGGCACCTGCTGCGCAAGCCAAAACTAGCAATGGCGTGATCCATTTTTGTATCGCACTAATCAAATTTCTAAACCATACTTGATCAGTTATTACACTAGAGTCAGGTTTTGCACCTCCTGTACCGCCAGTTGTCCCGCCGGTTGTACCACCGTTGCCACCATCTTCTTTAATATCTGGCATCACTGGTCCCAAATTCACTTTTCCAGACATTATTCCGTTTGCAATAATAGTCAATAAATTCATATATTCTCCTACGTCTAGTTAAAATTTATCACATAAAAAATTAATAAGCAACAAAATATTCGACAATTTTAAAATTATTGTCATAATAGCATAAAAAAATGCACTCAAAAGTGCATTTTTGTTTTCTTTATTATTAATTTGATGAAGCAGCGGTTGACACAATAGGATTCTTCAACAACGCATTGCCAACTACTGTGAAGATCAAGATCAAAGCAATGACTGCAACCAACGCAATAATTACGTTAATAAGTGCTTGTTTAGCTTCGTCACGTTTGCCTTTATCCTCTGCCTGAGCCATCTTTACGCCCAACACAATTGCCCAAATAGCACCTGCCGCACAAGCCAAAACTAGCAATGGTGTAATCCATTTTTGAATGTTAGCAATTAATGTAGTGAACCAAGTCTGTTCTGTAACATTTTTGCCAGACTCATCTGTGGCAAGCATAGTACCAACACTTAACATTTTATTAGCAATACCAACTAAAAGTGTATTCATAATTTTCTCCTTATACTTTCGTTTTCGTTTCTTGACTTGATTGTAACACAAGCAAAATTAATTTTGCAAACGATTTTTACACAATTTTTTAAAAAAATATACAAAATTTGCGGCTAGCACGGCAATCAAGCATAATTGCGGGCACAAAGAGCCGTGCAAAACGAAGCTATGCAACACTATTTTGAACATAATTATAGGAATAAATACCTAAATTAAAGAAAATATTGTTTGACAATGCGTGTGCTAATAAGTAAAATTTGAAATAATATAAAGGTTTAGTATGAAGAAGATATTTAAGAAATTATTTTGGGGCGTGCTATATCTCATTGGCATATACGCAATAGCATACACTGCCAGCTCCATGATGGACAATGCGGGGTCGTTCGTATTCTCGCCCGCATATCTTGCCAGCAGCACCACGATGATGGTATTCTTCGTTGGTGCGTTGTGCCTATTCGTCGTATTGCTGATGAAATGGGACAGCAAGAAGAAAGACAAAGGCGGTGGCAGCTGGAAAGGTAAAGACACATCCGGCAAGACGACCGACCAATACTACGACAAGAAATGGATGAGCGACAAAGAGTTGGACACCAAGCACAACCACTGCACAATGGAAACATTGAAAGATATGCCAAAGGACGGCATTCTCATCCGTGCAGAGAAGAAAGGTAAAACTATCCACATTAACTATGTTGACCCTATTCACACACTTATCATTGGTACAACCGGTAGTGGTAAATCTACGCAATATCTCGAACCATTCGTGCAGATTATGTCACGCACAAAGGCTCGACCAAGTTTCATCATCTCCGACCCAAAGGGCGACATTCTCGACCACAACTATGAAAACCTGAAAGAGCATGGATACGACATCAAGATTCTCGACCTTGCCGAGCCATTCAGCAGTATGAAATGGAACCCAATGGAGAATGCGTACAACAAATATAAAATGGCGCAACACATTGAAGAAATGCTATTCGTTCACCAAGCTGGCGACAAGGTAGACACCAACAAAATGGTGAAGACGCAAGACTTTAACGAAGACGAAACCAGTTGGTACGAATTTAACAAACACGCTTACATCAATCAGCAACTTTTGTTCAGCGATATGGAGGTGAAGAAAAAGGAACTCATTGACGAAGCACAGAACGATTTGAGCGACTTTGTCAGCACGATTGCAACGGTGGAAGACAAGACTCAACCAGGTTGGGAACGTGGTGCTAGGTCATACATTCTAGGCATTGCACTCGCCATGCTGGAAGACAGCGATGACGAACGACTTGGAATGACCAAAGACAAATTCAATCCATACAACCTATATAAAATATGTAACCACATTGATACGAGCGGACGTGACCCACGTGCCAGCTTGAAAAAGTATATTGACGGACGTAGCAAATTCAGTAAAGTTGCAGCATTGTGTAGCCCAGTGCTCACCGCTGCGGAAGGCACAATGAAATCATATATGTCAATTGTCAGCGAGAAAATGGCTCCGTTTAGCGATATGGGCGTTTGCCTACTGACCAGCAAGACAGAAATCAATTTCCGTGAGATTCCACGTAAGCCAAGTGCATTCTTTATCAAAATCCCTGACTACATTCACACTCGTGACCCTATTGCAACTATCTGTTTCACCCAAATCTACAAGCAACTCGTTGAAGAAGCCATCAGTTTCCAAAAACCAGGCACTATGGCGAGCCTAAAACGTCACGTCTATTTCCTACTAGACGAGTTCGCAAACTTGCCTAAATTCCCAGACTTTGGACCAACCATTTCCGTTGCACGAAGCCGTGGCATATTCTACGTAATGGCAATCCAGTCATACTCACAACTTGACAGCCGTTATGGTAAGGAAGACAGCCAAACCATTTACAACAACACACCTATCACCGTTTACATGGGTTCGGACGACCACGAAACCAACGAAACTTTCAGCAAAAAGCTGGGTAATCGCACGATTGAAATGACCGACAAATCCACATCAAGCGGTGGCGGAAGCGACAAAAAAAGCACAAGCGAAAGCAAAAAAGCGGTATCTATCCCACTTATCGATGCACAAGAGCTTCCAACTGTCAACAATGCGACAGCCAACGACCCAGCCAAAAACAAACTTATCATTTCATACTATCGTTTCAAAGACCCTGTCAAAGCGACATTCACCCCATACTTCTATGCGAAAGACATTTACAACATTCGCGCACCAAAAATTCCTTACACGCCAAATGTTGCACTTGACGAAGAACACGTCTATTACGATATTGTCGAAAGAAACCGCATAGTGCTGGGCAACTCGACAGATGATGATGACGACGATTTTGACTTCTTTAAATAACAACTCAGTTGTTTAAAACTTCTTTAAATAATGAAAATTAAAATATTTTCAACAATTAAAAATAATTAATTTAATCATTAAAATTGATGAAAAATAGTTAAAACTTTAAAAAGTTTAGAAAAAACACGCAAAATGCGTGTTTTTTTGTTGTTATTTTAGTGTTTTTGATTTGTTTTTCAATTTCTCTTTTTATAATCTTAATAAAGTTTTAATTCTATACAGGTCAAATTGACATCTATTTACGATATCATTTTTTTGTTCTCTAAGCTCTTGCATTAAATCCATAGCAACTTTGTAACCAGCATTATATGTGTCTTCGTCAATTTTGCCTTCTTTTTTGGCCATTTTAAATTCTGCTTCATCATCAAGGCGAACATAATATCCAATTTCAGTAATAGTAGGACATTCCATTGTTACGTCAAGATACAAATCATCGTACCAAGGAACATCATTTTCAATACCTGAGCCATTGTTAATATCAAAGTAAAAACATAAAGGTCTGTTTAGGTTGTCAAAAAAGATTCTGCAATTATACTTCCTATCTAGTGGAACATATTCAAGTATTGAATATCCCTTGTCTAGACCTACATATTTTTTACCGTTACTAAAAGCTGTTAAAGGCCTTAAAATATTCTTTATATACTTTAAGGCAATGTAGCCATTAAATTTCTCATCTTTTTCAAGATACCATTCTTTTTCAAGAACCTCTCTCATGTATATTTTATCAATAAATTTTTGTCTCATATCCGCCTCTTTTAGCTGAGTGTATCATTTTTAATAAAAAAATACAAGTTATTTTTTTGAAATGACACTCAGATTTGTGCTTGATAATTTAGGTCGGCAAACACTAATGTTTCCACTGAAGACAAACAACATTTATAGATAAAATGAGAACAAGTAGTAACGTTACATATAAATGCGTGTTTTTTGTTGTTATTTTAGTGTTTTTTTTGATTTATTTTGAGATTTCACCCAACAAGTCATAGCCATCGTAACCAACGATTTTTACCATATATTCGCCGCCAATTTGCAGTGGACGATTTACAATGACTGCACTATCGTCACGTGGCATTTGATATTGACTGTGCATAATAGTTTTGCCGTCAATTATTTCGTCGGCAACACAGATATATTCACGGCCTATCTGTGCATGGTTATTTTCTTCCACCACGTCGTATTGAATTTCGGCAAGGCGTGACAGACGGTCGTGTTTGACCGATTCACTCACCTGTCCGTCCATTGCGCTTGCTGGTGTTCCTGGTTCTTGTGAATAAGCAAAGAATCCCACCTGGTTTAACTTTTGCGTGCGGACGAATTCGCACAACTCGTTGAAATCTTTTTCCGTTTCTTGTGGGAAGCCGAGTATAAAGGTAGTGCGAATTTGAATGTCTGGGATTTCTTTACGTAGTTTTTGGATGAGTGCGAGAGTGTTTTCTTTGGTGTTTTGGCGGTTCATTTTCTTTAGAACACTGTTTGAAATGTGTTGCAATGGGATGTCGATATATTTACAAACCTTGTCGTTGGTTTTGATGATGTCAATCAACTCGTCCGTGATATGCTCTGGGTAGCAGTAGACCAGACGAATGTGTTTGAGCTCGGATATGGCAGATAGTTGGTTGATGAGATTTTTTAGTTCCACTTTGCCGTACAAATCTTTTCCATAAGTTGTAATGTCTTGCGCCACCAAAATAAGTTCACGAGCGCCATTAGCCACGAGCAATTTTGCTTCACGCACTAGGCTGTCAAGCGACTCGCTGCGATATCTGCCAGTGATATATGGAATAGTGCAATAAGAACAGAAATTGTCGCAGCCGTCAGCAATACGCAAAAATGCATAATGGCTAGGCGTTGTGAGTGTGCGTGAAAAACCGTCATACTCGCACGTCAATTTCACGCCATATAGTTTGGCAATTTCTTCCACAATATGTGCATTTCTATCTTGCGTCAAGATTAGGTCTACACCAGCCAAATTTTTTGACACATCTTGCAGGTGATAGTTGGGCAGACAACCTGTCAAAATTATCTTTTCTAGGTTGCCCGACTTGAGAGTACAAAACTCTTTGATTAGGTCGAAACCTTCCTGCCTAGTGCTAGCCAAAAATGCACAGCTATTGATAACCATAATGTTAGCTTCGTGTTCATCATTTACAATCTGCATTCCAAAGTTTTTTATGGTGGCAATCATCTTTTCCAAGCCGACTGTATTTTTTGCACAACCCAGTGCAACAAATCCCACTTTTTTATTTTTCAATTCTTGAATATTCATATTATTTTCTCTTTTGATTTTATTTAATTTATTTTCTATTTTTATTTAAATTAGAATTTTATTTATTAAATTAATTTATTTGATATTTAAATATTAAATATGATTTTTAATTAAAATTTTTATAAATATTTAATATTTAGCGTAATTATTTAATAATTATTGTGATTTTTATTAATATTTTTTAACATTTTATTTTTTCATTAATTATATTCGCAATTATTTATTTAATAAAATCGTAATTAATTTATTTAAAAATATATATTATTAATTTTATTCCACACCTTCAAAATCCCAACTAGGAATAAATTGGCAATCGCTAGAAGCAAAGTCTTGTATGTAGCCATTTTCAAAACCTAATTGACGTGCTTTGTCAACGACGTGTTTGTATTCGATAGGTTTTAGTTTTCGATTAATGTCTGCATGTTCGCTTGCTTTATATACTGGCGTGTATTGACTCATAATGCTGAGCAAAATTTGGCTGCGATAGTTGGACAAATACTCGAGCACTTTTATGCTGTCGTCAGTGTGATTTGGCAAAACCAAATGTCGAACAATTACACCTTTTTTGATAGCACCATTTTGCATAACAATTCGTGGTTGATTTTTCAGCATTTGCGTCAAGGCTTTTTCCGCCACGCTAAAATAATCTGATGCGTGACTAAGTCGGCTAGATAGATTAGCGTCAACGTATTTTATATCAACTAAAAACACGTCAATGTAGTCTTTCAATTCGGCAATGCTTTCCACACTGTCGTAACCATTGGAGTTGTAAATAATTGGAATGCTGGGACGATAGATTTTTAGTGCTTCAATGATCTGCTTGTAATAATGACTTGGGCTCACAAGATTGATATTTTGTGCTCCCGATTCTTCCAGTTTCTTAAAAATATTCGCCAGTTGTTGAATGCCAATTTTCTTGCCAACATGATTGCTGGACAACTCCCAATTCTGACAGAATACGCATTTCAGATTGCATCCTGTGAAAAATATTGCACCGCTTCCCGCTCCTATCGACACGCATGGCTCTTCCCATTTAAAAAGGCCTGCTTTTGCGATTTCAACCTTCTCCGGCATACCACAAAAGCCGACCGCTTTTCTGCGGTCGACATTACACCTTCGTGGGCAATTATTGCATACTGTCATTAGTTGTTTAAAAATCCTTGAATGATTAAATCTTCAGCCTGGTGTTCATCTAGTCCAAGCGTCATAAGTTTGATAAGTTGCTCGCCTGCAATCTTGCCAATGGCAGCCTCGTGCACAAGTGTTGCATTGTTGTCTATTGCGTCGATTTCAGGTATTGACCTTACATGTGAGTGGCCAGTCATAATGGCATCACACTCAACGTGGCCAAATGACTTGTTTTTGCCAATCACGTTGCTGTGGAAAGTTTGGCTAGAATCGTCTTTCGCAACGCTTCGGCTCACCACGTCCACACTGCTATTCTCACCCACCAGTTCCACATTAAATTTGGTTTCGGCAATCTGAGAGTTGGTGGTCAAAATTTTTTCTTTGATTACTAGGCTAGCATCATTGCCAACTTTCGCTTTGGTCGTACGAATTGCATTTGACACGCCACCCATTTGAGTGGTTTCCATAATCATTGACGAATTGTCGCCAAGTTCCACCTCAGTAACAGGGTTGAGCACTCGGTCGCCAACGCCCTGACCGAAATGACGTTCCACATACTTAACTTTGCAATTTTTTGCAAGGTGGAAAGCATGTATGCCGTTATGTTCGCTGGTTTTGTCGCCCGTGTTATGGATGCCACAACCTGCCACTATCAGCACGTCACTGCCTTCACCAATGTAAAAATCGTTGTAGACCAAATCTTTGAGTCCGGTTCGACTGACAATGACAGGTATATGCACACTTTTGCCTACAACGTTAGGCTTGACAATTATGTCAATGCCGGGCTTGTCCGCTTTTGGCACAATTTCAATATCTTCTGTGGAATGACGTTTGTAGCCCTCACCATTGAGACGAATATTGTATGCACCCTCTGGGAGCTGGTGAAGGTCGCTAATCTTTGCAAGGAGTTCTTTTTCTTCATTAGTCATTTTCATTCTCCTTATTTAGCCTTATGCAGTTGGTCGGACTAAGTTTCAGTTTGCCAAGGATTTCACCTCTTGTGCCAAATTCCTTGATTTGCTTATTGTCCAGCACCAAAATCTTGTCGGCAATGTCCAAAATCTTTTCTTGGTGGCTAACAATAATGTTGATTGATTTGTTATCCGTTTTACTTTGGTGGAAACATTTAATCAATCCGTCCATACTCCAAAGATCGATGCCTGCTTCTGGTTCATCAAAAAGATTGATTCGTGCTTTGCGAGCAAGAATCGTTGCCACCTCAATACGTTTAATCTCTCCGCCGGAAAGACTGTCGTCAAGCTCACGGTTAATATATTCACGTGCGCACAAACCAACTTTTGAAAGATAGTTGCACACGTCCATAATTTTATCTCCGTTTTGAGCAGTGTTCAACACATCTCGCACCTTCAAGCCCTTGAATCTGACAGGGGTCTGAAATGCATATGCCACGCCAAGACGAGCACGTTCGGTGATTGACATATTCGTAATATCCTGTCCGTCAAGCAAGAGTTGTCCACTGGTGGCTATGGCTAGTCCCATAATGAGTTTTAACAGGGTCGATTTTCCTGCGCCATTTGCACCTGTGATCACCAATGTTTCGTTGTCGTGCAAACAAAGGGAAATGTTTTTCAAAATTTCCTTTTTCTTTCCATTTTCAACTATTGAATAACTTAAATTTTTTATCTCTAACATAATTATTTTCCAGCATCAGGATTGACTGGACGGTCTTTGTATTTTTTGTTCAATTTCTGTTGACGCATCCAGATATTCATAATCCAGCTATGTGGCAGTGTCTTCACCAACCAGCATTGCATTTTGCTCTTGAACCCAACAACCACCAAGTCTTTACGTTTTTCGGTGGCTTTCATGGCTTGTTTAACCACAAAGTCTGGGTCATACATAGCCACATATTTTGTCACCACTTCTTGAGTGGCAGCGTTGTCTTTTGCACGCTTGAAGAATGCTGTCTTTGTCCAGAATGGGCAAATGGTGGTTACGCTAATACCACGTGGCTTAAGCTCACGGTTAAGGGCACGTGAATAGCTGATTACAAACGCTTTGGTCGCAGCGTACACATTGATAAAAGGAATCGGTTGCCAGCCAGCCACACTTGCTATGTTCATTATTCTAGCACCTTTTGTCATATATGGCAAGGTGTATTCTGTCATTCGCATAGTGGCTTTGCAGTTTAGGTCAATCATATTTGCACTGGTTTCCACTTTGATTTCGTCATATCTTGCAAATTTGCCAAAGCCCGAGCAATTGATTAGCAACTGCACATCAGGGTTTGCTTTCTTGAGTCGAGCCTTGAAATCGTCGAATGACTCAGTTACGGTCAAATCGTAGGCAAGCGGAATAATTTTCGTTTGACACTCTTTCTTCAAAGACTCCAATCCTTCTTTGTCGAGTGCAATTGCCCAAATCTCATCGAAATTTTTTGTATCATATTGTTTACAGAACGACCTGCCGATGCCGGACGATGCGCCTGTTATTATCGCAATTTTTTTCATAACTTCTCCTATAATGATTGAACAAAATTTTCAATCACAAATATTTTAGCATATTTACAACATTTTACAAAACAAAATAAAATTGTTGCCGAAATTTTTTAAGAATGAAAAAAAGAGAAAATTTTCTCTTTTTATTCTTCGTTTTTGTGATAGTTGTGCAAAAGCTCACTCACAATCGCCCATTGAACACACTGCAATCGATTAGATTTGGGTTGGAAATAATAAAACTTGTTGTCGTGATAGAGTTCAAAGTCTTCATCGCATCCAAACAACAGGGCTTGCAAGTCTTTCGGCGCCACCGTCCATTCCTCCTGCTCGTCGTTAAAGCTGCCTTTGTAATTGATGCCTGCATGCGACATTGTGCACGTTCCCTCACCTGCTAGGCAAAGACCACGACCGTTGTGCGTATAAGTTTTGACAGTAACGTCAGTTACTAGTGCGTAATCTGGTTTGCTGATGCGTTCACGTTCGACGCCCACTTGATAATTGTACCAATCACGTATGTTTTTAATCTCATCGGTTGGTGGATTAGTAAAATTATAATAATTATTCATATTCACGACGTTATGGCAGTTATCACAAATGATGGCGTTTTTCTCGCCACGCAAACTGTATTCGCTATGGCAATGCGGACAAATGTACAGGATTCCCTCTACACCTTTGCACAAACTTTTGCCCTTGAAACGCACATGTGCGTCATCGTTCCATGCAAAGTCATCAAACTCCAATGCTGGCTCGATTTTATTTCTAATGTAGTCAATGTCATTATTGATTATCTCGTCTTTTGTCAATGTCAAATGACACTCCACTTCCACACGTCCACGACGTCTAGACTTCATCCATTTGGCACGAGTTAAATACGCTCCGTGTGGACGAACAGTCACCACTGGCAATCCGAGTTTCTTGACAAGTTTGTCCAGTCCAGCTGGCATATCTTGGTGCGTGCCATTAATACTCATTCTGCCTTCTGGCATCATCATAATAGAGCCACCATTGCGTGCCACACTGAACATATCTTTGATTGCACGTGAGTCTGGAGTAAACATTTTCTTTGGGATTACGCCCAATTTTTCAAAAAAGTGTCGATAGAAGCCGTTGTAAAAAAGGCTATAATTCACTACTGCATTGTAGCGTATATACGGCATGCTAAGTGCACAGTACATAAAGTCAGGCCAAGACGGATGAGTGCTAAGAATTAGGCAGGACTCTTTTATGTCTTTCACCTCGTCATTAAGTAGCACGACACGATTGCGTTTGATTATGCGTTTTCCCAAGAAACTACGGCACATATCGAATGTATATGCATCAGGTTTACGTGGCTTCCTAGTAGCCATAATGGTGGCAAAACTCGGATTCGGTTCGCCATACAGCATTTTGTTCATTTTGCGTTTGGAAACAGCGTTGACAATCAGCATCACGCCAATTGTCATCACCAAGATTCCAGCGACTACCCAGCCCATATATTTTGAAATGAGTGCTATGAACGCCTTGCCCAAAATTGTATCAACCACAATCGAAGGTGCAACGCCTATGATAACCAATAGTATGTAACGCCAATAACTAAGATTGTTGCCTGCCGCATAATAGCAAATCATGCCATAAGGAATGGCTGGCAGGAAAAATAGTATCAAAACTAATTTAGACACACTTTTCTTTTTGTGACTTAAAAGTTCTATTGTATCATAAGCAGAAGAATTCTTGATGCTGTCGTTTTTGACTTTAAATAGATTGACCAGCATATAAATAATGGTCGCACCGAGAATTATTCCAATCCAGCAAATAACTGAACCCCACAAGACACCAGAGGTTACGCCGCTGACAATTTGTACGAATTCGCAAGGGATAAAGACAATCAGCACTTGCATGGTCTGAATTAGTGACAGTACCATTGCTCCACGGAAACCAAGCTGAGATAGAGCATCTTCCACTGCTGTTTCGGAGCCACTGGTTAGCTGCGGCCAAATCTCCACAATGTCAACTACGAACACTGCAAGCAAAGCCAAAAACGCAACTATGGGGATTAGGTATAGAAGCTTTTTTTTCATTATAGATCTCCCAATAGTTTTTTGACAAAAATCTCGTTGTAGTTGCACAGATCTGTAATCACCATGCAGTCAATCGTTTTGTACACGTCATCAATGTACGCACTGTCACACACCTTACCGCCCATTGCAAGGTAGGTGCGAATGAGTGCAGGAGTTTGAAATTTAGCTTCAACTGGGTCAAACTCGCCCACCACTTCAGCCACTTTCTTTAGGCTGATGGCTGGAGCTTTAGCCACACAGTTGATGGCGTTTTCCACGAGGTAATTTTGGTAGAGATTGGTAAACGAGTCTTTGTATTTAAAATTCTGAATGTCATCAGCATTATAGTCCGTAAAATGATAGCTAGCCGTACCGAATATGTATCTTATTCCGAATTGCTTGCAATAGTTGAACAATCCGTGCCACAATAGTTTAATAATTGGGGCATTGCGGCAATCCGGGTCGACAACGGCTCGACCAATTTCCAAAATGCCGTCTTTTTTGTTCAAATTGTCGATGTCAAATTCACCTAAACAAAAGAAAGGTATTCCGTGAGATTTGGTGACAAAACGATAGTTGCCAACAATCTCACCTGTGTCGTCTTTTATAGCAATTAAGTGATCGCAAAAATTGTCTTCCTCGCAGGCATCAGTGCCATTCGGATCGGCAGTAGGATTGAACTCCAAAACCATTGACTTATATCTCAACTTTTGAGCACGCAAAAGTTCGTCCTTATTCTCAGCAAGGCGGACGGTATAGCCGCAACTTTTAGGTTGATTGATTAACTGAATCATATTTTTTTCATTCCTTTGCAAGTATACTACAGGTATATTATATCAAATGGATACACTAATTACAACCAAAAACGCTTACTATATTTTGTCAAAAAAAAAGTATATTCAAAGTCAACAACACAAGTAGCAAAGTTGTTATTGCGATAATAAACTAGTATTGGAGCAAATATGTAAACTGGGCGAGATAATCTCGCAAAAGCACATATTCTCATAAATGGAGTCTATTATGATAGCAATTTTAACTTCGGATTTTATGGATTTGGAAAATTTACTTCCAAAAGAATACAATCCAAAATGCCAACTCGTAAACGGATTGAAGGTTTATCACATTTGCGTTAACGGCAAACGAGCCATAATTGCCAATGTTGGCGAAACAAAAGTGTTCGTGACTAGAAACGTTATGACCATAATTGATTGTTTCCATCCAGATTTGCTCATAAACACAGGCAATTTGGCTGGGCTTAACGGAATCGCATTCAACAGCATTTTTATCTCAACCAACACATTGCAACACGATGTTGATGTAACAGCACTCGGATTTAATGCTGGTGAAATCCCAGAACTTACACAAACGCAATTCCCAGCAAACGCAGGGCTAATCGGATACGCAAACAATGCCATACAACGTTTAGGCCTTGCCTCAACGTCAGGCACAATAGGTTCGGGCGATCAGTTCATCGCTAGCACGGCAACGGCAAACGCTTTACGCACTCAGTTCAACTTGGAAGCCATTGACATGGAGTCTGCAACAATCGGCGAGATTGCACAGCTGGAGGATTTGGACTATGTAACAATAAAGGGCATATCCAACAATGCGGACGACAACGCTGTGAACGACTATTATGCTTACAAAGCCACTGCAAATAGTTCCGCACTCACTGTAGTGCTAGAAATGTTAAAAGAGATTTTCCCACCTAGACCTAGTCGTGTGTGCTAAAAATTTTTAAATTTTTCTACAAACTCTGCCATATTTTTTGACATATTTTGTCTTCAATGTTATTATTATATTATGTAAGGAGGCATTTATGGCAAAATCTAAGGACTACTTTGGTCTTGGCAGAATCGTTAGTCTAATCTTGGCTATTATCCCTGTAACATCTTGGATCTGTGGCGCAATCGTTCGTTTCCAAGAAGGCAAAATCGTTGCAGGCATTCTTCGTCTTGTATTAGGCTGGAACATCATCTGGATCGTTGACCTAGTATTGATGATTATGAACGGCAGAATTTGGAGATTGCTTAACGTATAGCAATTTAAAAAAACACTCAATTGAGTGTTTTTTTGTTTGCCTAATCTTTGCCTACACGCTTTATTGAAAGGCCGATACGTTTCTTTTCAAGGTCAAGTGATATAACCTTAACTTTTACGATTTGACCGACAGACAATTCTTCGCTTGGATGTTTGATATATCTGTCACAGATTTCACTAATGTGAACAAGTCCGTCTTGGTGCACGCCGATATCTACAAACGCACCAAAGTCAATTACGTTTCGCACCGTGCCATCGAGTTCCATGCCCACTTGCAAGTCTTCCATAGACATAATGTCGCTACGCAGCATTGGAGGTGGCAATTCGTCACGTATGTCACGGCCTGGTTTCAAAAGTTCTTTAATGTTGTCTTGCATTGTTGGCACGCCTATTTCTCATAGTCCTGCCACGTTGTCAAGACCTTTTTTCTCAACCAGTTGTTCAAGATTGCCGAGATTGTTGTTCTTCACGTCTTCTTCGGTTAGGTTGAAAAGTTTTAAAAGCTTCTTCACAGATTCATAACTCTCTGGGTGCACGGCTGTGTTATCCAAAATGTTATTACCGTCACGAATTCTCAAAAAGCCTGCACATTGCTCGAAAGCCTTGTTTCCGAGTTTGGACACTTTCAATAGTTCTTTGCGGTTTTCAAATGCACCGTTTTCCTTACGATATTCAACAATGTTCTTTGCGATGCCGGCATTCAAGCCTGACACGTGTTCAAGCAGTTTATAACTTGCGGTGTTTAGGTCAACACCAACTGAGTTAACGCAGTCTTCGACCACGCCGTCCAAAACTTCTGTGAGTCTTTTTTGTGGCATATCGTGTTGATATTGCCCAACGCCAATTGCTTTGACGTCGATCTTGATAAGTTCGGCAAGTGGATCTTGCAGACGACGAGCGATGCTGACTGCACTACGCTGCGTAACGTCGAACGTTGGGAATTCCTCCTGTCCGAGTTTGCTGGCTGAGTAAACGGATGCTCCGGCCTCACTTACGACCATATATGCCACTTTGTTAGGAATTTTTTTGAGCAAGTTGCTTACAAAAATTTCACTTTCCTTGCTGGCCGTGCCATTGCCGATTGAAATGGCTTCAACGCCATATTTTCTAATCAAACGAGTGACCACTTCTTCACTCTTCTCAATATCGTTGTGTGGTGGTGTTGGATAAATGACCGTCGTGTCAATAACATTGCCGTTGGCGTCAATCACTGCGACCTTGCAGCCAGTTCTGTATGCTGGGTCAAGTCCAAGAATAACTTTGTTTTTGAGTGGTGGTTGCATCAAAAGAGGTTTCAAATTCACTTCAAACATTTTGATCGCTTGTTCGTTCGCAACGTCAGTAAGCCCTGCTCGGAGCTCACGTGCTAGAGATGGTTGTAAGAGTCGCTCAAATGAGTCTTGAATTGTATTACGCAAGAACTCGAGATTTGGGCAATCTTTTTTGATAAACATTTTTTCAATGCGTTCTAGACATTTTGGCTCGTTCATTTCGACGTCCACTTTCAAGCATTCTTCGTTTTCGCCACGATTGATTGCTAACACACGGTGACTAGGCATTTTGCTAGCCTGCTCTTTGTAGTTGTCATACATTGAGTATGTGCCAGCGTTTTCTTTATCCTTAACAAGTGTTGATGTGATGAAAGCAGTCTTGGCGATAAATTCACGCAAATTCTTTCTAAGTTCTGCATCGTCGCTAATCCATTCAGCGATGATATCGCTAGCTCCGTTCAATGCATCATCGACTGTGTTGACTTTCTTTTCTTCATTAATATATGGCACTGCCAGATCTGCAAGCGGAGTCTTGTCCTTCTGCTCCCAAATGATCTCTGCCAAAGGTTTCAAGCCTTTGCTTTCCGCAATGGTGGCACGTGTTTGACGTTTTGGTTTGAATGGTCGATAAATATCTTCCAATTCAACCATAGTGTTTGCAGCATCCAAACTAGCCATAATTTCTGGAGTCATTTTTTCTTGTTCAGTGATGATTTTGATAATCTGATTTTTTCTATCTTCAAAGTTGCGGAGATAGTTCAATCTATCACAAAAGTTTCTGAGCAACACGTCGTCAGCCGAACCAGTCATCTCTTTACGATAACGTGAGATGAACGGAACAGTGCAACCCTCGTCCAATAGGTCAATAATATTTTTTGCATGTGTTGGCGCAATGTTAAATTCCGCCGATAATACTTTTATAAAATCCATAATTTCCTCGCCCCATTATTTTACACGAAACAAAATTATTTGGCAAATAAAATATTGAAATAAATATTGATTAATAATACGAAAAAATATAAATTATTTATTTTTATCAATTATTTAATCTAAAGAATAAAAATTGCATTAAATACAGAAAATATATGCAATTTTTAGTGAATTTACATAATTTTAATAAAAAAATTTATTAATTAATTATTTTTTAATTAAATATTTTATGGAATTAATAATTTTGTCACATAAATTTTTAAATAAAAAAAGAGCATATCAACTCTTCTTTATTCCTTAATGGCGGTGCGGTCATGCGAGTACAAAACTGAATGACTAAGCTTCAAAAACGTTTTATCTTTGTCTGTTAAAGGTCTTGTCAAAAAGTTGTACAGGTTTTTAAACTCTTTTGCAGAAATCTGTCCGTCGAGTTGCGCATCAGTAACTCTAACGGTCATTTTGTATATTTCTGCAGTGAGTTTATTTGCAAGACCAAACTTTTTGGCTGTATCAATCATTTGTTCAAGAGTTAGATGCCCATTCACATATGAATTGGACAATGCCAACATGTCCTTTTTGTTCTCAGCCGTGAGATTGTTTACAGTTTTTACTTCGGATTCTTTTCCCATAATTTCACCCCAATTAGATAGCCCCATATTAACACGTCATCTTGCAAATGTCAATATGTCTTTTAGATATTTAATATCCACGCAATTCAACGTCATCAATTTTCTCTCTTAACAACTCCGCCCAGTGTGTCGCAGTA
>CAKVHC010000004.1 GCA_934747805.1 uncultured Clostridia bacterium | reverse complement strand
TTTTTGTAAAAAAGGCGCAAAAAAGTAAAAAAGATTGTAAAAAACCCTTGACAAAGACTAAATAATGTAGTAAATTGAAAAAGCACTGAAAAATGGTGCAAGGAACCATAACAAATAAATAACGAACAAACAGTAAGGAAAAGACAAGAACACTTGTTAATTCTAAATTGAGGGACAACAAAGAAAGTAAAAGTAGCGAATATATCGCCAGATATATGAGCAAAGGATATAAAACTATAGAGTTTGATCCTGGCTCAGGACGAACGCTGGCGGCGTGCTTAAAACATGCAAGTCGAACGAATTAGTTGGCGTAGTAATACAAAGATTAGTTAGTGGCAAACGGGTGAGTAACGCGTGGGTAATCTGCCTTATACAGGGGGATAACAGTTGGAAACGACTGCTAATACCGCATAAGACCACAGATGCTTGAGGCATCAGAGGTAAAAGGGATAACTGGTATAAGATGAGCCTGCGTTTCATTAGCTAGTTGGTGAGGTAACGGCCCACCAAGGCGACGATGGATAGCCGGTCTGAGAGGACGAACGGCCACAATGGAACTGAGACACGGTCCATACTCCTACGGGAGGCAGCAGTTAGGAATATTGGGCAATGGAGGAAACTCTGACCCAGCAACGCCGCGTGAAGGAAGAAGGTTTTCGGATTGTAAACTTCTGTATTATGTGACAAAGAAAGTGATGGTAGCATAATAGAAAGCTACGGCAAACTACGTGCCAGCAGCCGCGGTAATACGTAGGTAGCGAGCGTTATCCGGAATTACTGGGCGTAAAGGGAGCGTAGGCGGTTAATTAAGTCTAATGTGGAAGTCTGTGGCTTAACCATAGGAGTGCATTGGATACTGGTTGACTAGAGTATGGAAGAGGTAAACGGAACTACTAGTGTAGCGGTGGAATGCGTAGATATTAGGAAGAACACCAGAGGCGAAGGCGGTTTACTGGGACAAAACTGACGCTGAGGCTCGAAAGCGTGGGGAGCAAACAGGATTAGATACCCTGGTAGTCCACGCCCTAAACGATGGATACTAAAGGAAGGCAGTTTCGACGCTGTCTGTCTTGAAGCAAACGCGATAAGTATCCCGCCTGGGGAGTACGAACGCAAGTTTAAAACTCAAAGGAATTGACGGGGACCCGCACAAGCAGCGGAGCATGTTGTTTAATTCGACGCAACGCGAAAAACCTTACCAAGGCTTGACATAGGATGAATATCTAGGAAACTAGAGAAGTGAAAGCAATTTTACATCCATACAGATGGTGCATGGTTGTCGTCAGCTCGTGTCGTGAGATGTTAGGTTAAGTCCTAAAACGAGCGCAACCCTTGTCAATAGTTGCCAGCATTAAGTTGGGCACTCTATTGAGACAGCCGTAGGTAATACGGAGGAAGGTGGGGATGACGTCAAATCATCATGCCTCTTACGCCTTGGGCTACAAACGTGCTACAATGGTCGTTACAAAGAGATGCGAGATGGTAACATGGAGCGAATCTCAAAAAGACGGCCTCAGTTCAGACTGTGGGCTGCAACCCGCCCACACGAAGTCGGAGTTGCTAGTAATCCCGAATCAGCATGTCGGGGTGAATGCGTTCCCGGGTCTTGTACACACCGCCCGTCACGCCATGGGAGTCGGGGGTACCCGAAGTCGGTGAGTCAACCTGCAAAGGAGACAGCCGCCGAAGGTAAAACTGATGACTGGGGTGAAGTCGTAACAAGGTAGCCGTATCGGAAGGTGCGGCTGGATCACCTCCTTTTAAAGAGAGAGAGTCGACACTCGTAAAGAGTGAGAAATATATACCCAAAGAGTTCGTTATGTTATGGAGAGAAAGCTAGGTAGTATCCCTACCTAGCTTTTTTTTGTACTGCAAACATGAGTATGGCGAGATGCATTGCGTTCGCTTGGGTTGCTGACGCAAAATACGCTCACTGCAAAGCACTCGCCATAAAGGTTTGCATGCCACACGTGGTAAAAAGCTCAAGTATTTATGTGGTATGATTTATTTGAAAGAGTGCACACTGATAGCTGACGCAAAAGTCGTTCGAGAAAACATTTCTCCCCAAGGCTCTACCTGCCACACGTGTAAAATAGCAGAAAGATATGGATGTGGAGTTGGGATTGAGTCTCACTGCAAAGCTCTCGCCATAAAAGTTTGCATGCCACACGTGTAAAAAGCCGAAGTTTTTTATGTGGAATGGGTTTGTTATTAATGGTTAATCAAACAACTAATTTAACAATACATAAAACATGTTGTAATTTTGTTGATTAATGAAACTAATTTCGTTATAATAAAAAATATCATCAATGTTAAAATATTGAGTTAAAAGGAAAGAATATGAACGAAAAGAAAAAACTCTCACGGGGGGGGGTCGCTCTAATTGTTCTTGCCTCACTGACTGTAGCGTTTGCAATTATTTTTCCAATAATTTATTGCACAGTGCTAAAAGTTGATTTAAAAATTGAAGCAAGCCAAGTCGGTGATTCTCAGTCTATTCTAGTCAAATGGGATAGCTCCAAGCCTGTGGACAAGGTATCAATTTCAGTTTATCACGGAAATGACCTTGTAAAAAAAGAAATCTTGTCCAATTTTGCAGATACTTATGCTGGACAAAGAACAATTGATGCTTTTTACGGCAAGCTTACTGTTAAAGTAAAGATTGAAAAGGGTATTTACGCCACAGCAGAGAAAACAAATGTTAACGTGTTTAACGACGAGTATGTAATTGCTCCAATTACTGCGACATTGCCAGTGACAATGTTTACATTGTCTTTGGACGAGATCACCAATAAAGGTGAGATTCCTACATACGTTTGGTTTAAACGTAGCGGAGCTTGGGACTGGAATAGTTTGCCAGAAAATGTTTACCCAATGCCAGTTGCCGACACGGACGAATTTTTGTCTAGTGGTCAAGATAAAATGTATGAAAAAACTAGCGAATGGGTAAAAGAATTGTATGAAATGAACAAGGATTCAAAATTCCATTTCTATTACAACGATTATTTCGCATTCGGTTGGTTGCAAGCGACGGTTGCCAACGGAATCCCTGCAAGCAATTATGATGTTGTATTGTTGAGTGATGGCAGTGGTTCGTTCTCTGATATCAATAAACACTATGACAATGAAAATGCTGTCGCAGAATATGCTTCAATGAAAGCAAAATATGAAAAACTTAAAACACAAATTGCCAAGAATCATTCTTTTGACAAGCACGACCGCTTTGCAGTCGGATCGGGCGAATTGAGAGAATACGCTTACGTTATGGCAAATGAAGAATCCAACGTTGAATGGTGGCTCTCTTGGGTGGCAAACACTTCAATTTGTCCAAACAATGCGGATTTCTTCAATGAAATAAAGAATAATCAAAGCGTTAAAGAAAAACGTTTGAGTAATATGCTCAAAAACATCGCTCCTAAGGTTATTGACCCAACTATCACGGATGAAGAGGCGGAAAACATTGTCGCTGGCAGATATTTGACAGAAGAAAAGTTGAAAAAGTTGTACAAATTCAGCGACGATATGTTCAAGGCTGCTGAGACCCAAAACAAAAAGATTATGATTATTTTGGGCACATGGTCAACAACCAAACCAAATGAACCATATTTGAAAGAATATGCTGATGCAGTGAAGGCTTTGTATGGCGATGACTATGTTTATTACTACAAAGGTCACCCAAAATACCCAACTAATACAGTTAGCGGAAAGTTGGAACAGATTGAGTCTTATGGCTTGATTGATGTGGACTCTACAATCCCAGCAGAATTGTTGTTCTTCTTCAATCCAACAGCCGTAGGTTCCGGTTACCTTTCATCAACATTCACTTCGCTTACTGACGAAAGATGCGGTATGTTGTTCGGTCATTCAAAGGGCGAAACTTTGGACGTTGTTTACAAGGACCGCCTTGACGGATTCATAACCAAAGTGGACAAAGGTTATAACTCGGTTGTTACGACAGACAACTGCTTCTTGGTGGAATTCAATGACACAACCAATTATGACTTCGCAATCTTCAATGCGGATAATAATCAACTAACTTATTACAAAACTAATGGCTCTAACTTTGATGTAGTAACTAAATAAGTTGGAGATAGAAAAAAGCAGGACTCACTGCTTTTTTTGTTGTTCGGTAGAGTGGAGTGGTGAGAAATGGTTATCTCTCACTTAGGTTGCTAACGTAAAATACGCTCACTGCAAAGCCCTCGCCATAAAAGTTTGCATGCCACACGTGATAAAAAGCTCAAGTATTTATGTGGTATGGGTTTATATGAAAGTATGCAGACAATAAGATATTCATGTATGTAAATAAAAGCCATAATAGGCTTTTAATTTTTGTGTTTGGACGGCTTACATTGTTTTTCATTGCAAAAACACAATGGTAGACCACACAAAGTTCTGCACAGATCACACCAGCACGATTGTTTGCAGTTTGATTTTTTTATTTTTTTGCGTCTTGAAGGTATGCTTACGACTGAAATTATGATTTCGTTGCTTTCATAGACATTTTGTTTGCCGTTGCTCTTGCAACGAACATATGATTTAAATCTGTACTGTGTTTGCATTAATCCACCAACACTTCAAAGGTAACTGTAATCACAGCATTAGGGTCTAGGTCATTTAACGAGATTCCAGTTGCTGGGTTCAGCCCTTCTTTCTTTTCGCCGTCAATCGTTACACTGTTCGCAACGAACTGTGTGCCCTGTGGGATATCATCAATGAACATAACTTCGGTGTTTTTGATGTTGCCCAGATTTCTGATAACGTTTTGGAAAGTGAGTGTTTGGCCAGAAATGACGACGGTCACATTTGAAGTTTTGTCAATTACGATTTGGTTGTAACTTACTGTCAATTCCAGTGCGTTGGATTTTTCGTTTAAACCTTCTACTTCCAAAACATCATAGGTGATGTCAGATTGTAACTTGATTGAACTCACAGTCGGATTGTTGTCTACGACCAGCGTATAAGTGATGATGGTTTTGCCGTTGGCTTGCAACGATTTTGGCAAAATGAACCCTGTCACCGGATCGAAGTCAGTTTTTTCTTCGCCGTCAATCTTGACGCTTCCCGCTTTGGCTGTCGCACCCTCGCCAATGACGTCTTTTACAGTGATATTTGATATTTCATAAGGACTATCATTCTGTAAGGTGAGTGTTTGCTCAACTTCTTCACCGGGCGCACCAAACTTTTTTGCCGATGATCTAATCTTTTGCAACGATGTGGTCATATATTCGGTTGATGATTCGTTACTTTCAACTGTGCTGTCTTGTTTGCTTTGGTCGGGCAAAGTATATTTTGATGTCACTTTTGAGGTGTTTAATATCTTTGACATATCTTCTCCTAAAAAGGCAAATTGCCTAATTACATTTTATGTGGCACAGTTGATTGTGCTATTGCATATGCGTTTCACACAAACATAATGGTGAAAATATACTGATTATTGAATTACTAGGAGAAATGCAATGAAGAAATGTAATAATTTTTGTGTTGAAAACAACCCATGCGTAATCAAGCCTAGTTGTAATGGTTCGTGTAAATGTGGCAAAGTAATTTGCTGCAAAGGACCGACAGGTCCTACTGGACCAGCAGGTCGTAATGGTTTGATAGGCCCAACTGGCCCGGCTGGTGCTGTTGGTGTAACCGGTCCTACAGGGGCAACAGGCCCTACTGGACCAACAGGAGCAATTGGTCCGACAGGTCCAGCAGGCATGGAACTCGTTGTTCGTTCCACTACGTCCATTGACCCAGAAGAAAGTGCTGCAGTGATGTCCACCGAAGTTGACAACAAGACATGGCTTGATTTCTATATTCCACGTGGATATGATGGCAAGGACGGAACCAAAGGCGAAAAGGGCGAGAAAGGTGAAGTTGGTCCACAAGGTCCACGTGGCATTCAAGGAGAGATTGGACCACGTGGAGAAAAGGGAGACACTGGACTGCAAGGACCGAAAGGAGATACTGGTCCGCAAGGTCCACGTGGAGAAAAGGGCGAAACAGGTCCAACAAAAGAGATAAAAGGTGCATTTATTCTGTCCTATAATGACGATCCAAATAACTTCCCAGTTGAGGGAAAAGAGATTGCATCGAATGAACGTTTGCCACTCTTAAGACTAGAATTGGATAGCGGCAATCTGGTTGTGTTGGACAATGTCAACAATACGATTCAGTTTAACGACACCGGCGTGTATATGATAACATTTTCAATTAATGCATATGTCAAAAAAACGGGCGCAGATTTTGACCCCTCAACCGACTTTGTCTCGGTGGTGTTTAGGGAAACTAACACGGACAGAATCTTGGCTGCGACAAACACTTGGACTCCATTGCAGTGTGCAACGAATATGTTTGGACAGGGAATGTTTGTGGTGGATGACATAAGCAAAACTTATGAACTCGTCAACGTTCAGACAAAAAGCATTTATCTGTCTGGTTGTGATGTCACCAAGACAACGTCACATTCATATTTTTCTGTGCCAATGGTGTCAATTAATTTTATTAAATATATGTAATTATTTATTTTAATTAAAAATAAAAAATAATTATTAAACAAAATAGTTTAATTAATTAAAAAAAATAAAATATGTGAAAATTTATTTAAAAATAAATGAAAAAATAGCAATTTGACGCTATTTTTTTCATAATTATAAAAATTTGCATAAATAATAATTAAATTTTTAATTTAAAAATACTTTTTTATTTTATTAAATTGTTTTTGAGATATAAACTCATAAATAAGGAAACAAATAAAAAAATGTATAAATATTTTATAAAATTGACCTTACATTTTTTAAATGATATAATAAAAATATGAAAAATAAAACTATTACAACTGTTATTATTTTAGCCATTGTATTTAACTTAGTATTTTTCGTTTTTCTTGGATTGTATATTGCTAAAGGAAATCAACAACCATACGTGGCTCTCTTTTATACAACGTTTATGTTTGCCTATCATACAGACGTTAGACTGCTGATTGCATTTTTGCTCGTGAATACTATCAAAAAACGTATCAACATAAACGCAAAAAAATATAATGTAACTGATGCAGAGTTTGTGCGTCTTTCTCATCTAAACGTCAAAAGGTGGAAAGACAAATTTGTTGCTTGGGACAAAAATCAATTCGTGATGCACTCGCTAAAAGATAGAGAAAATTTTGAACGTGTGATGCGAAATAATATTTGTGCGGAAATTATCCATTGGACGTGTTTTGTCGCTGGGTTGTTAGCCATTGTGATTGGTTGTCTGATGTCTATATCTGACTGGTGGATTTTTGTAATCACAGCGGTTGTGGTGACGGTGTATGCGGACATTCCGCCAATTCTCATTCAGCGCTACAATCGTCACAGGTTGCAAAAGTTAAAGGCAAGGTTGAGTTAGCGTTATGGATAAAGTTAGATTAGATTTATTGTTAAAGCAGAAAGGCATATTTGAAAGTCGTGAGAAAGCTCGAGTGGCCATACTTGCTGGACAAGTTTTTGTTAGTGGCGTATGTGTGACCGACCCAGCGAAAAAATATGATGAGTCGCAGATTGGTGAGATAAAGATTGACGACTCAGCCAACAAATATGTTTCTCGTGGGGCGTACAAACTTGAATGTGCTATCACTAATTTTGGCATCGATGTCAAAGACAAAGTCGCCACAGACATTGGCTCTTCAACTGGTGGGTTTAGTGATGTGCTTTTGCAGAACGGAATAAAAAAGATTTACTGCGTCGATACAGGCAAAGACCAACTCCACCCAAAGATCAGAAACTCGGACAAAGTGGAGGTCTATGAAGAAACGGATTTTCGTTCGCTCGACCCACAAGTTATACAGGATAGCGACATTGTGGTGATTGATGTGTCTTTTATTTCAATCGAAAGCATTGTAAATCGACTTCAGCAGGTTTTTGACGGTAAGAATGTGCAAGTGGTGTCACTAATTAAACCGCAATTTGAGTGTGGAAAAGAGATTGCTAAGAAATATAAAGGCGTGATAAAAGATAAGAAAGTCCACTACGACGTAATCCGTAGAGTGTTGGGATATTGGACAGAGTGTGGATTCTATGTTCAAGGACTTATTAAGTCGGCAATTAAAGGCGGCGACGGAAATATCGAATATCTGCTGTTGACGGACAACTATTCTATGCTAAATAAGGTTGTGGACATTGATGCGGTTGTTAATAGCGCGTTTGCTAGTAAATAGGCTGAAAATAGTTGAAAAAAATTTGACATTTTTGTATTATTCAGTTTATAGTTTTTATGAATTCCAATGGGCACAAGCAATGACCGTTGTGAATCAAATTTTTAAATTTGGTAAAAGATTGAAAAGAAGATTTATAATGAAAAAGTTAATTGCATATTTTAGTGCCACAGGCACAACATAAGGCTTGGCAAAAAACTTGACTAGCGCAATAGGTGTGGGCCTATTTGAGATTGTGCCAAAAGAGAAATACACAGACGAAGACTTGGACTGGACAAATAAAAACAACCGTTCAACTATTGAAATGAAGAATCCAAACTCTCGCCCTGAAATTGCTAAAAAACTTTCAAAATACGGCTATGGCCCATCAACAAAAGTTGGAATAAAGTGCTTTATTGTTGGCGATAATGTTTCTTTGGTTAATAAAGAAGAGCAGATAGAAACTTTAAAGTACGAAGATATTTAAATATTATTAAAGAGTATAAAAATAATCTTAAATAATAGAAGATAAAAAATGTATAAAACAGAAGTTATAAGTTATACACCAATAGCAAAAAAATTGAGGACAAGTGCAATGAAATGGAGAAAAAAGAATTTGTTTTGATTTCTACAATAACTACACTTGGCGCTAAAGCAATCTTAATTTCCAAGAAAAAATAGAAAGGGAATATATTAATAAATAATTATATAAAGTAGATAAAATATGAAAACAAAACATAAAGTCTTTAGTTTAATTATGGCTGTGTTGCTAGTTCTTCCGGCAATGTTGTTTTTGGCAGCTTGTGGCGGTGGAAATAGCGATAATGAAAAACATCGTGATACTACTGCTTGGTTTACTTCGGAAGAATTAACTTTAAAAGGATTGACCGGACTAACTGCACCAGTTGAACTAACAGGTGATATTTATACTTACGATGGTTGGTATAATAATGGATATTCGTTTAGTCAACAATGTGCTAGTAAAGAAATTTTTGAAAAAAATGCTGGTATTTATTTTGAATATTTTAAAAATAATTATAATGGTAAATTTGGAGTAGCAAAACACCATTCTTCTAGTATGACGACAAATGAAGTATGGCGATACATTTTTCAAAAATCCACATTAGATGAATATGTTACAGAAGATGACAAAACACAATATCGTTTTTATTATATAACAGGCACAACTCTTGTTGATGGATACTACAAAGTAGGGGCAGTAAAGATCTTTGAATTGGTTTATGATTTTGATACCAATAAAGATTCTTATGTGATGAAAATATTTATTGAAGACGCAGATAAATCACATAATGGAGTATACACTTACTATTATGTAATGAGATAACAAAAGAAAAATTGGTAGATAGAGGCAAATAATGTTTAACACGCAACACATTTTATTTATGGTGATTTCAGCTATTCTTACTATTGCTGGATTGATACTTTGCAAGTTGTTTATAAAAGAAGAAAAATGGAAAAAGTTTGTTTTAAAAGTAGCCGCCATACTTACAGTGTTGATCCATTTTAGCACAGTATATGTTGATTTTTTTGTTAATAAAGGAACAGCGGTTGTGGAATCAACACTTTTATTGCCAATTTATCCTTGCAATGTTTTAATGTGGCTTTTGGTGATATGTGCTTTTTTAAAAAATTCAAATTCAAAATTTGCAAAAGTTTTGTATGAATTCACATTTTATGCTGGTGTTGTGAGTGGTTTAATAGGTATCATATTTAACGAAAATTACGCAAGTAATCCAACTCTTGCAAATTGGTTTTCTTTAAGAGGCCTTCTAAGTCATGTAATGATGGTATATGGATGTTTGTATATTTTGGTTGGTGGATTTATTAAAATAGACCTAACAAATTGCTTTTCGTGTTTTTGCGGGTTGGTGTTCTTTTTGATTGATGGCTTTGTTATAAATGGAATATATAAAATATTTGGGCTTAAAAGTTGTAATTCAATGTATTTAGAACAGTTGCCATTTCCAGATCTGCCTTGGTTTAATACTTATGTAATGGGACTAATGGGGCTGTTGTTGGTGTTTGTATTTGCAGAGATTTTTGAACTTATAACCAAAAAGAAAGAAGATAGAAGTTTATATAAATTATTTAAAATAACTCAAAAGAAAAAGGAGAATAACAAATGACAGAGTTTTTAAGAAAAATTTTTGGCTGGAAGGTGGGCCGTGTAAGCATTGAACTATTTTCAATATGGCACTTTTTGTATATTATTTTTATAGCTGGTGCTATTGTAGGCGGTGCATTTTTATTAAAAAACAAATCTAAACAAAACAAAAGAAAAAACCTTACGAGTAATTGTTATAACAACCTTAGTTTTATATATAACGGACTTTATGTTGCAGCCTTTTGTAACAAGTGATTTTACTTTGGATATTGATAAATTACCATTCCACATTTGCACGCTTATGTGTATTGTAGCAACTTTTGCTCAATTTTCCAAAAAAGATTGGTTTAAAGAAGTTGCAGTAACGCTTGCGATGGCTGGTTGTTTGATGTATCTTGTATACCCAGGCTCGGCACTTGGTGGAGTTTCTCCTTGGTGTTATAAAGTTGTTCAAACAATGGTTTATCATGGGCTTTTGCTTTCTTGGGGTGTGCTATCCTTAACAACTGGAGAAGTAAAACTTCATGTTAAAAAAATGTGGCAACCGCTTATTGGGGTTGTTTGTATTGCTTTGTGGGCAGGTCTTGGAAACCTTTGTTTTAATGGTGGACCACACCATTATGATTGGTTTTTTATCACAGGTTCAACATTCCCATTTGTTCCAAAATGGCTAATGCCTTTTGCAGTTATAACAGCAGTTTATGGGGTTGTTGCTTGTTTTTATTTAATATATTGGTTGGTTACGAGAAAGAAAGATAAACAGAAAACTATTAATTTCACAAAAGACGAAACATCAGAAAAATAAAAATTAAAAAAATTTTAACTTTTTTCAAAAAAGATACTTAATTTTTGGTTAAAAAAGGTCCTTATATATAGAGGGGCTAAATATCTAAACAAAGAACTGTCAATTTGATAGTTCTTTTTATTTTGAAACAGTATATTTTTACTAGTAAAAAAAATGACAATAACTTTGTACTTCTGACGTATACCTGTTACGGATATTGTCCTAGAAACCTTAAAACAATGTAAAGAAAAGCAAATTGAAAGACAATAAGCCAATATTGTTAAAAAGAGAATTTTCAGCGACAATATATGAATGGTTAAATGCTGCCGAATATATAGCTTTAAATGGCAACAGTCAAATTATTCTATGTGAAAAAGATGTAAGATTGTTTGATAATACAATCAGATTTGTGTTATACTTACAATGAGTAGTAGTAGCAAAAGGTTTATGTGGGTTGCCAGACCTTATTGACCATTCTCATTCTGTAGAAATGAGAGAACTGGCAAAACCTATGAGTTTAGCATCAATCGCTTGTGGAGCAGATGGCTTAATTATTGAAGCTCACTTAGTCCCAGAAAATAGTTTATCTGATTCTAAACAAACATTAATATCTTAGAACTACAACAAATATTAAATAGTATAAAGGAGTACAAAATGTCAATACGTGAAAAAAGAGACTTGTATGACCGAAACAGTAATTTGACTGGAAAAACCTACTTAAAAGGAGATCCTATCCCTGAAGGATACTATCCCATGGTTGTGATGATTGCAATTCAGAATTCTGAAGGTAAATTTTTAATGCAAAAAAGAGTGCAGAGCAAAGGCGGAGATTGGGGCGTGACAGGCGGACATCCAAAGGCAGGTGAAACGCCTATTCAAGGAATTGTCACAGAAGTAAAAGAAGAACTTGGAATTGATATTTCAAAACAGGAAATTGTTCCCTTTTGCAAAGGTTGTGATGGCAAAGACTGTTATGTAATGTATTACACACGCATGAATCTGGACGTAAACAAACTTGACATTCAAAAAGAAGAGTTGACAGAAGTCAGGTGGTTTTCTATGAATAAATTGCAAGAAATGGTGAAGAGCAAAGAATTGAATCAAGACCAAATTGACTTTTTCTTGAAATGCCAGAACTTTTTGAAATCGAAACAATTAGCAAAGTAAGATAAGTTTAACAAAAGAGAGTTTCTTGTTTACTCTTTTTTGTTTTATATGGAGCATATCTTTATTTTCATTTTGACAGTGCCGCATGTAACCAAGCGTTGTCAACATAATTAACTTGTTCTCATATTATGGTTAATAAATAATATGGGGTAAATTATGACATCAGACTTTTTCAGCTGTAATAATCATTGTTGCAATAATTGTAACAACAACTCTCAAAATGGCTCGAATTGTGAGCAGTGTGCAATTGGACCAACAGGTCCAACAGGCCCAGTTGGTTTAACTGGAGCAACTGGACCTACTGGTCCTACTGGAGCAACCGGACAGCAGGGACTTATCGGTCCGACCGGACCCACTGGACCGCAAGGAATAGCTGGTGAAACAGGTCCGCAAGGTCCGATAGGCTTGACGGGTGAAACAGGTCCGACTGGACCGACAGGTGCAACAGGAAATATCGGTCCAACAGGTCCGACTGGCCCAATGGGTGAAACTGGGACAACGGGTCCAACTGGTCCAACTGGGCCTGCTGGTGAGGCTGGCAGAGTTTCCAACCAAAACGCAACGATTCTGCATGTCGCTGGGCAAGATATAAGGACGGACACACCAATTTTGCTGTCATCCACAATGACGAACAATGGGCTGGTGGTGAGCATGTCATCTCTGACGATTCCTGCCACGGGGACTTATCTCGTAACCTATTATGTCAACCGTGCCACAGGTGCTGCTGGGACGGATAGTATTGCGCTTGCGTTTAACGGCAATGTTGATACGAACACAATGCGTCCGCTCAGTGTTGATTCGACTTCAAGTGGACAATTTGTGATGAATTTGACCGAGGGAGATGTAATAACGCTCGTGCCAGTAATTATGAATGCAACTCGCATTAATGGAAATGGTGGACCAGGAGCGACCTTGACTGTTGTGAGATTGAGTTAGATATTGACACATGAAGCTGTGTGGCAAACAAAATATGCTTCGCTAGGTAAATGAGTTTAAATTAGAAAATTACTAAGCATAAACAAAAACCTAGTAAGTGTTATTTGACGATTTTATTTAACAAGACATTTATAATAAAAAAGTGTACAAAGTGTACACTTTTTGTATGTAAGCTGTTATTGAATCTCATCATTAGTTTTTTTGAGTTTGCTTTCTAATGCCAATTTCGTTTCTTCGCTCTTGTATAGGTCTTTATACATTTTACAATTGTTGAATAATTCTTTATGTGTGCCTTGAGCTATGATTTTGCCGCCGTCCAAGACTACTATATTGTCCGCCCCAACTATTGTGGACAGTCTATGTGCAACAATTATGATTGTATGATTGTCTTTTAGACTATCTATAGCCTTGACAATCTGTCCTTGACTCTCATTGTCCAACGCACTAGTCGCTTCGTCAAACACTATAACTTTGCTGTTTTTAAGTAGTATACGTGCAATGGCAATTCTCTGTTTTTGACCGCCAGACAACATTACTCCATTTTCGCCGACTAAACTGTCCAATCCTTTGTCCAGTTTCTTGATGAAATCGTATATTTGAGCACGTTCGAGAGCGGATATCATCTCTTCTTCTGTTGCGTCCGGCTTGATAAATAACAGATTTTCTCTTATTGTTCTGTTGAAAATATATGGAGTTTGAGTAACAATGCCAATGTTATCTCGAATTGTGTCTTCGGTTAGGGTGTTGATGTCTTGACCATCAAGAGTAATTGATCCGTCAGTCACTGTGTAAAGTTTATTTATAAGCGCTAAAATTGTAGATTTACCACTACCGCTCTTTCCCACAACAGCAGTAGTCTTGTTTGGTTCAAAAGTTAAATCTAGATGTTCAAGAACGTTTTCGTCACCGTTATATGCAAATGTTACGTCCTTAAACTCAATTTTTCCTTTAACATTCTCGATTGTATTTTGGCCGAATGATTCTTTTGGATATTCGTTAATAACTTCAAATACTCTTTGAGCGGCAAGTTCGCCTTCCATTGCGTATTGTTTAATCATCGCAAAGTAGTTGGTCAAACCTTTGACATTGCCGTGATACATATATATGACTAGGAAATTTGCGAGAGTTATTAAGTCATTCTTTATGAACAACACGCCCATAATGAAGAAACCGACTTCAAACAATATGGCCACTGCGTTTCGGATAAATACCCACTTACTGCGAGTATATCTGGACAGACGGTGTATGTTTAGTGCGTCTTCAAATTTTTCACCAGAATCTTTTATTGTGTTATTCCTAATATTTAGGCTCTTAATATCACGCAAGCCCCTTACTTGTTCATTGTAAGAACCGGTGGCAATCTCTCTTGTTTCTCTAAACTTTTTTCTTTGAATATACCACATTCTCTCTTTCTTGCTGTCAAATATCCATAGAACGAGTACATAAGCAACGAGTGCAAAGAAAAACCAAATATTGAGAAAAGCTATGTAGATAAGGAAGGCAAAATTAGATATAACGTCAAGGAAGACACTCATTATATCCATAAGGACATCAGAGCATTTGTTGGAGTCTTCATTGAGCCTTTCAATATAAACACCGCTATTAATTTTATCACTCTTGGCCATAGATGTGGAAGTGATGGCTCTAATGAGAGCAGTCTTTATATCGAAAACGACTTTGCAATCCATCTTGACATAACAAATATTGTGAAGATAGTTGGCAACCTGTACGAGCAGTCGAACTGCTATGACAAGACCAGCGAACAAAAATGCTTTGTCAAACTTGTACTCAGATAGATTTGCAAGCGCATTGGCACTAAAAATAGGGGAGAATAGGTTGATGACCGCACTGAGAATAAGCGTTAGCATTGTCGCAACAAACAATCCGCTGTATTTTTTGTAGAAAGGAACCAATTTCCTAAGACCCTTGTATCCTTTAAGTTTGCTCGCTTCTTTTGTTTTCTTTGCTTTTTTCTTTTCTAGTTTTTCTTTCGTCACAAGCTTCCCCTCCTTTTGTTAGATTTTTGGTTGATTCATTAATTAAACATTGGTAGGTTTAATTAAATTCATTATTTAAACCTTGGTAGGTTTAATTAAATTCATTTGTTAAACCTAGTTAGGTTTAAATAAATATGTTTAAACATAATACAACAACTAGTCCGCACTGTCAATATTGATGAGTAAAAAATATAAAAGTTCTGCAAGACCGACCATGTGAAGAAAACATTTTAAGTGAATTGTATGGTGAAGGAATAGAGTTAAGATTAAAGCTATAAAAGTTTTTGAGTTGCACATGAGAAAAAGTCCTTTCGAGATGAAATTTTTGTTTGCACAAGATCATTAAAATATGTTATACTCTTATTAGAGGAAATATATTATGAAAGTAGTAACCATTTGTGAAAGTAAGAAATCTGTAAAAAAATTAGACAAAGAAGTTATTTATCATGAATTTAACCTTATTAGCAAACTTAATAATTATAAACCATATAACGAACAAGAAAAAGAGAATGTTAAAAATGTTTTGGAATTTTTAGCAAATAATACAAACTGTTACGATAGGTCTAATTTAAAAGGTCATGTAACTGCTGGTGGGCTTGTTGTTGATGGCAAAGGCAACGTATTATTAAATCACCACAAAAAGACAGGAATGTGGTTCCAATTCGGTGGACATAGTGACGGTGATACCAATTGCATTAATGTTGCTCGCAGAGAAATAAGCGAAGAAACGGGAATTTCTGATTGCAAACTTATTTCTAACGATATATTTGATGTCGATGTTCAACAAATTGCATATAGCGCAAAGAAAAATGAGCCCGAACACATACATTACGATATAAATTTTTTGTTCTTAGTGAAGGATAAGTCTTTTGAAATTTCAAATGAATCTACTGAAATTAAATGGGTAACTATTGAAGAAGCAAAAAGGTTAATAGATAAAGAAGATAAAGCAATGCAACGAATGCTTGCTAAATATGAATCGTATTGTAAACAGAATTAATGAAAAGGTAAAAATATGCAACACATCGCAATCTTAAAACAACCATTTTTAAATATGGTTTAAATGATGGACAAATTGAATTAACAACCTATTGTTATAACTATCATGAAATCTGCCCAATAACATTAAGTGCTTTTATGACTTCAGATGTTATGATTAGTGAAGATAAAACATTTAAAGCCACTAACGATGGAAATTATTCTCACTCAATTCAAGGCGAACTTTACAGCAAAATTTTAGGGATTGTTTGAGTTGGGAATTTCTATATTTCTATTGATAAGGAAGAAATCTCCAGAGATGTTTTTGATGGAGATTTTATAACATTTAACTGTACTAGATTAGATGCTAATAGCATTGTTATTAATTAAAAGGAATTCTATGAATAATACTTTATTAAAAGATATTGACCTTAATATTTACCCTGAATGTCCTGATGAATATTTACATCAAAGTGGAACTATGGGAATTATTTGCGATAGAGCTGGTTTGAAATATATTATCACTCCACCATTGGTTAAAGTTTGTGAATATCTATATGATTTAAACATTAGAACCATTTCAGCAGGAGCAAATACAATTAATGAACTTGGTGTATGGATTGAATACAATTCTTTAAGTGATGAAAATAAAAAGATTGTTGATGCTTTAATAGAAAAAAATTTGGTTGTAATTAACCAAGAAACAGACAAAGGAAGATTAACTGCTGGCGATATTAGAATAAGTTTAAATTTAGACTATGATAAAGAAACAGTGAAATCTGCAAGTGAAAAAGTTATGAAATTAGTAAAATCCTTTGGATTTCAGTTGCAAGATGTTATGTTTGGTTTTACTCCAATTAATACTGCTGTTGCTGAAAGAATTGAAAGAACTTCTATAAGCAAAATGAAATGGAACGGCCAAGATTTTGTTAAGACAGTTACTCCAACAGAAACAAAAGAAGAAGCACTAGATGAATTGATTTCTAAAGGTTGTATTATTGATGGAGATAATTTGTGGATTAGCACAGAACTTTATAATAAACATTTAGATTATCTTGGCTCTTTACACAAAGTTGAAAATACTATACTACCTCAATAAATTAGGAGAAAATCATGATAAAAGAAATTTTTGAAAGTGAAAGATTATTATTTAAACCATTTTCAAGCCTAACAGAACAAGAAAAAGAAACCGTTGCAAAAAGCTGGTCTAACCCATTCAATGCTAGATACAATGCTATGAAAGATGCAAAAGGTAGCGTTGAAGAACTATCAAAATCAGCAGAACCAACATTTCAAGATTTAGACAATTATAATGATTGTATGCATTTTAGAGTTGCTTTTGATAAAACAACAGGCGAAATAATTGGAACTTGCAGATTTGGAAAATATCACAGAAGCAAAACTAATAATTGTTGGGATTTTGGATTTAATGTGCTCTTAAGCCAGTGGTACAAAGGTTATGGCGTGGAAATTATTGGCAAAATGCTAGAACTTGCTCGTAGTGAAGGCGTTAAAACATTTGTTGGTGGCGCTGATATGGAAAATTATGGCTCGTACAAAGCAATGATTAAAAATGGATTTGATTTTGTTGGTTATGATGAAGATGGCGATTATAGATACATTGCAGATTTAAGTAAACCAGCAAAAACAAAAGCTGAAATTGATGAAATTTGGGCTAATCATTTAGAAATGACTAAAAAAGATTTAGGAATTGATAAATTTACTCGCCTAGAAGCAATTAATTTAAAGATTGCTGAAATGGTTAAAAGAATTCAATCTGGCGAAAATGAAGATGAACTTGTAAAAGTTTACTTTAAAGACCTTAATGAAAATGAAGAATTTAGGTTTGGCTAAAATAATAAATTTCTATGTAAATATTGCAAATTATTAAAGAAAGTGATATAATGGCTCCATAGCAATGGAGGATACAAATGTTATATTATAACAAAGAAGAAAGATTAATGAGGGAAGCTGTTCCAACAGATATTACAGGAGGTCGCAGAACCCCATCCCTAATTCTTAATCCTAAAACAGTAAAAGAAGCTCAAAGTGAAATGCACGAATATTTTGCAAATCGTCAATTTATTTTGGCAACATTAGAGCCTAGAGAACAAAAAGTGTTTATGCTTTACTACGGATTTGAAGATGGTAAACCAAAAAACATATCAACAAGTGGCAGATAAGTTTGATGTTTCAAGAGAAAGAATTAGACAAATTTTATTAAAAGCACTTCATAAGTTAAGACATCCTTCAAGAATGAATATTTATATGGTATTAACAGATCAAGAAGTTGGCTATGATCCATCTGTAGAAGAGATGGAATTTGATATTGACAAATTGAGTGCTTTAAAACAACAAAAAATAGAACGCATTCAACAAGAAAAATATGATTCTTTAACAAAGCAAGAAAAAGATGCAGTTAGAATTTTACCACTCTTAATGCGTATAGAAGTAAAAGAATTTTTAAAAACGCTGAATATAACTAATGAAGGTAGTATCGAAAAACTTACGGAATTATTAAAACAAAGAACATTTAGCGATTATCATACTGTTGAATCTCTTTTGGGAATACATAAAGAACAATTAGAAGAAAAAGGTTTGCAAGAAGTAATTGATGCTGTGACTTCAATAGGTTTACATTTTGAAGAAGATTTTGAATATATAGAAGATTTCAATAATGCGTGTTATACGTCCATGATTAATGTTGGATTAGATACAATTAATGCAATATTCCCTGGCATGCTTATGCAAAATATAGAGAATATTGATGTGCTGGATACCACTATTGAAGAATTGAATTTATCTATTCGTTCATTTAATTGTTTAAAGCGTGCTGGTAAAAACACTATCCGAGATTTAGTCATGACAAAAGATTCAGAATTGATTACTATTAGAAATTTACGTAGAAGAAGTTACGAAGAAACTTTAATGAAGATTCGTTCATTAGGTTTTGATATATGCCCTGAAGAAGTTGAACCAAAAACATGGATTAGGAATTACGAAAAGAAACTTATGTCTAAAGAAGAAAGCAAATCGCAAAAGAAACTAGACATCAAAGAAGTTCCAGAAGATTATAGAAAAGCGTATGCATTTGGAGTTGGGTTGCTAGTTGAAGAAGAAATGAAAAAGGGATTAATTTCAAGAGTTATTAGTACTAGCAAAACAAAACTAGATTCCAAAAAACCAAATGTGCCAAAAGTTAAACACACTCAAGAACAAGTTAACGATATGTCAGATAAACAAGTCTTGAAAGCAATTGGCGAAGACATTTCAGTTATTGATTGTTTGGAAACAAGTTTTATTGTTAAGTATAGAAAAGAACTTATCAAAATGATTTTAGCAGATTCATCATTAGATATAGAAAAAAGATTTGAAATTCTAGAATTGGTAAATGAAGCAAAAGTAGATAGCTTAACTCAACGATAAAATTTATTAGGGAAAAACATTCTTAAATATGATATACACGAAGCTGATTCAACCAAAGGATATTATTTCCCATTTATATTAATATTTCCAGAACAAATCCCAGAACAAGTTAAAATTTTTGTTGAAGACAATGAACTAGTTTTGTTTTACGGCAAATATATTTAGTCATATTACAAAGCACAAGTTGAAACCCTTTACAAACTAGCAAGAGTCTTGGGTTGTAATATTGAAGATTTATTGGAAAATTAAAAAATAAAACAAAATAGCACTAGGAACAAAACCTAATGCCATTTTTTATTTGTGAGAAATTGTATGTATTTATGAATATAATATTAAACAAAAATATTTTTGAAAAGATTAAAATTTTGTATAAGATTTCTTATAATATATGCTATAATAAAAATAGAAATTCAATTTTAAGGGGGAAAATAAATTGAAAAAGAAATTATTGAGTTTTATTTTTGCTTTTTGCTTAATTATTCCTTGCATATTTTTGTTAAGTGCCTGCGGAAATGATAAAAAGTTAAATTACATTCAAGTATCTTTGGCTGATGGTGAATATTCAGCATCAATTTACGAAACCAGAGATTTTGGTAATACTACTGGACTTAACAATATAAAAATAAAAGCATATTATTCAGATGGTTCTAATGAAAATGTTGAATTGACTAATGTTCAAATAACCGTAAGTTTTACGGCTGATGGTTTGGAGGAAAGTAGAGTTACTAAAACTTTTGAAGAATACACTCAAATGTGTGAGGATTCAAATCTTACAGCTGGCTCTTGGAGGTTAACTTTAAATTATAAAGACATTTCTTGTGAAGTTAATATCTATGTTTCAAAAGCAAACGATAATAGCAACTACACTTTAAATGTTACAAGTAAAGTGGAAAATATTGGTGAAAATCAAATTTACTATGGAACAAAGTTTGAAGGTATTGACTATAGCGTTTTTAATGGCAATACTCCATTAGATGATAGTATGATCGAGAAAATTTGTATTTTAAATAAAAATGATGATTCATATTATGACATTTCTTCACTAACAGAAGAAAAAATCAAAGCTTTGCCAAAACCAAACGAAATTGTTAATTCTGAAAATTATCATGTCGGTGAATTATCAAATCTAGAAGATATTAAACCGGGCAAATATTTGATTTTTGCTGAAATAACAGAACAAGAAAATTACCTTAAATCATATTCCGCTTATCAAACTCTTGTTGTAGAAAAATCACCAATTGTTGCAACTGCAGAGAACTTTAAGATTGATTTCACCTTTATCCAAGAATTTTGTAAAGGTGTCACTCTTGATGAAATGTTGCAGGGCATATCAGAGGGTAATGGTTATTCACGTTTCGGTAATTCAAAAATAAATGGTAAACTATCATTACTTTTCAATTCTGACCTTAATGACGAAAATAATAATTTAGTAAATGATAACAAATTAACAAGAGAAACATTTATATGGCATGCTTTTGAAAATTCCGATTGGGATTTTACTAGGTCTAGTGATGAAATTGACGATAGAATTGCTATTTATGGCACCCTTGCAGAAGTCAATCCTAAAACACATAACTTTGATAGCTCTAAAGGTGAAACAAACACAATAACAACCAAGGTTAAGTTTGTGCCTAAAGGAGATGATAATTGGTATGAAAAAGTTTATGCTGAATCTAATGAATTTGAAATTACAATTATCCTTCACAGAACTGCATATTCAGCACCTACATTAACTGTTATAAGCGATTTAACCGACTTTAAGTATTCAACCGATATTAGTGGTAATCCTAAAGAAATGGAATTCGAACTATATGCACCGCATTGTGCATTGATTCCTAATGACGCAACGCAAACAGAACTTGCACAACACTTGAAAACAGCATTTAAAGCGAATAAAGCTTATTGTATTTATACTAATACTAATGCTAAACTTAAACAAGATAATATTGAAGACTACTATTCTTTTTATTCTTCAGCTGTTGGTAGTTATTCTATAAAATGTTATATTAATCCAAATTTATATTATAATAATGAAAATTTAACTCATGATAATAGTAATATAGCAATTACAAAACACGATAAAACGGACGAAAATGAAGGATATATAGAATATAGTTGGTCGATTTCAGAAGGAGACATAAGTAAACAATATTGTTATCTTGCAAACACTGGCGATCAAATAATTAAATTCAATACAGATAATAAAACTGTTGAATTAAAATTTGGACAATATGATAGTTATAAAGACGTCACTTTTGTTTGGAATGCAAAGGATGTTGGAACTTATACTGCCTATAGTGACACTGGTGAACCTTACGAAATTACGAGCAATATTACTGGTCGTTTTGAACCAATTGAAGATAAAGATTCAAGGTATCAAAAGTTTGTTTTAACAACTGACTTAACAAAAGTTGAAAGCACAGATAATCATTATAATTTATATATAAAAATTTCTGCTTCTGGTGATAAAAACTGGAATAATTTTGAACAATATTTACTTGTTCGAATATATAAGAATAACTAGCAATACAGCAACTCTTTATGATGGCAAAAAAATACAACCGAGCAAGGTTGTATTTTTTTGTGTTTTGTTTTCTTATTTAAAGAAAATATACATTCCACCAAATGCAAAGAATAGCACACCACCAACCAATGCAATGGTTGGTAAAACATTTGCAAGAATCAATGCTGTAGTGCCTTTCCCATTGATTTTTCTTTGTTGTTTGGCTAAATTGATTGCTTTTATTTGAATTGAAGGTGTAAAAATCAAAACCAAAACTAAAACAAAAATACCCAAGCCAATATTTACCTGCCATGAACTAGCAACCAATATGAATGCAATCAAATAAACAATGGTGCTGACAATAGTTACAACAATAGATAATTTCCCTTTTTTGTTATCTTTTAATTCTTCTTCTGTTGGATTGCGATTGATTTCGGTATCTCTTTTTCTTTCTATTCTCCAAAGTTTTCCGATAGCTTCAAACGTTGCCTTTAAACCTCTAAAAAATTTCATAATTACTCCCTTATGTAATATTATGAATAAATTATATCATATTAAATAAAAAATCACAATAAAATTTATATTCATAAATACAAATTGTTAAATAATTAAAAATAAAACAATTTTTACTTTGATTTTTAATATTTTTTGTTAAAACATAGACCCTATTATTACTTATCACAGGTACGAATTTAATTTTTCTCAAATCAAAGGAAATAAAAGCCAAAAGTTATTCAACAACTTTTAGGTCATCGTGACGTGAAAACAACAATCACTGTCTATAACAATGTCAATAGTGATTATGTGAAAGAAAGCACAAATCGTTTAAACGACAGATTAAATGAAAATGAGATTTTAAGAAAGCAAAACAACCAAAATAAAGAAGAACAAGAAGAAAAGAAATCTAATCTGGAAAATTTGTCTGATGAAGATTTTGATTTAATGTTAGAAGAAATGCTAAAAGAACGAAAAGAAAGAAAACGCAAAAGAGAAAAAGATTTTGAAATGTAAAATTTACTACACTAGTTTACACCTATTACACTAGTTTTAGGGAGATTTAGAAAGAATTAGACCGAGAGCTTAAAAATTGAACTCTCGGTCTTCTTTTATGCAATTTTACTTTCGCTTTGGAGCAGTTTACGCTCGCGTTTTGTATTTTTAGTCTAAAATTAAGCAAAATTTTTTGCAAAAAGAAAAACCCTTGAAAGTGCCTATTTTACTAGGGTTTCAAGGGTTTTTGATAATGGAGCTGGTGACGGGAATCGGACCCGTGACCCCCACCTTACCAAAACTTAGGACCCTTTAAACAGTACTATTATACCTTAGACCATTAAATCACTTTAAATAGTTTCATTTGTGACAAATATTTCTGCTCTAAGTTCTTTATACACATTGGTATCTGGACTAATAAAATTTCCTAATTCTTTTTTAAAATCCTCTTTTGAAATTGATCTTCTCTCACCGCAAATTTCTTTTATTTTGCCTGTACTATCTTTTAGATTTTGGTTAATTATATCAGTTACAAATAAATCATATTCTGTTTCATTAAAATTGTATTCTTTTGATTCCGAATACTTTTTTAGAATTTCTTTATCATAAAGATAATTTTCTATTTCAAATCTCTTTAATATTCTATAATTTTTATTTTTGGTAAGTTCTAAATTTCTATCTTCTTGGGTAGTTATTTTACCAGATGCAAAATCTCTATCTTTCAGTATTAATAGTTGTATATTCTTAAAGGCTTTTGATAAAACTCTGAAAGCAATAGCACTTCTTTGATCTAGTTCAGTATTTCCTCCACTTGATACAAATAAACAATTAGAAAACTCTTGTGAAAATACCTTATTATAAATCAAAGCATCCAAACCTCGTTCTTCTCCTGTTTTTGATGGCTCATCTTTTCCTTCACAATATATAATTGTGTCAGGAGCAATCAATTGAGCTAAATCATCTAAAGCAGTTGAGAAAAGTCGCAACCAATCATTTCTTGTTGGATTTAATTCGGTTAAGACATACTCTTCTTTTGCCCATTTGTTATTAGCATCAAATTCTATTATTTGAGTTTGATTCTTAAAATCAGTTTGAAGAGCTCTTAAAAAGCCGATACTATGTGTTGCTATCCAAATTTGGCAATTCTCGGGAATTAATTCATTGATTGCAACGAGAAGTTTTCTTTGAATTGAAGTATTAATATGTAATTCTGGTTCGTCGATTAAATAAATTGTATCGTTATAATCTGTTTCTCTTAAATATAAATCTAATAATATATCTACAACTTCTTTTTCACCAGATGATAGGACATTGAACTCAAAAGGCATTTTTTGATCTGGTTTTTCAAAAAACAAAGTGCCTCTTCCAGCTTGAATATCTCCAATATCGCATATTTTAATATTTAAACACATTTCGATATAATGATTTAATTTATCTATTATAAGCTCTTTAGTTTGGGATGGTTTTAAATCATTGTCATTCATAATTTTGTTATATAAGATATTTAATCTTTTATAATTCTCTGACACTTTATTATCAATATCATAAGTGTATCCAGCTCCATAATTGTTTTCAGAAATTTTCGATATTGCTTTTAGTTCCGTAACTTTTACATTCGAGTTATATCTAAAAGGGCCTCTAAACGATAAAATTGTTTTATGAGTTTTAGTTTTATATTTTTCTTCATATACACGATTAAATACACCTTTGTCAAACTCTATCTCGATTTTGTCAGAATTGTATAATGGATCATTGTTTAGAGAATGGTAATCATTTGTTATATCATTTTGGAATTTACCAATATGGCTTCTAGAACTTTCCTTGTATAGCATTGCATCAAAAATACTGCTTTTACCACACCCGTTTGGTCCGACTAAGGCAACAATTCTTTTTGGATTATCTCCTAAATCAATAGTTAGTTTATGAAACCTTTTATAATCGTTTAATTCAATTTTTTTGATTCTCATAATGTATCTCCTAAAACTTCAATTATTATATCATAGTTATATAAAAAATTAAATAGCTTAATAAAAAATATTATACTCTCCATATATGGAGGTATAAATAAATGGAAAAAGAAATAAGAAATATGAGGCGACCTAATGGAAATGGGTCGCTTTATTTTTCAAACAATTATTGGTTCTTTGCAAAAAGTATGAGCATTAACGGTGTAAAAAAGAGAGTAAAGACACGAGCAAATACTAAGATAGAAGCTATAAGAAAGTTTTATGAAAAATATGGAGATGACAACACTTTATCTGCAAAAGATAAAGAAACAATTTTATTCAATGAAGTGTTTTTGTATTGGCTCATGAATATCAAGAAATTATGTGTAAGTTCATCCACATTTTATAGCAATTTAATGGTTTATAGATTATACATAAAACCTTATTTTGAAAATAAATACATAAATGTGGTAAACAACAATACAATTCTAATTTATTTTAACTACTTATTAAATAAACAGTTATCTAAAAATTCGTTTATGAAAACAAAATTTTTAGTAAACCAATTTTCAAGATTTTTAGTGCTAAATAATTACATTGATACATATCCAATAATTTTAAATAATATCAAATATCCTTATGAAAAGTGTGAAAATAAATATAAGGCTTTACCAATAGAAATAAGACAACGTTTTATAGCAAATTTAAACAATCATCTACCATTGAAAACAATATGTGTGCTTGGATTGTATGCTGGATTAAGAATTGGTGAGATATTATCGCTAAAATGGGATGATATAGACTTAGACAAAAAGGCAATTTATGTAAATTCATCTCTTGTTAATGATTATACTTTTGATAAAAATGGCAATACCATTTTATGTAAAAAGAAAATAGGAACGACAAAAACACAATGTAGTTTAAGGATAGTTCCTATTATTGATGAATTGTATAAAGCCTTGATTGAATGGAAAGTAATACAAGGATATAAACATAAGTACTCACAAAAATCTTTGTTATTTGGAAATGATAGTCTATTGCGTAGTTATTCTGGCACTAAAAGATTATTAGATAGATTTAATAAGAAATATGGTTATGAAAATTATAATATTCATTTTCATATGTTTTAGACATACATTTGCAACTTTACTTTTTGAAAAGAAAGTAAATCCTAAAATTATACAATTACTGCTTGGACATAAGTCCGTTAAAACCACACTTGAAATCTATAATAATGTTAATATTTACAATGATGAAATGCTAAAAATCATACAAGATGCATTTAAATAATCTATGGAGCAAATGAGAGCAACGATACTCGCCTTAACTCGCCAATTTAAAAATTTTAGCAAAACCAGTCAAATAAAGACTGGTTTAACACTAGTTTATTAGTGAACGCTATATTTATATCTTAGATTATGACTTTTGATACTTTAATGTGTTGTTTTTGTATCTTTTTTGCAAAAATGGCATATAATATATTGACATATAATCATTTTTTGATATAATTATATTAGATTATTGGAGTATTATTATGAATAATTTAGTAAATTTTAAAGTAAAAAATTTCAGATCTTTTTATAATGAAACGATTTTTTCAATGCAAGCAACACCTAATAAAGAGTTTGCTGAATTAAACACATTTTTATGTAATGAGAAATTATTTCCTAAAAATGAAAACGAATTGTTAAAAACAGCAATTATTTTTGGCGCAAATGCCAGTGGTAAGACCAACTTAGTAAAAGCTCTAAATTTTATGAAAGCACTTGTTTTAACGTCTTCAAATCCATTAAATCCAGTGGTTCAAAGCAACACCCCATTTGCATTCTTTGAAGAGGCAGACAAAGAATCAACACTCTTTGAAATTGAAATAGTTTCAAATGATATATTTTATGATTATGGTTTTGAAATAACAAATCGTCAGTTCACTAAAGAATTTTTGAAAAAACGAACAAATGGAAGATTGGTTGACATATTCCAAAGAAATTTTGTTGGAGTTGACTTAAACAGTGCCAGTCAAAAGAAAAAAGGAACAATAGGAAGTATTAATACGCAGAGTTTATTTCTATCCTTTGCATATACGCCATTTTTAGCATTAGATGAAGATATTGTTTGTGATTTAAGAAATGTATTAAATTGGTTTAATGAGCCAAATTTATTTATAATTGATGAATATACGATGAATAAGTATAATATTTATCAAGAAGAAAATGGAAAGTATGCAAAACTAGCTCTTGAATTTATAAAGCAAGCAGACATAGGAGTTGAAAACTTTACTGTAGTACAAGAAAAAGTTGGAGATAAAACAGATCCATTTATAAGGGTCAAAGGAAAACATCCACCACAATTTTTACCTATTGATAAAGATGTTGTCGGATTGGATTTAAAAACAGAGTTTAATGTTTTTAATAAAGAACATGAAATTGTTGGAAAAAAAGATGTTTATTTAGAAAAGGATTTTGGATTCCATTCTGACGGAACATATAGATTGTTATCTATATTGGGATTAATATTAAAAGTTTTAGACAAAGGTGGAATTTTAATAATTGATGAGGTTGATAGCAAATTAAATTTCTTGATTGTAGATTATATTCTTAAGTCTTTTAATTCTATTAACAAAAATATTAATAATGCTCAATTCATATCAACTGCTCATAATGTTCTATTAATGGATGATGATTTAAGACGAGATCAGATATATTTTGCTTCAAAGAATAAGTATGGTGCAACTGAACTTTATTCTCTTGTTGATTTTAACGATGTAAGAAAAACGGACTTGTTTAGTAAAAAGTATTTAGCTGGTTTCTATTCTGCTATACCAACGATTAAGGGGGTATAACAATGAAAAGAACACAGAAGCAAAGAAAAATTAGAGATACAATTCTTATAGTAACCAATGGTAAAAGAACAGAAAAACTTTATTTTGACAACCTTACAAATAGTTTTAGTAGTATGTTTAAAATTAAAGTAGAATATAAAAATGAGCAGCCTGACGAGCTTGTTGAGTATGCTAAAAATTTAGACTCAAGTCTATATAATCAAATTTGGTGTGTTTTTGACATTGATGATTCTCACAAAGAAGGGCATTTATTATATGCCCTTGCAGAAGCAAAAAAACACAATATAAATATTGCTTACTCAAATGAAGCATTTGAGGTTTGGCTATTGTGTCATTTAACTAAAAATATAAGACCAAGCTTAACTAGAAAAACATATATTAAAGAAATTAATAATTATTTAGAAGAAAAAAGACTGCCCAAATATCAAAAAAATGATTTGGATTTATTAAAAAATCAATTTATTCCAAAAGCATTGCAGGCTTCAGAAGTTGCAAAAAAAATCTATCAGAGTTTTGAAGCAAATCATCAGAAAGAGTTTAGTGGCAATAAAAATTATCCAATATGGGATTGGAAATCAACAACAACTGTTTATCAACTTATTGAGGCTTTACAGTTAAATCCCAAATGTGAATAAATGAAATAGCACAAAGTAAAAAATAACTTTGTGTTATTTTCTTTGTTATTAATAACTTTTATAAAATTATTTAGATTAGTATCTACATTTTATAGATTGAGTGATTATATAAAATGTGAATTACTAACAAAAATCAATGGAGCAAATGAGAGCAATAATACCCGCTTTAACTCGCCAAAACTCGCCAATGTGGAGTTTTGAAAATTTTTTAATTGAAGAAAAAAGCCCTGTTTACTCTGTAGTCCAAAAATAGATATTGCTCCATAAAATTTATTAAAATTTTAGAAAATTTGCAAAAAAATAAAACCCTTAAATATGGCTGAAATGCCGATAAATAAAGGGTTTTATGATGTCTGGAGCTGGTAGCGGGGATCGGACCCGCTCTCTCGGCCTTACCAAGGCCGCGCTTTCCCATTAAGCCATACCAGCATGATTTGTTGCTCCATAAATTTTGATGTTATTAAGTTGTAATTTTTGTCCAAAAAGTCCTTACCAAGGTTGGGTTCTAGTAAAATAGAGTGTGTGCTCTATACATCAAAACATCAGTAAAATAAAGGGTTTTAGCGATATAAGAAAATATTTGTTGTCTTTTGATTGATAAAAATGACAGCAATTGACAGCAAATGTGCACTTTTTAGTAAATTTATGTGGTCTAAATCTATATGAAACTGCCTAAAACTCTTGTGAACTTTTAAGGTTGAAATGGCTTTATGTCGATTATGGACTATTTATTTTGTGAAAAAATTGCTCAAATAAAGGATATAAATTTTTTTAATTAATGTATTTGCATTTTTTCTTTGTTTACGATTAGTTTTATGTTATAATTAAATTGTAATTATTGTTATTTTAAAAAAGGACAAGGAGGTTGAGATGCAATTAAGTTTATTTGAAGATGAGTGTATTTCTAATTATGAGGAAATACTGTTAAGTTTACAAGAATGCTACTTTAATAAAATAGTGAGTGGTTGTAAGAAAAATGAATATAGATTTAACTTTGTTAAAACAAAAGCTAAAGCGTATATTTATATTCCCAAAAATAAGCAACAAGTAGTTGGGATTTTGTATTTAGGAATTCCATATTGGAAAGATGCAAAATCATCTGCAAAAATTTATTCTGATATTGGAGACGGTGAGTATCAAGTGATGTATGACTGGGTAAAAAACAAAAATGGTTGTTATATTATTCCTATAGAAAAATGTGTAAAATTTGAAAAACCAATTTCAAAGGATATTCTAAAAACTATTCCAGATTTTATTGCACCTCAAACATATTTATTATTGAAAAATAGGAGTGTTTTAAAAAATGTTTTGCATAATCATGAATTGACAGAGGTGAATAGATATGTTAAATAAGAGTGAAATTTATTTTAGTATGGGTGGATTACCGCAATATTTTAATTCCGTTGCAGAAATGTTTAAATATAAAATAGATAATAAAACAAAATTGATTATATTAAATACATCTTCGCAACCGAATAGTATCCCACATCTTGGGACTTTAACAACATTGATGTCGGTTTTTGCGTTGGGAGCAGAATTAAAAAAACATTATAAATTAGATGTGTTAGTGCAATTTGATGAAATTGAATGTAGTCCTAGAGAATTTATTGAAAAAGATGGCTATAAATATGTAAAGTCAATAAGCGATATCGTTGAAAATTCTAACAAATCAATTGCCGATCATAACATGAAGTTTTATTTTGAAATATTAAATTTTCTAAAAGATGTTACAGGTATTAATTATGAAATAAGAACATATGATGAATTTCAAAAAAATTTAAGTGTCCGAAAATCGTTATTACAAGTTGTTAATAACAAAGACTTTTTTGTAAATTTATTCAACCCAAGAGATGGTAAATTACATATAAGAACAAAATGTCCAGTATGTTCTGTTATTGATAAAAGTATGCATAAAACACAAATCGTTTCGGTAAGCGAAAACAGATTTATCATTAATAGTTTTTGCTATGAACATGGAAGTTATGAAATAACTGTAGATAAAAATCCAAACAACTTTGTAGAAATGAACACTCAGCTTAGGGACTTGTTGAAAGGATATTTGATTTCTGAAAATTCAGAAGAAGTATTAACTGCCATGATAGATGGGGGTGATTGGGGTGGAACTTGGGCTATGAGAATTCATGCTGAAGGGATGGCCCAATTGGGAAAAAGGTTACCAATAAGATTATTTACTCCTTTAATTCTTGATCGCTCAGGAGGAAAACTATCCAAGTCCCATTATTTAAATGGGAAAAAGTATTCATATGTTAAGGATTACTTTAATGATTATTGCCAATTTGTTGAGCACTATGGAGTTAACGGACTAAATAAATTGTTTGAGGAGGTCGAGATGTGGGTAAAAGAACCAAAAAGATTTTTTAGAAACTATTCTATAGACTATATTGAAATGATAATGGAGGAGTAAATTGAAATGAAAACTGTTAGCATAATCAAAGAAAAGTTAAAAAATGAAAAGCGTGTCATAATGACACCTGATCAAGTTCACGAATTAGTATCGTTGGGATATTCTGTTTTGGTTGAGTATGGGGCTGGAATTGGGTGCAACTATACTGATAACGAATATGAAAAAAACGGAGCAAAATTAGTAGATACTGATGAGGCGTGGTTATCCGCTGACATTATATTAAAGTATAAAGCACCAACTGTTGAAGAATATAAATATTTTAGAAAGGGATTAAACATATGTGCTTTATTTCATGCTGAAAGCAACAAAAACTTAGTAGAAGAAATGTGTAAAAGTGGACTTAATGCATACACCTTTGAATTTTTAAAAACCGAGGATGATATTTTCCCTATGGCAAAGTCTGGAGGCGAAATTGCTGGAAAATTTTCGATCATTATGGGAACTTACTTATTACAAAAACAATTTGGAGGTAGTGGTAAGTTTTTGGTACAGACTCGCGGTGTGAAACCATGTACTGTTGGAGTTATTGGGTATGGAAATGTTGGTGCAGCTGCTATAAAACTGGCAAGCGATTTAGGGGCTAGAGTAATTTGTTTTGGAAGAAATGTTGCTAAAATGAATAAACTATCAATTTCTTATAACAACAATGTGTCGTTTGTGGAAAGTACTCAAGATAATTTTAAAAAATATTTACCGATGATAGATTTGTTAATAGGTTCCATTTTAATATCTACATATGACACCCCACCTTTGATAGAAAAAGATGTAATTAGTTTAATGAAAAAAGGTTCAGTAGTAATTGATGTTACTTGTGGATATGGTAAAGGGTATTTGCCCTTTATTGACAGGTATACAACTTTAGAAAATCCTTACTATGAAAAGGATGGTTTAATATTTTCAAAAACAGATAACTTACCTTCGGCATATCCAGTTACTACGGTTGAAGCATACACAAGTAATGGCTTTCCTTATATAATAGATATTTTGAGTTATATTTCTGGAGATAAGACAAAAGAAAAATTTGTGAGAACTTCAAAAATAATAGAAGATGGTAAGATAATTCATCCAGTAATTAAACAACACATGGAGTTTTATGGAAATTGATTACAATGTTCGCGCAACCCTAGAAGAAAATTTAGATAATGATATTCCATGTATATTGGAATTATTTAAAGGAAAAGACATTTCACAATTAAGTATCGCAGAAATTCCTTCAAACAAAGACAGAAATATAGCTTTGTGTAAATATTTTAATAAAGTTGAAATGTATGATATCAATCAGCAAGTTATTCAAAATCTGAAAAATACTTATAAAATTAATAATTTAAAATTCGATATTTGTGATTTTACAAATGTTTCCAAAATAAATGTTGATTGCTTAATAAGTATGCGACAGTCTTTTCAAATGTTTGATCTAGGGATGCTGAGAAGTTTCTTTAAAAGTCTAAAGCTAAATAATAATATTAAATATTTGGTGTTTGATCTGTATAATTTTAACTCAAAAGATATGTCATATGCACCTTCTTATTTAACTAACTCTTGTGTGGTGAAATCGAGAGTTGATAATGTAATCTATTTAAGGGAAACTAGTTTTAAAGTAATAGAAAATAAAGTATATTTGTGTCATAGATACTTTCAAGACGGTAATTTATGCTTTAAACACAACATTTATATGTTTAATCATAATGTAAAAGACATAATCCATTTATTGAAAGAATATGGTTTTAAATTTACTATATATAATAAAAATTTCGATAAACAATTTCAAAGTGAATATCAAATTTTTTTTGTAGAGGTGCTATGATAATTTCCAAAGAAGATGTTATGTATATAAGATTATACAAGCAAGGATTAATTAAGAAGTTTTCTTCTTTTGACGAGTTGATTAATCGCTTAGAGATTCAAGCGCAGAGCGAAAAAGATATGTTGTTTAATGTAAATGCTAGATTGTGTTTTCCTGTAACTTTTAATGAAATATATCTGAAGTCCATACGTAATTGGTATGTTCGTAACACTCTATTTTTAGTAAATAAGAGTAAATATTCGCAAATTGTTTATGTGAACAATGTGATAGACAATTGGTTTAACAAAAAGTATCTAAAAGATGATCTAAGCTTAAATGATTTAAATAATATCAAAAAGATATGTTTAAGACATGAACAAATTAGTGTAGATAAACTTTTATCTTTTGAGGTTAACAATAGTTTCATTAAAAACTGGGGTGGAGTTTTTATTGAATTAACAAAACAAGGACTTGTTTATAGTAAACAAAGAAGTTCCATTGTTTTTAATCATAGAAAAATAAATAGAAATCTCTCAATGTTAAAGGTTATGGAAGATTATTTTAAAATATATGGTCCCGCAACTTTGAATGATTTTAAACATTGGCTAGGAGTTCCTTATAAGGAAACAAATAAAGTTTTTAATAAATTGCCAAAAGATTATGTTGTAACGGACGATAAATTAATCGTCCACAGAAAAGATTTAGACCTACTTAATAATAAAATGAATATTCCAACTATTGTTCTAGGTAAATTTGATAATATTTGTTTAAGTTATGAAGATAAGACTTGGTTGATAAATAACCAGTTTAAAAGCAAAGTGTGGGGACCTGCAGGAATAGTTGAGGCCATAATTATACTAGATGGAAAGATCATAGCTACGTGGAGATATAAAAAAGATTTTGTTAGCATTAGGATGGTCGAAAGTTTAAGTGTTGAACAAAAAAAAGCAATCTATGATAAATTTATAGAACTGTTCGGTAAGGATGTTAAATTGGAGTATGTTTATGAATATTGATTTATTTAATTTAAAAAGAGAACTTGATTATTTTTGTAATTATTATGGTTCTGACTTTGTATGTGGATTTGGTACTGAAGAAATTCTTGACTGTTTCAACAAATATTTTGTAAAATCTAAGTGGTTGGATTTAGGTGGCGGTTCAACTTCTCTTTTGTGGTGGTTGGCTCAGAAGTATAATAATCCTATTGATATTGTAGATATTTCTGAAGAGTCATTTTTCTTAACGAAAATATTGAAATTAAGCAACTATGATGGAGGTTGCTACAAATATGTGAGAAGTAATTATTATAATAAGGACTTAAGGCAGTGCAAAACTAAGTTTATAAAACGAGATTTACTTTCAAATATCTCCTTAAAACACAAATACAAAAATATTAGTCAAATCGGACTATTGGGTTTGTGTCGTAATGAAAAAGAGTTTGAAAATATATTGGCACAAATTTGCAGTTTATTAAAAGAAAATGGAATTTTGATATCGGCCAACTGGATTTTTAATGAACAATATGCAATTAAAAAAAATATTGACAACACTTTTCTCAACCAACAATTAATACAAAAGTTTGTTAAAGAAAACAATCTAACATTGAAGTATTGTAAGTACGTAAATTTTATCAATGATGATAATTATAAAGGAGTTATAATATATGTTATACAAAGAAAAAAAGACTTGGCAAAATCTTGTTGACATCTATAATTGTTCTATTGATATAAATGATGAAAATGAAATTGAAAATATAGTAAACAAAATAGTTGAAGATCTAGATTTGCATTCGGTAAAGAAAATTAAATACTTGTTTCCAAATCAAGGACTTACTTCTGTTAATATCCTTTCAGAGTCTCATCTGGTATTACACACATGGCCAGAGTATAAATATGTTAGTATAGATCTGTTTTCTTGTTCTAAGAAGTTAAAAATAGACAAATTATATTTTAAAGAACTTTTCAAATCGAATAAAGTAATGTGTAAAACTATAACACACATTATTAAATAAAGGAAATATAAAAATGAGGGTTTGGCTTATTGTTTAAACGCTAAAGGATGCATTATGAGTGAAAAATATATAAAGGAAGAAAGCAAAGATAGAAAAATAAGACGACACGAAGTTAGTTTTTCTGCTATTCAAGGCAACCAAAGTCAAGACTATTTAGATAGGTATTTGAATAAACATTCTTCGCAAATGAGTGTAAGTATTGTTTGTCAAAATATTTAGATAATTTTGAGAATCAAGGATAATAAATTATATTAAAGGAGAAAGCTAATGGATAGAGTTTATAATAAATTAGTTAGAGATAAAATACCTGAAATAATTAAAGAGAAAGGTGAAGAACCGATAACAAGAGAATTATCTTTAGATGAATATAAATTGGCATTAGAAACTAAATTAAAAGAAGAATGTCAAGAAGTTATTTCCGCCAGTGGCGAAGAAAGAATAGAAGAAATTGCGGATGCATTAGAAGTTCTAAAAGCCTTAGCAAAAATAGAAGGTGCAACTTTAGAAGATGTCATTACTGTTGCGGATAAGAAAAGCACAAAACGAGGGGCTTTTGGAAAAAGAATCTTTTTAGAAAAAGTAATTTCTTCTAAATAAAAATTTAAATAAGCTTATATTTATGACTTGCAATTCGCAAGTCATTTTTTTGATTGTTTCTCACAACTTCCCAAATTTTTCTTTTTTAGTTAAGGCTTTTAAAATTTTCAGTTTACTAATTTAATTTTTTGAAAAAAATGTCCTTAATATAATAAGATATATAAAATTTAATAACTTACATAGAAGATAACTCAACTTTCGTTGAGTTATTTTTTCTTGTGAATTTTTTTGAAGAGTTCAAATGTTGAACTCTTGGGGTTGGTAAAATTTTTACATAAAAATATTCCCGAGTGTTCAAATGGTGAACACACGAGAATTGTAGAATATTTGTGTAAAACATTCCCGAACGGACAAATGTTGTCCGAACGACTATGTAAGAATAAAAATAAGGAGGTGCTGAAATGTAAAAAGTCGAAAACAAAATTTAAACAAAAGGAGGATTTTAAAAATGTAAAAGCAAAAAAAATAATCATTGTCCCTTTAATTAGAAATAGAAAGAGATGTAAAGAAAGACTAGAAAATAATTAGGAGGCTAAAATGGCTAGAATTAAAACAAAAGATTTGAAAACTCAATATATGATTAGAGTTTACAATCAAGATGAGTATGAAATTTTTAAGCGAGCACTTGAAAAGTTTAAAGACAAGTTTGATAGCCTAAATGACGCTATGAAATACTTTGCTTTGCTCGGTGCTGACAAAATGCTTGGAGATAATGCACTCAACCAAAGTATAAATTTTAGTGAGATTAGAAAGAACTTGCAAGAGATAAACGATAAACTCATAACCATATCTGCAAACCAAAAAATGGACTTTGTGGACACTAATGCAAATGTGAGAATAAATCAAGCACTACTTAACTTAATCACTAAACTACTCAACAAACAAAGCCCAATAAACCTAAACTCTTACTCGCAAGGTTGGAAGTATGACCCACTAGATGAAAATGGCATTGACACCGAACGAGATAGAATTTTAAGGGAGCTCATAGATGTCAGATAAAGTTCCAAATGTGGTTTATAAACAAGAGTTCTTTTTGCCGAACTACAAAGACAAAACAAATCAAGACAAGCGAAACTATTACTCATCTAACAAGTATGATGACTACTTAAAATATGTCGCTACTGGCATTAAAGATTTGGAGAAACTGGACTTTGTTGAGTATTCAAACAACAGCACAAAAACTAGTGGAATCTTTAACCAAAACGGACTTATGAGCAAAGAACAGATTGCAGATTTTAGAAAGAATTTGCGAGAAACTAAATCGGTTATTTGGTCTGGCATAATTTCATTTGAAGAAAACTTTGGAAAGAAATGGTGTGGGTGCTATGAGCAAGCATACGCACTTGTAAAAAGCGAACTACCAAAATATTTCAAACGAGCAGGACTAAACCCAGACAACATTGAATGGTTTGCTGGACTGCATGAGAACACTGACAACAGGCATATTCATTTGTTGTTTTTTGAACGAAAATCACAGCGAATGAAAAAACAAAGAAAAGCATTTTTCTCGTGGTTACATTTCAAACAATGCAATGGATTTTTTAAAAGCCAATATTGAACTCTCTGCAACCGATTTTAAGGCTCGTGAGAAAGAAATAAGGTTAAGACTAACCAAAAGTGTTAAAGAGCGATTAAACAATGTTTCTGGGCTTAAATTAAAGCAAATGTTATTAGACCTAGCAAACCAATTTCCAGAGCAAGGACACACATTTTATGACTGCGATAATATGCGAAAACTTAAACCAAATATAGATAACATTTCAAACTATATCATCTCCCACAATGTTGATATTAGCATTTACAAAAATGATTTTGATGACCTAGTTAGCGAAAAGCAAAAACTGGTAGATAGTTATTGCAAACGAAATGGCGTGGACAAACCACAACAAAATTTGAGTGAAAAATATACAAAAGATTTATATCGCAGACTTGGAAATTTGGTAATTGAAAGTGCAAAAAGTTTGAAAGGTCAAGAGATAGACAGATTAAAACTTAATGCAAAATATGTAGTCCAAAAACGAATGCAAAAAGACAAACTTTGGAAAGAACTTGAATATTGTATGTATCTAAATTCAAAGTGTGAATATGAAGCAATTAAGTGCTTTCAAGACTATATGAGAAAGCTTGAAGAAATGCGAATTAAAACACTCATTGATGAAGGCTATTTATCTAGTGATTTTGAGATGTAGAATAGTATTTTAGGTAGATATTTAGTATAGAGCATAAGCGAGAAACAATTATTAAATTTAGTGCGTAAAAGCCCGATAAAATCGGCACTTTTAACTGATACACTTAAATTTACTATGTTTTCTCGTCATTTTGGAAGCTGTTGGGATACCCAACACTTCTTATCGGCAACAAAGTTGCTACTTCTATCTCGCTCGATGCGGATAGATTTTAATAAATTTAGATTTAGAAAGAGATAAAAAATTCTGTTTTAGAAAGGAGTTAAATTAAAACTATGAAAGGAACATTAAACTATGAATTTAAACAATACAAATCTAAATTTAAACAACTTAATACAATCGGAAGTTGACCGCATTTCAACTAAATATAATAAGGATTTTTTGGATTGCGAAGACCTAATAAAAATAACTGGACTTGGCAGAGATAATGTTAGGAACTTGCTCAGAAGCAAAACTTTCCCAACAACAAAAGTCGGCAAACGACAAGTTGTGAGTGTTCTTAATTTTGTTACTTGGCTCACACTAAACAACAACCAAAGCGAGGCGCAAAATGGCTAGAAAGAAAGTTGTAAGCAAAACTCGCAGAGCCAACAACGAAGGGTCAATTTTTCAACGAAACGATGGTCGTTGGGGCGGAGCCTTAACTATGGGCTATGATGAAAACGGCAAGATTATTAGGAAAACAATTTATGGGAAAACACAAGCCGAAGTTGCTAAAAAATTGTCTGAAATAAGTGGCAGAGTTAAAAGCAATTCTTACGAACTTGTTGAAAATAGCGACCTTGAAAAACTGATGTTTGAATATCTTATGACATTCAAAAAGAGCACTGTAAGTCCACGAACTTTTGAAGGTAATATTAGAAACTTTAAATTGCATATTGTTCCACATATTGGCAAAATGAAAGTTTATGAAATTGACAATTATACAATTCAAAAATTCGTAAATATTCTTTTAGACCAAGGTTATAGTGTGGACACCATAAAGAAGTGTAAACATTTACTAAATCAATTTTTTGAGTATTCTATTGAAAATAAATGGATATACACCAACCCAACCTTAAAAGTAAAAGTTAAAGGGAAAAGAAATGTTTATGAAGAAGATGGTGATGAAAGATACAAAGCCTTACCACCTGAAATAAGAGATAAATTTTTAGACGCATTAAATAAAGATGATGCAAACTTTATTAAACCACTTTGTATTACTCTTATGTTTGCTGGACTTCGTATTGGTGAAGCCTTGGCACTTAAATGGAAAAACATCGACTTTGCGAATAAAACTATAAAAATAGAACGAGCAATTACTCAAACTTTAAAGTTTGATGAACAAGGCAATGTTAAAGACCGCACAACAGTTATTGGTGACACTAAAACTGCTTGTAGTGTTAGAGACATACCTGTTACGGATATTGTCCTAGAAACATTAAAACAATGGAAAGAAAAACAAAGTAAAAGACAAGAAACTAATCCAAATGTGACAGCGATTTTAACTGCACCAACATCGTTTGTGTTTGCTAACGATAACGGAAGTTATAGAACTTATTATGGCACAAGAGTAATCTTTGATAGGTTTAAACGAAGAAACGGACTAAATAAATACCATATTCATTTTCACGGACTTCGTCATACTTTCTCAAATATGCTTTTTGAAATGAACGAAAATCCAAAAGTTATTCAACAACTTTTAGGTCACCGTGATGTGAAAACTACAATCACTGTCTACAACTCGGTAAATAGCGAATATGTAAGAGAAGCAACCGATAGATTAAACACCAAAATTCAAGAGCACGAACAAGAGCGAGAAACTGAACAGGAAATTTATGATGACTTATCTGATGAAGAAATAGAACGCCAAATTCGTGAACTTGAAAAATTGCAAGAACGCAAACGCAGACGAAAAGAAAAAGATTTTGAGATGTAAATAATTTGACAGCAATTGACAGCAAATGTACCAGTTTTAGAGAGTTTATGAAAGAATTAGACCAATAGTTGATTTTATGACTATCGGTCTTTTTTATGGAGCAAATATTGACAGCAATTGCACCAAAAATTGACAGCAAATATTTTTTCGTCCTAAAAATTATGTTAAAAAAAGAATAAAAAAAATCGCCAAAAACCTAGGTAAATAAAGGGTTTTTGCGACTTTTAATAAGTGGAGCTACTGACGGGAATCGGACCCGTGACCCCTGCCTTACCAAGGCAGTGCTCTACCTCTGAGCCACAGTAGCATATCTATAAAAATAGGCTAATTTATTAAGTTTTTAAGTCGGTAATTTTAGGCATTTCAAATCTTACCAAGGCAGTGCTCTACCTCTGAGCCACAGTAGCATATGTTATTTGATGAACTTTCTTGGTGTGAAAGTCGGATAAAATTTTTAGGCAGCGGCAGTTCATATCACAAAAGTGGCACACTGCGATACCTTTTGCGAAAGTATACTAACATAGAATTGGCTAATTGTCAAACATTTATTTATGATTAGTTAATACAAATTTCGCTTAGCGACAAAACTCAGAAAAAAGATTGAATACATTGCATGTTGGCATCAGCAAAATGGATGCATGTATTGGTTGATATGGTTTGCAAAACAGATATATATACAAGCAGGTCAAAACATTTGCCGTGCTGGCGACCAAACTGATCAACACATAAAAAAGAAGAAGACGACAATCTTCTTCAGAAAAGGTAATAATGCCACTTTTAACATATAATGTATGCTAAACGAGAATCAAATGCTATCTAATGTTCGTTTCTTCTTTAGCCTTAATAATCTCAAGTCTTTGTGCTACTTTCTCGATTAGAATTTTAGGGTCAATTTCTTTGCCGGTGGCTTCGAAGCGCACGTTAGAATTAGTGCCAAAGTTAAGAGCGGAGTAGTCGTGGTTTATTTTGCTCCAATCACAAACATAACCTTTTGTGTAGGCGTAAAACAAAGCAAAAGCCTGTGTTGCGTAGTCGAAATTGTCAGCTGATAATTGACTCATATCCAAAGATTTGCTTGTGGCAAACTCGCTAGAATCCAACGCTGCTTGAACTGTTGCAATCTTAGACAAAATGGAGTAGGTTACCATACCTTGATAGAAACTATCGCCAAGCTTTTTTCCGCTAGCCTGTGCCATGGCTAATAGTGGAGTAGCCATTTTCGCGTCGTAGAAAATTTCCTTGCCGATGCAACCGTATGCTTGTGCGCACAAGAAAGTGCCCAAATCTTTTGGGTCAAAATCCCTAGTATATAGGTCGCTGTTAAATTTTTGCTCCAAAATCTTTGTCATTTTTGAACTGACTAAATATTTTGATTTAATTTCGCTCATAAAAAATACCTCTCAATAAAAAATATAGCAAAAAATAGGATTAAAGTCAAGTAGATAAGGATTTATACTTTAAACTTTTTAATTTCATATATTTTCATTATCCATGAAAAAAATAAGCAGATGAAAACAAACACAATTTTCCACTTGCTTAGTTACAAAACTTAATATTCTCAATAATATGTTATTTCCAGCGTTTCAGGGTTGGAAATAGGCTGGTGCAGAAAGCACGCATTTCATCGTTGGTCATGCCCGCCTGCGCACCAAACTGACTACACATATCTATATAGGTGGACATGTCCACATCGTCAATAAATTTGCCGTCTTTCATGCAATATTTGCAATAATCAAAGTCGTGACTGCCATCCACATTCATAGCCAGCACATCCACCGATGTCATCGGCATTCCGCAACTTTGGCAAATTAGCGGCTCCATAAATTTTACAGGTTTGCCAGTTTTCACGGCGTACTCAATCTCATTTTTTGTGCTAGTGCCAACATATCCGCCCTTATCTATTACGAAAATTTCATCCGCCATGTCTATTTTGCTCTTGTGCATATCATCCAGCATGGTCTTTTTGTCATCAGACCAGACCTCGTCGTCGCCCGAGTGCCCAAAAAGTCCCACGGAAATCACAATGTTGCCTTCCAATGACAAGCGTTTTTGTTCAGCCAAAAACTCGTCTTTAAATTTAGTACTCCCGCATAATGTAATGACTTTATATTTGCCTTGCATACACTTTTATCCCTAAAACCTGATATAAGTATGGCAACTAAATAGGAAATTGTCAAATAAACTTTCACAATTTCTGCGCACACTAGTATGGCAAAAACAATTGTATCACCAGCCAAATATCTAAAAATCACCAATGCAGACGTTTTCATTGGGCAAAATTGAGATAAATTTTGCAGAGAATTGCTTTTCAGTGATTGACATTGTGGTAATTACCAAATATAATACTAAATAAGGAGAATAATATGGGATTATTTAATTTTGCTAAAAAGCAGATGTTGTCCGTCATTGAATGGACAGACAACTCAAAAGACACAATCGTATACAGATACAAATTGCAGAACCGTGAAGAGATTATGAACAGCAGTACGCTCGTTGTACGCCCATCACAAATGGCACTCTTCATTCACAAGGGTCAAATCTGCGACGTTTTCGCACCAGGCACATACAAATTGGCAACCGAAAACATTCCACTTTTGACTAAAATCTTGTCATTGCCTACAGGCTTCAACAGTCCAATCAAGGCGGAAGTGTATTTTGTCAACACAAAGCAAATGACAGGCTTGAAATGGGGTACACAAAATCCAGTCATGATGCGTGATGCAGAGTTTGGCAACGTGCGTCTTCGTGCTTTCGGTGTGTATAGTTACAAAGTGACCGACGCCAAGAAATTTATGGAAGAAATGTTCGGCACTAACGAAGTTTACACTACAACTGATGTTGGCGAACAGATGAAAGCTAGCGTAATTCAAGGTTTCAGTGATGCCGTTGCGGAAGGCAAGTTCAGTGCACTAGACCTGGCAGCCAACTACAAAGAGTTGAGTAAGATCATTTTGGACGAAACTCAAGAAGAATTCGGCAAGTTTGGTTTGAAACTCTGCTCGATGACAATCGAGAACATCAGCCTACCAGAAGACGTTGAAAAGGCACTCGACGAACGCACCAAACTCGGCGTTATGGAAGACAAAATGGGCACTTATGCTCAATACCAAGCAGCACAAGCAATGCGTGACGCTGCTCAGAACACTAGTGGCGGCAACCTTGCAGGTCTTGGTGTAGGTCTTGGCGCAGGTGCTGGCATTGGTCAAATGTTTAGCGAATCTTTGGCAAATGCAAAGAATAAACCTCGTGAAACAAAAACTGCAACAATGGAATGTCCAAAATGCCACGCCACTATCAAGGCTGGCTCAAAATTCTGCTCTGAATGTGGAGAAAAGCTGGCTAGCACTAAACATTGTGCAAATTGTGGCAGTGAAGTGAAAGCTAGTGCTAAGTTCTGCCCAGAATGTGGAGAAAAATTGTAATGGCGAAAAAACAACTGAAATCTACTAGTAAGAAGTGTGACGGTTGTGGCTCAAATTTGGTCTTTGACCCCCAGACTCAAAGTTTAAAATGTTTGGGTTGTGAAAAGAGTATTGAAATTGATAAAAATACTGAAATACAAAAGCACGTTTATAATGCAGAAAATGTTGCGGCATCACAGACGTTGTGGAAATCGGATGAAAGAGTATTCAAGTGTGAAAACTGCGGCGGTGAGATTGGCTTGACCAATATGGAATTTGCCAAGTCTTGTCCGTATTGTGGTTCAAGCAATGTTTCAGACATAGGTGAGTTCGCAGGCATCAAGCCTGATTGCATTATTCCTTTTGCCGTGAGCGAGAATGAAGCAAGACAAAAATTTGCCGAACAGGTGAAGAAAAAGAAATTCTTGCCCAATGCGTTTAAGAAAAACATTCCGACTTGTGAAACGCACCCAATGTATTTTCCAAGTTTTATGTTCGATATGGATACTGACTCTCGTTATCATGGCACACTTGTGGAACAGTATACAACGACGGACAGCGAAGGCAGGCAAATTACACAAGAACGTATGTTCAATATACGTGGCAGTGAGCAGATAAATTTCACAAATTTGGCTGTGGAAAGTAGCAGCCATTTAACCAACGAAGATTTGTCAGCAATCCTGCCATACAATATGCGAGGTGCGTATGCATACGATGCAGATTTTGTGCGTGGATACAGCGTTGAACATTACAACGACGATTTGCAAAAGTGTATGACGGTTGCAAAGCGAAAAGCAGATTCGCAAATCAGGTCGCAGATTTTGAGCAATTATCATTATAGTCGTGTGGCGAGTTTGTCGGTGGATACAGACTATTCTAATATGAAATATTGCTATAGTATGTTGCCGGTTTACAATTTCGCATTTAATTACAAAGACAAAAATTATAACGTTCTTTTGAATGGTCAAACAGGCAAAATTGGCAAAGGATTGCCACTTAGCAAATGGAAAATCGCATTAACTGTTCTTTTCTTCATATTGCTAGGCGTGGGTCTAGTTGTCATACCGCTGCTTTTGGCAAAATAAAAACGTTAGTTGCGTCATTAGACGTGAAAAATAAAAGGAGTATATATGAACAAAATTGAAAAGGGGAGAAAACAACTCATTGGCATTAGCATTGGTATAATCGTGCTAAGCGTACTGTTCGTCGCTTTGGGTATTGTGCTTATCGTGTTCGGTGCCAAAAACCTTGCTGCTAACGGCAACGTTGGTGGTAAAATTGTGCAACTCGTATTTGGCGTGCTTGTGACACTCATTGGACTGGCAGGAACGGCGTTTGGCATCATTTTCCTATGCACAGGCAGTGCAATCAAAGCTACAAATGGCAGTTTGGCAATGGACAATAGCCTTGCGAAAGGCACAGCCAACATGGCAAAATGTGCATATTGTGGCAACGAGCTTAACGGCACAGAAAAGTTCTGTGGCAAATGTGGACACACTCTTGTTGCAGGCAAAACATGTGAAAACTGCGGCGCTGTGAATGACAAAGATTCAAAAGTTTGCACAGAATGTGGCAAAGATTTGAAATAGAACTGGGGAGAATATAATTATGAAATTTATGAAAAGCAGTATTTATGTAGGTTGCACCGCTCTATTCTTAGATGCCTGCACCCTGATAATTCGTTCAATCTATTCATTCGTTGGTGGCAAGTCCACACTTGGCGTTTGGATGCTTGTGTATGCTGGGTTTGTTGCAATGATTGCTGGCGTGCTTTTGAGTCTAGCTTGCAAAATGGATAATGAATATTTCAATAAACCTAATGGCAGAAATAAATACAATTTGTTCACAACAATTTTGTTAGTTGTTGGCATTATGTTCGCTCTCATCGCCACTGCCACAATGCTTGAAGCAATCAAAGATGTTTGCATCGTTTGCATAGTTTTCGCAGCATTAGAAGTTTTGGCAAGTTTGGCAACAGTTGTAATGTCAATCATCCTTTACAAAAAGTAATTTTAAAAAAGACCGCTCGGGTCTTTTTTTATTGATTATTTATTAATAAATTGCTTGTCCAAATAATATATTAAATTGTATTATGGAAAACAAAGAAGAATTTTACAATAAAAATGTTGACGAAATTTTATCGAAATTTAATTCAAATATTAATGGACTAAATAATAGCAATAAGACACAAAATATTTCAAAATATGGTAAAAATGTATTAAAAAATGACAAAAAATTTAGTTTTTTAGGTCATTTTTTTGCACAATTTAAAAATATTATGATAATTATACTTTTAATTAGCAGTGCAATAAGCATTTATTTGGCGATTAAAAGTAGAGAATTTACTGACTTAATTGAAGGCTTTACAATTTTATTAATCGTAATTATTAACGCAATAATTGGCGTTGTACAAGACAAAAAAGCGGATGATGCAATAGAAAAACTCAAAGCTCAGTCGGTCGATTATGTCAAAGTTTTGCGTGGAGGCACGGTGTTTAGTGTGGCGTCAACCGAACTCACGGTCGGCGAAATTATAGAGCTCGAGGCAGGCGACAATGTGCCAGCCGATGCACGTGTGATTGAAAGCCATAATGCATATTTTGATGAAAGTATGCTGACAGGTGAGTCCAAGCCTATTGAGAAATTTGATAAAACCATAAACAAGAACAATCTTAGCCAAGCCGAGCAAAAAAATATGCTTTTTGCAGGCAGTCATTGTGTGAAAGGTCGAGCGAAAGCGGTCATCGTAGCGGTGGGTGAAAAATCTCAGCTAGGACGTATTGCTCGTGCTGTAAAGTCTGGAGAAAAAACTCTCACGCCTTTGCAACGCTCAATCGAGAAAATTAGCAAGATTATTGGCATTGTGGTTCTGTCCATTGTCGTGGTGATTTTCTTGCTTGAAATCTTTGTGGCGAAGCAAGGCGACATTTTCGATGCATTGATGACAAGCATTGCTCTTGCCGTCGCAGCCATTCCAGAAAGTTTGCCGGCAATCATCACAATAATCATGGCACTCGGCGTGCAAACTTTGGCAAAACGCAATGTCATCATTCGCCACTTGCATGCAGTTGAAACACTGGGCAGTTGCGAAGTGATTTGCTCGGACAAAACTGGCACGATAACCGAAAACAAAATGAAAGTGGTCAAGACATTTTCATTGTCCAACACTGAAAACAGCATTGACCTTATGAACAAAGTGTGCGTGCTGTGTAGCGACGTTTACCATTCGGAAAACGGACTAAACGGCGACCCAACTGAACTTGCCATTTATTCATACGCTCTTACAAATGGCGTGGAATGTGATATTCTGAGAAACCAAAACAAGCGTGTGGACGAAATCGCATTTGATAGCGACCGCAAACTTATGTCAGTGGTGTGCGAGAATGCGAACAGCAAAACAGTTTACACTAAGGGTGCAACTGGCAAACTTTTGGCAGTGTGCAACAAGGTGCTGGTCGACGGTAAAGTAGTTAATTTGACACCCGACATTAAAGAAAAGATTATGCTCGCCAATAACGAAATGGCTGGAGAAGCTCTGCGTGTCATCAGTTGTGCATACAAAAAGTTTGACGACAAGGAATTGGAAGATGATTTAATATTCATCGGAATGTTGGGCATGGTTGACCCACCACGCAAAGAAGTAAAGACAGCAGTTTTGAGATGTAAAACAGCAGGGCTAAAGCCTGTAATGATAACTGGTGATCACAAGGACACTGCCTATGCCGTGGCACGTGAGGTGGGCATCGCAACCAGTAAGCGTCAAGTCATAACAGGTGACGAAATTGAAACAATGTCGGACGAGCAATTGCGAAAAGTCATTTACGATTATTCAGTGTTCGCTCGAGTCAGCCCAGAGCACAAAATCCGTATTGTCAAGGCGTTTAAAGGCCGAAAAAAAATTGTAGCAATGACGGGCGACGGAGTTAATGATGCTGGCTGTATAACCAATGCCGACATTGGCATCGGAATGGGCATTTCTGGTACGGACGTGGTGAAATCGGTGGCAGATATGGTTGTGAGTGATGATAATTTTGCTTCAATCGTTGTCGCCGTGGAAGAGGGCAGAAAGGTTTATGCCAATATTCAAAAGTCCATTCAATTCTTGCTCAGCACCAACATTGTAGAAGTGTTTGCCATATTCATTATCATACTTTTCTACCCAGAGAACACTCTCCTTTTGCCAGTGCAGATTTTGTTCATAAACATGGTCACGGATAGCCTGCCGGCCTTTGCACTTGGCGTGGAAAAAAGCGAGCCAAACATTATGGAACGTGCCCCTAGAAAAAATAACAATCTCTTTGCAGATGGTGTAGGCAAAAATATCATCATTCAAGGCATAATTCAAAGTGTTTTGACTATTGCTGTTTATGTTTTGGCAGAAAGCCTTTGGTCGCCACACGTTGCTACGACAATGGTGTTTTTCACAATAATCTTTATGCAATTGTTGCACAGCATCAATTGTAAAACAACTGGCAGCATTTTTGATGCAAAACTTCTCAACAACAAAACGTTCAATATCTGCTTTGTTGCCACACTCGTAATCGACTTGTCGGTCGCATTCATTCCGTTCATGCGTGTGATGCTCGGCATTGCTGACCTTAATTTCTGCCAGTGGGTGATTGTGGCTGTCGCTTGCCTATTGGTTATTCCGCTCGTCGAGTTTACCAAACTTATCAATTCATCGCATAAGTCCAAGAAAGAAACCGCATAAAAGCGGTTTTTTGCTATTTTAGGTTTGACTATAATTCTATTTAGGAGTATAATTGTGTCATTATTTATTAAGGAGGAAAGATATGGCACAAGATATTCGCATCGATAATGACCAGGGTCATTTTAAATTGCGTGTGGCTGGCATTTTGCAACAAGACGGCAAAGTTTTGGCAAATATCATCAACAAAAATGATTTTTATTGCCTTGCTGGCGGACATGTAGAACTTGGCGAGACTTTTGACCACGCAGTAAAGCGTGAAATGGAAGAAGAACTCGGCTTTGAAGTAAAGATTGAAAGACCAGTTTTCATTGTGGAAAATTTCTACACCAAAAACAATGAAAAATGGCACGAGATTTGTTGCTATTATCTAATCTCGTCCACATTTGCCCCAAAAGAAGATTGGGAGCTCGTCGAACTCGATAAAGGCGTGGAAAAGCGTCAACAATTTAAATGGCTCACTCAAAAAGATATTGCCAATGTAGATTTTAAACCAGCACTTGTCAAAAACTTGTTGCTCGAACTGGACAAGCCATTTAGAGTGATTACACACAAGGATAATTAAGGACATATTTATGAATACTAGACTTTATGAAACATTAAAAGAGCGTGGTTACATTTACCAGACCACTAACGAAGAGGAAGTAAGAAAACTTTTGGACGGCGAACCAACAGTGGCTTATGTCGGCATTGACCCAACAGCAGATAGTTTGCACTTGGGTCACTGTTTGCCACTCATTATGGCAAAATATTTGCAAGATGCTGGACACAAACTTATTATCGTGCTAGGTGGCGCAACTGCCATGATTGGCGACCCATCAGGCAAGAACGATATGCGTGCTATGGTCAGCAAAGATTTCGTCAACAACAACCGACCAGGCATTGAAAAAGCGCTTTCAAAATTTATTCGCCTTGATGGTGACAATGCTGCAATCGTTGTGAACAACGCAGATTGGTTCAAAGGATATGATTACATTGACTTTATGCGTGACATTGGCGTGCATTTCAACGTTAACAAAATGCTCAGTTGCGACGCATACACCAACCGTCTTGCCAACGGCGGACTCACATTCTTTGAAATGGGCTACATGCTTATGCAAGCGTACGATTTCGTATATCTGAACAAAACTTACGGTTGCCGACTCGAGTTCGGTGGCTCTGACCAGTGGGCAAACATCTTAGCTGGTGCAGATTTGGGCAGAAAACTTGCCATTCAACAGGGCAAAGACGCTGAGACCTTCCAAGCATTTACTAATGTGCTTTTGCTTAACGCTGACGGCAAAAAAATGGGCAAAACAGAAAAAGGTGCACTTTGGGTGGATAAGGATAAATGCTCACCTTACGATTTTTATCAATACTTCTACAACTGCGACGATAGAGATGTGGAAAAATTGTTAAAGCTAGTCACATATTTGCCACTTGACGAAATTAAGACTCTAATGGCAGGAGATATCCGCCTTGCCAAGAAGCGTATGGCATACGAAATCACCAAGCTCATTCACGGCAAGAAACTCGCTGACCAGGCTGTTGCAACGGCAGAAAGTTTGTTCGGTCAGGGCGGCGGTGACAACGCTCCAACTAAAGAGATTGCAAAAAGCGAACTTGCTGACGACAACCTTATTATTGATGTTTTGGTTAAGGCAGGACTTGTGTCCAGCAAGGGCGAAGCACGTCGTCTAATCGACCAAAAAGGTTTGTACATGGCAGATGAGGTGATTGCCAGTGCCACTCAAACTATTTCAAAGGTAGAACTAGAAAAGGGAACAATCTTCCGCAAGGGTAAGAAACAATATTTGAAAATAATTGCAAAATAAGGGCTTAACCCCTTATTTTTTTTACCTTGACAACTGACAATTTGGTGATATCATAGAACTATGAATTTAACGTGTGATCAAGTTAACAATATGGCACAGCTGCAAAAACGAGGACGTCTTCAACCCATTACGCCCTATGTTTCGTATTTTGACGACTATGCTGATATTGAGATTTTCGAGGCAGTTAGACTTTTGTATCGTGCGTTTTCACAAGAACAAAAGTCACTCATTGACCGCATCATTACAAGTGTGACCGATACCAACCCAATTTTTAAAAGATTGCGTGACGAAAAGAAGGTCGTGCCTATTTCAAAACTTCCAAGTTTCAAGAAAATGCCAGCTAAGACAAAATTGCTAAAAGAGCGTGAGTGCTATAGCAATGCTATGAGATTGACTCTTTACGGGGTTGCAGACAAAATGATTGCTGGCACAGCGACGCTCCCAATTTATGATGATTATGGTGAACTAATTAGACATACATTTATGCACGCTGTGGCAGAAAAAGACGGAATGATACTTGACTACAACTATGGCATTGCAATGGATAAGGAAGAATATATGCGACTCTTTGCCTTTGCAGCAATTGACGAAATCGACCACCAAGAACTTGTTACGCAAATTTATGTCAGTGAGCAGTACAGAGATAGGCTAGAAAAGATGCCAAATTGCACTACAATGCATTATACAATGGCAAATAGTGACTTTTGCAAGAAAGTGTTTGATTATGACCGCATTTGTGACAAGTACGAAAGAGATAAAAGCGGTGAGAGAAAGATTTAGTGTTCTCGGTCGCTTTTTTTCATAACAAATTGGCAAAAAACCATTGACACACGGATGCGTAAGTGGTAGAATATTGACAAGATCTCGAAAGAGGTTGTTTTTTAACGGAGAAAATTATGTTAGACAAAATTACACTTGCTTGTACTGAATGCAACAATCGCAACTATCAAAGTACAAAGAATAAGAAAACTCACGCAGACAGAGTTGAATTGAAGAAATATTGCCCAACTTGCAAAAAGCACACTGCACACAAAGAAACAAAATAAGGAGTAGCGTATGGATCAAGAAAATATCCAAACACAAGAAAATTCTGCCCCTGAAACAGTTGTTGTAGAGAATGCAGAAAAGAATGAGAACGCCGCCATCGAAGCGAACGTAGCGAAAGATGCAAAAGAACCAAAACCTGCTAAGAAAGAAAAAACTAAAAAGAAAAAAGAAAAACAACCTAGTAAAGTAGGCAAAATGGTTAAAGACACCACCAGCGAACTCAAAAAAGTTACTTGGCCAACATTTGCGCAAGTCGTTAAACGTACAGGCGTAGTTTTGGCTGTGGTATTGGTGTTTGCTGTTGTAATGTTCGGCATTGACCGTTTGCTTGGCTGGTTGTACTCATTGCTTATCAATTTGGTGGCTTAAAAGGAATAGTTTATGGCAATTACCGCAGATATCGATAAAGAACCTAAATGGTATGTGTTGCATACCTATTCTGGCTATGAGAATGTAGCCAAGCAAAATTTGGAAATTGTTGTTGACAAATTCAACCTGCACGACCGTGTGTTCGACATCGTCATTCCTATGGAAGACGTACTCACCGAACGCAATGGCAAAAAGGTGCTTGTCAGCCGCAAAATGATGCCAGGTTACATCATTGTAAAAATGCTTTACGGTGATGACATTTGGCACGCAATTACCAAAACACAATACATCACAGCATTCGTTGGTCCTCAAGGACGTCCTGTGCCAATCAGTGAAGAAGAAGCACAAAGACTTCGCTTGGAAAAGGTTAGCGTTGACATCAAGCTTGAAGTTGGCGACTCGATAGAGATTATCGACGGACCTTTGGCTTCATTTGTTGGCAAAGTGACTTCAGTTGATGCTGAAAATCAAAAATGCAAGGCAAAAGTGGAAATGTTCGGACGTGAAACAGAAGTTGAACTCGGATTTTCACAATTGCGTAAAGCAGACTAATTAATTTTGGTTTATACGGCTCGCCAAAGCCGTGTGAATATATTGGGAGAAATGTAAATTTTGTATGCATTTCGTATAACCACATTAAAGGAGAAAGGAATTTATGGCAAAAGTATTAGATTCACAAGTTAAACTCCAATTACCAGCCGGCAAGGCTACTGCTGGTCCACCAGTTGGCTCAACTCTTGGTCCAAAAGGTATCAACCTTGGTCAGTTCGTAAAGGAATTTAACGAAAAGACAAGTGCACAAGCAGGACTTATCATCCCTTGCGTCATTTCAATTTATAAGGATAGAAGTTTCGACTTCATTCTTAAAACACCACCAGCAGCAATTCTCATTATGAAAGAATTGGGCATTGAAACTGCTAGTGCAAAACCAAACAAACAAATCGTCGGCACACTTACAAAGGCTCAAGTTCGCAAAATTGCTGAAACTAAGATGCCTGACTTGAATGCTGCTTCTATCGAGGCTGCTGAAAGTATGATTCGTGGCACAGCTCGTAGTATGGGCGTTAAAGTGGAGGATTAATTATGAAGACTAGTAAGAAATATGCTGAATCTCTCAAACTTATTGACCAAACTAAGACTTATGATGCCAAAGAAGCATTGAAAGTATTGACAGATTTGCCAAAAGCAAAGTTTGATGAAACTGTTGAATTGCACGTAAAACTTGGTGTTGATGGCCGTAACGCTGATCAACAAGTTCGTGGCGTAGTAGTATTGCCAGAAGGTACTGGTAAGAGTGTTCGTGTTTTGGTTATTGCCAAAGGCGATAACGCTGACAAAGCAACTGCTGCTGGCGCAGATATCGTTGGCGCTGATGACATCATCGCTAAGATTGCTGGCGGTTGGCTAGACTTTGACGTCTGCATCACCACACCAGATATGATGGGTATGATGGGTAGAGTTGCTCGTGTTTTGGGACCTAAAGGTTTGATGCCTAACCCAAAGAGCGGCACAGTTACTATGGATGTTGAAAAGGCTATTAAAGACGTTAAAGCTGGTAAAGTTGAATACCGTCTTGACAAGAACAACATTGTTCACGTTATCATTGGTAAAGTAAGCTTCGGCATTGACAGACTTAACACTAACCTTGAAGCCGTTATGAACGCTATCATCAAGGCTAAGCCTGCAGCTGCAAAGGGTACTTATTTGAAGAGTATTTATCTTGCAACTACTATGAGCCCAAGTGTTAGAATTAACTTCACTGCTCAGAACTAATTGAATCTAAAAAAAAGAAGTCAATCGACTTCTTTTTTTGTTTATTCATTAATTGATTGGTTCATTGATTTCATCAATTTCGTGTAACAAAGCGTCGTCAATGACTTTTTTTGCGTCGTCTTTGTTTACAACCGCGAATGATGTGCGCTTAACAGAAAAATCTACAAAATGGCTTTTCTTACACTCATTCAAACTGTTTGCAATGTAATTGGCGAACTTTTCGTCCGTTGTTACAGCCACGATTTCTCTGCTCACACGGTTGCCGTCATATGCCAAAGTTTTAATTACTTGCCAATAAGTTACATACTTCATAATCTACCCCTTGAATTATAGTGAGTCTATTTTATCATAGATTGATGTTTTGTCAATATAATTTTTTTTAATTTGACATTTGTTTTTATATATCCTAAAATGTATTTATGAAAAAATACAACAAGTTAAAACAACTAAATGGACTAAAGAATGTTTGCATTTTGACACACGTAAATCCAGACAATGATGCAGTCTGCTCGTCTATCGTGATGTCAAAGTTTATTAAATCACAATTTTGCGTAAAAAATGTGGACATCTTTGCGGATAATTTTCAAAAATTTAGTGGTTGCAAATATTTTGACAAATATATTAATATCTGCAACCCAAAATCTAAATATGATTGCGTTATTATGATGGATGCCAATGAGCCATCAAGACTGGGCAAGTATGAAGATATTTTTTTGAATTGCAAAAACAAAATATGCATTGACCATCACACTCAGAAGACAACTCCAGCAGATATCTACATTCACGAATTGGTGTCATCAACATGCGAGATCGTGTACGATATTTGCGCTGAGTATGGCTATGCTCTAACCAAAGCCGACTATGGAATGATTTATGCGGGACTTATCAGTGACACGGGGTGTTTCGCTGTCGGCGATGTGGACAAGCACGCTTACGAAATTGCAGGCGAGTGTGTGGAGCATATTGACCAGCCACTTATATACGAAAAATGCTTTAGTGAAGTCAAACCAAAGGTTTTGGATTTGTATGCCAAACTTATTAAAAACAAGAAACTTTATTTCGATGGGCAACTGGTTTATAGCATTATCAAGAAAGACAAAGCACATTTGTTTGAAAACTATTCTTATGCGATAAACAACTTGCAATACTTAGAAAATTGTAAAATCTGCGTGGTGGTTGAGCCAATAGATTGCGGATATTATGTGCATCTGCGTGCCAAACGTGGTTTTGATGTGTCAGCCATTGCCAACGAAAACGGCGGTGGCGGTCATAGGGGAGCGTCGGCGTTTAAAACGAAAATGAATACACGTACACTTGAAAAATTTTTGGTGGCAGAACTGGGTAAACAACTCTCCGAAAACGTTGTTGAAACGAATTATATTTTCGGCTGATTAAATCTCATTTTAAAATGACGAAATTCAATCGTAATAGAAATAAAAAATGAAGTCAACCGACTTCATTTTTACATATGGTTGCGGGGACGGGATTTGAACCTCGTGACCTTTGGGTTATGAGCCCAACGAGCTACCTAGCTGCTCCACCCCGCGATGTATCTATAGTATATAACAATTTATGCCTACTGTCAATAAAAAATTCGTAAAATTACAGGAAATTTTTGTTAAATCACACTTAATCACCCCCAAAACTCCAAAATAACTTGCGTATTTAGGCGCTAATTTGTAAAAAATTGTTGACAAAACAATCTATTTATATTATACTGAAAAAGTAAGTCACAGCGTGGCGGTATGGCTTAGCGGTCTAGAGCGATCGGTTCATACCCGATAGGTCGGTGGTCCGAATCCACCTACCGCCACCATACATTTATGGCCCTATGGTCAAGTGGTTAAGACATCGCCCTTTCACGGCGGTATCGTGGGTTCGAATCCCGCTAGGGTCACCACACAAAGAGAGTTCAAACTGCAAAAGATTGAACTTTTTTTTATTTTTTATAACATATATAGTCCTAAAATCGTTTGGCGAAAAATATCTTTATAAATACTTAAACATAACGATATTTCAGTTGACTATTATTGCCAAATCTATTATGTTAAAATATAATAAACGAGCTGGCAGACTTAGAACGTTATCAATCAAAAGAAAAAACATATAGAGGTTATTATGGATAAAAGAGAAGGCACCTACAATCATTGTTCCAGTTGCAGTATCAAGAAGAATTGCTGTTGCGATTTTGATGACGAGATTGACAATATTATTGTTACAGCAGAAGAGAAAAATGCACTGGTTCAAAGAGCTGGACAAGAGTACGAAAAATATTTCAGAAAAATAAACGATAAAGCTTACAATATTCTTAATATAGATAGCAAATGCCCGTTCTACAAAAAAGGATGCACTGTTTACGACATTCGTCCAAGTGATTGTAGATTGTTTCCTTTTGACTTGAAAAATATTGACGGCAAATACTACCTTATTAGATATGATTTGCCATGTGGGAGCAAACAAGTAAACGAAGATAATTTGGATAGTATAATCAACACTCTAAAAACTATAATTGAAACTTACACAGACAAAAAATTGGAAGAAAGAGTGAATAGATTAAAATTTGATATTATTAGAGAAATTGAGATGTAGCTTGTGCGTGTTTGATAAGAAACTTTGCCTACATATAAATAAACCTTGCCTATTCAAGTTGACATATATCAAACAATATGATACAATCGCAGAACAGTAGGTAAAATATGTGTAATAAAGTGACATTCCAAAACGAAAATGAGATAGATAAATATGTTAATAAGATGATGTTGTTTGCCAAAATTTGTGTGACAAAGTATGATGCTGATGTGGAAAAGATTTCACACGATAGCAGGGCTAATATTGCCAAGATGATTTGTGAAATGGCACATTCATTATCGACTGATGACTTGAAGAAAGTGATTGCAAAAGTGAAAGAACTTCTGAACTTTGCACAGCAAGATATTTCTAACGGCAGACGTTCATCGGCATATATTAATGAGTGTTCTGACACGAAAGTTGCGTGCATTAAAGTTTTGACCATCTGCCACAATGTTTTGGTAGATAAAAGCGAAAGTATAAACGTTAAATAAAAAATGACTTGTGATAGTCATTTTTTTATTCTATGATATCGATTGAATTGATGTGTGTGAAAATGAAGAAATATTTTTCGTCAAGTTCTACACCGGTTTCGTCCATTCTAGTCACTGTGCCAATCATTGTGTTGTCGGGTAGGGTGCTAAAACCGGGAGCAATTTCAATCCTCACTTTTTTGTTTAAAAAGTCGTTCATTACACACTCCACAAATCTCGTTCTTTCGCATATGTTACGATTTCTTCAGCCAACTCGTCAGGAGTCTTGTGTGACGAATCGAGAACCAAATCGTAGTTCGACATATCTAAATTGTCCACGCCATAATATTTTTTATAGCGTTCATTTTCGCTTTTCATTCGACTGTTGATAGAAGAAATAGTCTCTTCAATCTTGTCAAAATTCTCTACATTGCCACGAGTGTCGTCGTTCAGTATTCGCTCGGCACGAACACGCTCGTCTGCTGTGATAAACACCTTGATGCTGTTAGGCACGAAATGCCAAGCCATACGGCTATCGAAAATCGCATGCTTGTTTGCCTTTAAAAATTCGTTGCTAAGTTCAATGCTGGCTTGGTCAATCATCTTGTCAATCTCAGGGTCGATTTCAGCAAGTTGATTCATCTCCAAAATTGTGATATTTTTTTCCTCTGCCATCTTACGCATAATGTGACTAATTTTGACGTGTTGGAGTCCGTACTTTTTCTCCAATATTTTGCACACAGTACTCTTGCCACTGCCTTGCGTTCCTGCAATCGTTATAAACATAAATACCTACCCGCATATGATAAAATCTGCCTTACATGAATGGCAGGATTAACGACAAGCTGTGCCTGCAATTTGTGAATTACAACCAACTGCCAAATCACCACAACGAGCAAAATTGCAATCACCAAAATGCCTATGATAAAGACGAGTCGGGCGAGCTTTTTTGGGTCTTTTTCTTGCACTTTATTTTACCTCTCAACTTTACAAATTGAGTATATAATAATTTGCAAAAATAATCAAGCGAACTAGTTAAATATTTTTTACACAAAAATATTCCGCAAATAAATACGATAAAAAATATTAAATAATAATAACCGTAAAAATATTTATTTAATAAAAATATTAATAAAAAACCACAAAAAACAGCGAAAAAACTATCTAAAAATATGGAAATTATATTTTTTTTCAATTTATTTTTAATTTTATTATTAATTTGAAAAATAAATCCGCAAATAATTCCAGCGAATAAACAAATTAAAATAATATTTATTTGTTGATTTAAATTATGTAACATTATTTAAATAATCTTTTTAAGAAATTAGAGTTTTTATCTCCATATTTGAAACTAACGAAATTGCCCTTGAGTTCGATTTCGCCCTTGTCTAGTTCTAGGCTCACTAGTTGTATATCTTTGCCGTATGCTTGCAGCACGCCCATATTCGTTTCTAGTTGAGCAAGGTCGTCTTTCACACTTATCACTTTTGTCACGCCAGTGAGTGTGAGTTTGTTGCGATTTTGCAAATTTAAGTTTTGAGTTTGACTAATTACTTTTTTTTCGTTTTCGCTCATATTTTCTCCTTTATTTAGTGTATGAAAAAGATAATAAAAAAAGAATTAAATAAATTTTTAGCGCCTATATTTATTTAATTTTTTCACGCCAAAATATTTGCATTTAAATTGATATATATATTATAATATAATTATAAAATTAGTACAAAATACATAAGAGGAAAACGATGAAAAAAGCCCTTAGAATTTTATTGTTGGTGTTAGTCGCTTGCACAAGCATTTTGTTTGCTTCGTGCGACACAGCATATTCCAAACTAACTTTTAAAATCTTTGATAATAATGTAGAGATCACTGCGGAAGATTCCATCAACCTTACAATTGACCCAGCCGACATGACTGAGGCAAGTAAAAATCTGACCGTTACATTATCTGGGCTTAAGAAAAACGCAAACAATGACATCGTCGCTTACACAGTTCCTACAGAGCTAGCGAATGTCAGCACTAGAGTGATTAGTGAAGACACTGTGACCATCACCATCACAGCAGTAAATGGTGGGTCTGGCAACCTCATCGTTAAATCCGCTGGCGATTCTAGTAAACAAACTAGTCGCCCAATAGTTATTGAAAAGAAAGTTCAGTCAATCTCGACTGGCGATAAAACGAATTATTTATTAATGCTCTCAAAAGGCAAAAACGTATTTGAGATTCCGAATAGTGCATTTAGAATTCTTCCTCAAGGCGCTACCGACAAAATTGAATACAAATTTGTCGGTGACCGTATTCCTAGCGGCGTAGAACTTAATGACAATATTTTGACAGTCGATTCGACCACACACGAGAGTAGACTGTTGATATATGCCACGGCAAATGGTCAAAACACAAACGGCGCAAGTTTTATCACTGTAGACCTTATTGCTCGTCCTGAAAGCATTACGCTGCAGACCAACCGTTCACAATCAAGTCGCACTATGGAAAACTTGGCTTCAACGGACAAGAGTGTCAAGACAAGTAAACTGACACTTGTCAGCAACGCAGTGAACAAGGTTACTAGCACCAATTATCCTGATGCGTATTTCAATCAAGTGGTGGTGAATGCACTTGCCAAGTATGACAATTTGACCGACCTACAAAAGCTGCCAGACGATTTCTCTTTGTCGGCTTACATATACACAGTCATTAATGGCAACAAAGTGAGAAACGACGTCGTGGCAGAAATCGTCCCTAACGGCAATAGTTCATTTATTGTCACCGCACTTGCCAACACGAGTGCAGGCTCGTCAAAGACATATTTGCACATTGACATCAATGTTTACGGACACGAACAAGAATATGCTGGAGTATTTGCGGTTGACGATATTGAGTTTGAGGTGATTAGTGCGCCAACAGATTTCGTTATTAAGTCTGACGGTGCCGAATTGGAAAACGCCACTGATTTGGACGGAAATCCTATAGAAAATCAGTTTGTCACTGTATTGTATGACAGCTATAGCTATGCTTATGGCTCTCGCTACAATGTGTCCATTTTGCCATCCAACAGCACTTTGACCAATTATTTCGGCTATAGATTACGTGTAAAAAAGAGTTTTCTGACCGATAAAAACTTGTCCGGCGCAGCAATAGAAAACAAGTACAGCCTAGTGTTGACAAATACGACCGGCGAATACATTTCTTTTGTAGGACTGGAAAATAGTGAATATGCTATTAGCAGCCAGATCTCAAACGACGACAGATTCTTTTTGAAATATCAGATAAATCCGGGCGATTTTGGCACGGTTTCCAATCTTGAACTTTATCTGGAAACAGATAACACGCTTTACAATTCCAACAATAAAACAGTGTTTGAGTATCTGCCAAACGTCAGCGTGAACATACGTTTCAACATACGTCGAGGCGTTACTGAAATGTCTTTTGACGAAAACGACGATAAGACCAATGGAGTAATAATCTTAAACATTGACGAAATCTCATATCCGGCAGTTGACCTAAACGTCTTTAACGTGGACGGACAAGTATCGACTGACACGGAATTAAAAGATTGTCTAATTACAGTCAGCACAGACAGTGATGCGATAATGCTTTCAAAAGAAGGTATCGAAGGCAGAAGTTTTGTCTATGAAGGCACTTTTGATAAACGAATGATAAGCATCATTCCAAAAGATGTGGGCGAATACGTCATCACGGCTCGCAGTGCCAATGGAATGGTGGCAAGGCTAAAAGTATTCGTTTACCAACCATTCGATAGAAATAAAGTAAGCATTGATGACCCTACGTTAATTTACGGCTCATTGCAGAGTGTGACGGAAGATAAATATTTAGACGTGGCAGTCAACAGCCGTTTGAAATTTGGATACAAAATAACGGATGACAATGCCAAGTTTAAGTCACAAGTAAACTATAAATTGACTAGTGAAAGCGCTAATGCATATGAGGCGTCAATCACGGAAACGGGTCTGTTCGACGCACTTTATGCTACGCATAGCACCAATTTCGTGGAACACAAGCGATATATCACTGTGGAAATCGAAGTGTCAGGTGCAACGTCTTATGAAGAGACTGAAGACGGCTTCAGAGTTAAAACAGTAAGCTCTAGCAAGGCCGTGTATCACGTGTTTATCTATACGCCAGTTAGAAGGTTTAACCTTGACCGCTACACAGCTACTGCTTATGATGCTAACACATTAGGTTATTACAACAGGGATAAAGCTCAACTCAGTTTCCAAGCCAGCATTTATCCGGCAAACGCCTACCTTGATGAACAACTAAAGTGGGGCACATCTACATCTAAAATTCATGCAGAGCAGATATCTGTTTCGAACCAAACGGCAATTTACCAATTTAGCCTGCCAGAACAAAGCGAAGACGTGACAACATCTTCAAAGATTAACGTTTATGCCACTATCAAGCAATATGGCAGAGAGTACAAAGCAATCTGCCAAGTGTCAGTTAGCAAAGTCACTCAGTCCGAAAATATCATTTTTGAGCAAGGCTACAAAATGTCACAAATCGACTCCAAACGACTTAAAACATTAACATTCAAAGCAAGCAATGGTTTGAATCGTGAGTTGGATTTAGACAATATTGCACTTGACAAGTGCGTAAATACCAAGACGATCTTGGCTTCTGTCTATCCATACAACAAGGTATTTGATAAAGAAGTTCTATACTTTATTTGTAAAAATAGTCTAACCGCAGCAGACAAAAAAGTGACTGATATTGCAGTTTTGTCAGGCAACACAATCATCCCTGTTGGTGCTGGCTGCGTTTCTATAATCGTTGTGCCACGTGATGCCCTTATGGGAGAGTATACAGCTGGTGACGGCGGTTTAGATAGGATAGTGCGTGCAAACCCTAACACGAATAAGCCAATTTACGAAGAAATCTTGATTAAGGTGGAAGACGGCAGCATTGAAAATCCATATAGTTTGCAAACAGTACAAGATGTGATAAATATCAACAATGTTGAAGGATTAAAATCACACTACGTGCTTTTGAATGATATTGATTTTAACAAAAAGTCAATCACGCCACTCGGAGTCATTGGCAATCAAGTTTATGCTTTCACAGGCTCAATCAATGGCAACGGCTATGGCATATACAATGTTGGACTCACGGAAAAGAGCGGTTACACAGGATTGTTTGCAATACTTGCTGAAAAGCAAGGTGATGACCGCATTCCGACTATTCAAAATACAGTATTTAGCTTCATATTAAACAAAGACAAAGCAACGCTTGAAGGCACCAAATACTTTGGTGGTTTGGTGAGCGTGAACAATGGCCTGATTGATAACTGCACGGTTTCAATGTCTGGCACATTTAATGCTCAACTTAACGACTCGTCAATCTATTTAGGTGCAGTCAGTGCCATAAACAACGGCATTATCAACCTTTCAAACAAGGCTGTCGGAGTGACTAACACGTTGACGCTTAACATCACTGATTCGGCAAGAGACCAGGACCGTTACGAAGCATATTTCGGTGGTGCTGTGGGCGTTAACTATGGCAAAATATTTGGCTACTATATGTCGCAAGCGGCATTCGAAGATTTTAAAGCACAAAACTCAATCAGCTCTGACGAAGAATTAACCTTCGAAGCAATGAGCCAATTTGAAATTGCACACGAATCCAACCTTGACAAGTTGTATGGCAACGAAGGAACTACAGTGGTTGTTGATATGAATGCCAATATCGATTCGGGCAGCAGACTCGCCGTCGGTGCTTTGGCAGGCAAGAACATGTCATTAGCAGTGGGTGTAATCACCTCTGGCAAAATAATAAGCAAAACTAATGTGGGCGGTTTGATTGGTGAGAACGTTGGCGGAACGATAATCTACTCGTTTGCGAACGTTGACATCGCTGCCGACGATACAATCGCAGGCGTTACAGCGATTGACTCAAATGGTGTGTATTATCATGTTAATAGCGAATATTATTTCAACGAAGGCCGTGATGCAGATTTGAGTACAAAATATGCCAATTTGCAAGGCTACAACAATATCGCAGGCTTTATCGCCAAAGCAACAGGCACAAACATTAGTTACAGTTATGTCGCTTCATACAAGGGTAAATTGCAAGGCAAAATTTGGTCTTACGATAATTATTATGCAGATATCGTTTTGTTGAAAAATAACGATAGTAACGTCAAAAATGTGGCTGGATTTATAGCCATTGCAAATGGTGTCAATATTCAGAATTCCACTGCCAGCACAAAGATTGTGGCACAAGAACAGACGGTCAAACAGCCAATTGACAAAGATGTGAACGTCAATATCTCTACGTTTATAGCCACGGTTGACAATGCCTACACTAGCCTAAAAAACAGCTATGTCAAAGGCAAAATCTCTATTGAACAAAACATTGTCGGTGGCGTCGAGTTTTCGCTAACAGGCATTGCCAGTGCCCATTCAGGCGACGGCGAAATAGTGGTTGAATACACTTACACAATGGTCGAGTTTGACTATGCAGTTGCGTTGGGTGAAATACACAATCACATTTCGGCACTTAATGACATCGGCGATTGCTATTATGTTGACGTTGCGACGACTACAATATACAACAGTAATGGCATGCAAGTCGATTATATGGAATTGACGAATGCTTTTGTAGGCAATGTGTCCGCTGAATACGAAAACTATTTCAGCCGTGACGAAGATAGTTTGGTGAACAATGGTTATCCAATCTTACGCACAGTAAACAGCAGTTCCAACAATACGGTGCTGGGCGAAGAAGCCGTGTCGGATATCGACGTGGTTTTCAATACTGACAGCGTGTTGTACAAAAATTCTGACTACAAACCAGTGCGTGCTTATAAAATTTCAGATACCAGTGCCATTCTCACTAGATACAATCTGCTCAACCTAATTGATAAGAGCGAAACAGAAATGTCTGACAGCTATTATCTAGGCTTTGATGTGACGAGAATAAATAGCTTCAAGATTAGTGATATAATTTCAACAACAGTGACTCCTGCTAGCACTCGCACAAAGTCGGTTGTTTTGAAGTCAAGCAACGAACAGATTGTTAGAGTAGTGGGCGATACACTTGTCGTTGTTGGCAATGGTCATGCAAGTTTGAAGGTTATGAGTAAACTAAACAATTCAGTGTTTAAAGAAATCCACATTTATGTTGAAAACGCAGTGGATAACTTTGAATTGTATCAAAACACAAACTTTGCTTCTGGCACATCAAAACTCACTAATTCATTAAATATTGGTGTCAAGAAATCTAAAAATATAATTCCTAGATTCAGCGAACAGTTGAAATTGGACGCAAGTCTAACGACGGCTTATTATGGTGATAATGATTTGTTCATTTATGACTATGACGACATCACACTCTCTAATGAATATCGCAGTTATGCTTATGCAAAGAATAGCAATGCAGGTGTGATGTATTTAATAGAGAATAATGGTGAAAACTTAAATGAATATCTCACCATAAATGGTTTGACTTGGGAAACATATTCATTCAGTGGCAACAACTATTATATGGTTCGTGTGGAAAACAACAGCCAAGCGGTAGTTGAAGCAAACAAAATGTACACTCACGAGGATGGCATCAGAGTAATTGCTTTGCCATATATTCGTGTAGGCAGCACAAATTATGACTACTGCTCGCTTGATAGACTGGCACGCACGTTCACGGTCAATACGTTCAACGGCGCCACAGCAATTCACTCATCTGCGAATAGTCGCACAATTTCTCCGCTCAACACTGCAACAATCACCATAACGATGAATACAGATTATAACGGCGACGATGTTGTGTTGCTGGTGGATAACGACGAAATGATTTTCGATGGCAACGTCTCAACAATGATTGAAGACTTTACTGTTGAAAAGAAAATTGTTCAAACTGGCAGCTATGACAATCCACAAATGATTGTTGAATACACCTTCATTCCAACCGAGAATGTGGTAACCACTACTAAGACATGGCAGTTTAAGGCGTATGCAAGGTCGGATATGTCAATTGATCCAGCAGAGTTTAGTTTGTCACTCTGTCCGCAAGAAGTGTTGCACTTGGCAATTGACAATTACTATTCAATAACACGTGAATACGTAGACGAGACAACAAACGAAATTCGCTATGACTACCAAGAACGTCAAACTGAGAAAGTTATACCTGGCCAAATGACTTTGATGAAAATCAATGTCTATCCAAGCTTTGCGGACTATGACTTTATCGAAGTGACTAACAATTCAAGTTTGAAAGTGATTATGAAACAAGTTTTGTATGATACAGCTTGGGAAAATAATCGTGAAAATCCTTACAAACTTACAAAGACAGAACCAATCACTACCAACAACTCAATCAGGTTGCAAAAGTTAATTATTAACGCTTTTGGACAAGAAGAGAATGTTAATATAATTGACCAATACTACGTGAGAATGTATCTCGCTAGTTCGGCAGTAGAAAACACTGTTTATTCAATTTCAGTCAAGGCGTACAAACGTGTGAATGGACAGCTGGTGGACGTCACTGGTGACTTGAACGCTAGCATTAACCTAGTAGTTCAGAGTCTACCAACAACCACAATGACATACACTGATAGCATTGGCCATGTATACTCCAGCAGCCAAGATATAATTGATACAATAAATATTGCAAATGGTGTCAACTTTGACGTTGCATATCAGATAAATAGTTCTGACGCTGATGTCAGATTTGATGTGGTTGACGGCCACGACAATGTGATAAACAATAGTTATGTAATCATTAATGAACGTTCCAATTCATTGCATATCACATTCCGCAAAGAACTCAATATTAACGACATATTCTTTATACGTGCAACCAGCACGAGAATCATCAATGGCAGCGAATATGAAACAAAAACATATTTAGGTTTCAAAGTGAGAAAATTTGTAGTAAATGGGCTCACAATCGCAAATGCTCGTGATGGCATAATCGCAGGTCGTTATGGCGAAAGCTATGAGTTGCAAGCCATATTCGGTGAAAACGACATAGTTGTAGCCGACGGCGTCGACATTTTGGAACTAAGAACCGAACTGTTAAGCAACATTAATGCCAAATGGCAGATTAGAAACGCAGTCGACGATTTCCAAGACATTGTTAGCGGAAGTCTTTACAACATAGCGTTTGACAAAGTTAACGATGGTTGGCTGTTTGTGACCAGCAATAGCGAAATTAACTCATGCACTGCTAGGGTGTCAGCAATCATTGAATATGATGATTATGGCGTGCCGCAAGTGAAAGATATTGAATCGTCTGACAGCCTTGTCATTACGGGCGAAACGGGATTTAGTTTTAGCCTTGTGGACTCGCTTGAAACAATGATTCCTATCAGCACTCAAACCGAATTTGAGTCAATGACCCAAGACAGAAGTTACATTCTGATGAATAATTTGACTCTCAAAAACTATAAGCCTATTGATGCCAATATGAAACAATTTAATGGCAATTCATATACGATTACAATCGAAGGCTTTGACATTGAAAGTTATTTCAACGGAAGCACAACTCTAAGCAGTTTGGAATTAGGATTGTTTAAATCTGTGTCCAGCGACACTATTGTATCCAATGTGATAATGAACCTGCCACAGACCTGCTTAGACATAAAGAATGTCAACAATTTCAGCTATGGTGGCATTGCGGTATCCAACTCAGGCATGATCACCAACTGCATTGTCAAGGCTGAATCTATTGACGAAAAGAGTCTAACTCCAACACGCAGTTTCATCAGCGAAAACTTGTATATCGCCAGTGAAAACCGCAACAATAACGGAATATATTTCTATCAATCATCACTCAACACGTCAGGTGAAGTGACGACTGTAACTAATGTAAGTTTTGGTGGACTTGTGTGCAACAACTCGGGTTACATAACCAACAGCAAAGTATTGCACAGTATTGTTGGTTTCGGCAATATTGCAGGTTTTGTATATTCCAACACAGGCACGATTTCAAGCTGTAAATATCAGTATGGAGTTATAAAGAACCAAAGCGACCAAACAAGCGACTTTATGACGGCAGGATTTGTGATACAAAACTCAGGCACAATCCGTGCTTCATATGCTGAAGGCGAATATTATTCGACTCCAACAGGCATTGAAACCTATGACCAATATTTGCGTAGTACAATAGGCGGCATTGCGTGTGAAGTGGATGCGACTGGCTTCGTGTTCAACAATTCAGGCAATGTGGAAGATTGTTATAGCGATATGTACATTCGTTCCAACGGTATCATTTCAGGTTTCGTGTTTAATAACACAGGCAAAATTACACGTGCGTACTCGACATCAAGCTTTATTACGAGCGAAGTGTTTGCACCATTTGTTGGTTTGGACGAGAAAACTCGTGAACCATTGTCCGACCCTGCAAATTTGATTGACTGCTATTATCTTGTTTCGGATAATACGCCTGACCAAAACGAACTTGCCCAACCACTTTACGTTCAGCCAAGTGCGGGTGAGTATTCGTCCAGTTTGCAGAAATATTCTAAGTCAGTGCGTGACATTGTCACCAAGACGACAGATATAAAATCTGCAGATGGCAAGGTAGACAACTTTAAGAAAGAGTTTGGCGCAGAATCAACAAAACTTAGTGCATTGCTAGAAGACAATTATCTGCATTTCTTGTTTGACAAAAAAGTTAACAATGCATACACATTAAACGGCACATGGCGTATGAGCACAACATATGCAAGGATGACCGATTATGTGAAGCCAAAACTTATTGATGCTGACCGCATTTTCTACACTCGTCAAAAGGCGTTGTCTAGCACCACATCTGACAGCGGTGACACTGTTTACAATTATGTTGCAGACACAGCTGATGGAATGGGTGCAAATTACGGTACACTCAATAACCCATATTTGATTTATGACGCAACAAGTTTTGAAAAGTATATGAACATTCGCCCAACGGTAGACACCATTAGCGGAGCTTATAGGCTGATTAAGAATGTGGAACTAGCATCACTTGGCACAAAACCTGTTACAACATCAAAGATATTCACAGGCAGCATTGACGGTAACGGCATGACGATCTCAGGGCTTACAATCTATGCCGACAATGAGTCGCAGGACTACAAGACATCTATCGGTTTGTTTAAAGAAATCACAACCAGCAACTCGTCCGTTCAGCAGCAATTCTTGAAAAATTTTGTTCTCAAACCAAACAACATCTATGCATCTCACACTGAGTGCGTGGGCAGTTTGGCGGGCATTATGCGTGGAGCAAAGGTTTCCAATATAAAAGTTGATGGGCAGGGCGTAGTCGTTTTGGGTGCAAACGCTGTCGGCGGAATCTTTGGTGCAATGTATGGCAATTTTGACGCTCAAGGATTGTCAAGCAATCTGACAGTAAACAGTGTTTATCGCAACAAGACAAAGTCACGTTACACAATCTATACTCGTACATCATTTGACAGAAATATGACTAACAACATTTCTCAAGTGTCGTATGCAGGTGCAATTGCTGGTTTGGCAGACGGCTACAATTCAGGCAATGAAAACATTAACAACTATTTGCTAGGCAATCAGACTGTTGCTCGTGTTCAACGATTAAAATATATTCAACCTTATGGCAACATTGTGATACTCGGTGAGAACGTCGGTTTTGCATTCGGTTATCTTAGCGAGTCCACACAGGCAACGCTTATGTCATATGAAATCGGCACTAGCAGTCAGTTGCGTGGCGTTATGAATAGCGGCGGCTTGGTCGGTGAAAACCGTGGTGTGATTAAAGATAGTTTGGTTACATATGCGGACGACACTTTAAATGCCATCGCTAGTCAGGCAGTGAAAACTCAGCGTACATACGGCTTTATGATGGGCTTGGTTGAAACGTATGAAGAAGTAAAAAATGCTACTGCATCTGAAAAGAATAATTACTATACTCGCAAACCAATTGGATATACTTATCAGACCGAATACAATGGAAACTCATTTGTAAACTATTATGAGCGTACAGTGAATGAAAACAATGAAATCATTTATGAGGAAGCAAAAGGAAATATCACACAAGATAGCTTTGAGTCTAATAAGAAGAATGACTCAATCTATTATATTCAAGAAAATGAAGAATTCACGATTGCTCCAAACAAACTGATTGAAGGCGGACAGTATTATGTGAAGAAAGATGGCGTTTTTGAGTTGGTCAACATCACGCAGGAAAATCTCGATAAGGCACAAAAAGCTTATTACACACCTAATTACGAGTATACAAGCGTAGCAAATGAAGAATTTGACGAAACGAAAACTTATTACATTAAGCGTGAAGTATCCAACATTAGCCGTGAACAGAAGAGTTCATTGTATGCAGGTTTCGACCTAACCAAAACCAATGCGAACTTAACCATTTTTGCAGGTAAGAATAACTCTGGCGGCATAGTCGGATTTAATAACGGTGGTCTTGTGCAGTATTCATATTCGACGATCGCTGTTTTGGCAAACAATAGCGAAACGGCAGGCGGAATTGTCGGCATTAGTACAGCAGGCGGATTGGATCATACAATCACGACGTCGAGTGTGTATTCAAATTGGTCGATAGGCGGACTTGTGGGCAAGATTATCAACCCATACGCTTTGTCAAACGTTAATTCTGATAGCAACTTGATTGAATATAAGGACAATATCAACCTAGCACTTGCAGGCTACAGCCGCAACGGAATAGCGGCTACAATAGGTGAGAATGTGATGAAAAACATTGTTATGAGCAACAATATTGCCGACAACCTTTGGGAAACACGATTGGTTCAAGTAATATTCAACGAGAATATGGTTCAGCACAATAGTCGAACTGGCAGCTCACGTGGTTGGTCGAACAGTGGCATCCCAACAGTCCGCTTTATCGGTGGATTGATAGGCTGCACACAAAAATTAAACGTTTATTCACTGAATGGCACAAATTATGTTCCGAGTGATGCAATGGGAAACGGCAATATTTCAAACAATGTTTACAATGACTACATTGGTCTTGCAGCTTACAAGCAATTTAATCGTAATGACCTATCGAGCAGCGTTCGTATTGCTGTAAGAATTGGTGCGATGCATTCAACATACGACGTAGACTATCAAATTACAGATTATATGGATAATTCCTTGCAACAAGGTCTGTCCAATAACATTTGGAATGTGGTAACAGCAAACAAGCAATGGTCATTTGATAGCATTGTTCCAAATTCATAACATAAAAAAAGAACTCAATTTGAGTTCTTTTTTTAAATCAATTAATTGTTCTCAACATTAACAATAAGTGGTGGTAATTCGTTAATCATGTTGGCTGAAACGTTTCCGCCAGTTTCAGATCCGCTTTCGTCTTTGTCGCCTGTATCACCAGTGTCGGTCGAACCATCGTTGCGATTTTCCCAAAGTTTATTAATCCAATCGTCAATATTTTCGATGACATTTTTCTCAACGAAATTATCTGTCAATTTGTATATACCTTTTGTGACAAAGGTGTGTTCATTAATGATTGGAGATACAAAATCATTAACTGTTGGAATCAAAGTGAGAATTACTAATACAACGCCATAAACGAATATGATAAGTCCGCCTTTGACAAATCCGAACACAAGTCCCAATATTTTGTCTGGTGTGCCAAGAATTTTGTTGGCAGTGAGATTTTCAAACAATTTAGATAGTAGGAACAAAACTAGTTTGAGTAATAAGAATATAATAATGCCAGCCACAATCATTGCAATGACTGCACCCAATGCTTTGCCACCAATGTTTGCAACGCTATTGCCCACAAGGTCGTTACTGTTTTGAGCTACGGCATTCTTCAACAACTTCTTGAGTGGACCAAACAATCCAGTGCCGTCGATTAGTGCGTTGGCATCGGCCACTGTCGCTCCGTCGCTAAACACGGTAGCCAAAGCGCCGTCAGCAACTTTGGCAAGGACCTTGCCCATTTGTCTGCCCATGAAACCCACGAAACCAAACATTTTATCCAGCACAATAGCGCCATATTTGGCAGTGAATATTGAAACTATCAAAACGGCGAAGTTTGTAAACAGTGACAACACTGACTGTAAAAAACCTTTCTTAAGTCCTATAAAACCGCAGACCAGTATAACGCCTATGACTACAATTTCTAGGATTATTCCAATAACTGACTGCATAGATAATAAACAAGACATATCTACCTTCCTATATTTAAAATACTAACATAATTGATTTATAAAGTAAAGTGATTAACCCAATGCGTAAGTTTTTTTTGCATATTTTTTCAACATAATAAAACAAAATAGTTTACGCCAAAAACTTATATTTGATTAATTGGCTTGTATTTATTTTACTTTTCAATTGCAATATGATATACTGACAAAGTCAGGTGCGACTATTTTTATCCAATGTAGGCATTTGGCATACTAGATTTACACTGTAAGAGTTTTAGTTCGCAGTTTAAATACCAATTAGCAATCGAAGGAGTTTTTATGAACGAGAAACCTAGAAATAATATGCCTAACAAGAAACGCTCGCTAATGTTTGTAGGCATTTTAATATTGTGTCTTTTGATCGTGGTGGCTGTTAGTAGTCTGTCAGGCAAAAACACATACATTTCTTACACAGAATTTCAAAACATGGTCTATGCGGAAAAGATTGAAGAAGTCGACATTGTCGGCGGCACAGTTCGCATTCGTGTGGTGGACGGCGTCAAAAAAGACGATTTTCCAAATAAAATGGACTGCTATACAACCATTCTTTCTACTAGCCAGTTAGAATTTTTGTATGAATACAATGATAAGTTGCGTGAAGAGATTGCAGGACTTACTGATGAAACAGAGATTGCAGCCAAGACCGCACTAATTATTGACATCAAGACCAGCGTTCAAACCGAATCGTTTATGGAACGCATTATGCCATACATCAGTTTGGCAGTCATCGTCATTATGTCGATATTCCTATTCAGCACTTTCCTCAATTCCAACAAAGGCGCAATGAGTTATGGCAGAAGCCGTGCTCGTATGGTCATCTCATCCAGCTTCCGCTTTAGCGACGTGGCTGGCGCTGATGAAGAAAAAGCTGAACTCCAAGAAGTCGTAGAATTCTTGCGTAACCCTAAAAAATTTACTGAACTGGGCGCCAAGATTCCTAAGGGTGTTTTGCTCGTAGGTAATCCAGGCACAGGTAAAACATTGCTCGCCAAAGCAGTTGCAGGCGAGAGCAACGTTCCTTTCTTTTCAATCTCTGGCTCAGACTTTGTAGAAATGTTTGTCGGCGTGGGCGCATCACGTGTGCGTGACCTATTTGACCAAGCCAAGAAACATTCACCTTGTATCGTATTCATCGATGAGATTGATGCCGTGGGCAGACAGCGTGGTGCTGGATTAGGCGGCGGCAATGATGAACGTGAACAAACACTCAACCAATTGCTCGTTGAAATGGACGGCTTTGAAACTAACGAGGGCATTATAATCTTGGCTGCCACCAACAGAGCAGATGTTCTTGACCCAGCATTGCTCAGACCAGGCCGTTTTGACCGTCAAATTTATGTCAATATGCCAGACGTTAAAGGACGTGAAGAGATTATCAAGATTCACGCTCGCAACAAGCCTATTGACGACGAAGTAGATTTCAAACGCCTTGCCAGACTTACTAGTGGTTTTGCTGGTGCTGACATCGCCAACCTTTTGAACGAAGCTGCAATTTTGGCTGCTCGTGACAACCGCACAAAGATTACAATGGCAGATATCACTGAAGGCATCAACAAAGTGCTTATGGGACCACAAAAACGCAGTTGGGTGGTTACCAAAGAAGACCGACGTATCACAGCAATTCACGAAGGCGGACACGCAATTGTTGCTCACGAGAGTGAAAAGTGTGATGTCGTTCAAGAAATTAGTATCATTCCACGTGGCAACGCCGGTGGTTACACTTTGACAATCAATGACAAAGACGAACGCCATATCACTAAAGAAAAATTGTTGCAAACATTGTCAATGATGCTTGGTGGTCGTGCCGCCGAAGAAATTATGCTCAAGGACATTACAACAGGCGCAAGCAACGATATGCAACGTGCCACCCAAATCGCTCGCAAAATGGTGACCGAATGGGGAATGAGCAGTAAAATTGGCTTGATGAGTCTTGGCACTGAAAATGAAGTGTTTATTGGCCGTGATTATCAAAAACAATCTTCATACAGTGAACAAGTTGCAGGTCAGATTGATGAAGAAGTAAAAGAAATTATTGACACCGCATACAATCGTGCAAAAGATATTATTACGAAGAACAAAAATGTTCTCACATCACTCGTTGTACTGTTGGACAAAAAAGAAACAATCTACAGCGAAGAGTTTGACGATTTGTTCAAAGGTAAGAGCGTAGAAGACATCATTGCAGACATTGATGCGAAAGAAAAAACTATTAAAGAGAAACTTACTAAAAAACCAGAACCTAAAATTGACAACACAAAAAGCGAATTAGAAAAAATGCAACGTGCAGAAGCAATGCACATCGCAGGTATAATTAGCGAGCAAGAGTATCAAACTATCAAAGCGGAGTTTGAATCCAAAGCTCAAGCACAACGTGCCGAAGCTGAAAAACAAACTAGTGAAAATGGTGGGGAACAAACAGAAAACCCAGAAACAAACAACGAAAACAATTCGTCGAATAAGGACGAAAACGGCTCAAATGACCAAGACGAGCAAAAATAGTTTGACATAAACAATTAATTTTAGTACAATGTTCAAAGTAAAGGAAAATATTATGAATAGCAAAGCAAAAAAAATAGGCACAATCGTAACAGTTTCAATCATCGGAGCATTGATTTTGGCTACAATCATTATGACATTCGTGCCATATAGTTTCAAAATGAATATCGCTACGCCTGACCGCATCACCGTTTATAATTATTCAGGCAACAAAAGTGCATCAGGCACTTTCTCAAAGACTGATAAAAAAGATATTTACAACAATATCTTAGATAAATTTGACAAAGCATTTGAGCAGTCAGTTCTCAACGCAATGTTTAACGGCGACCTTGGCAAAAAGGCTGAGCTTAAGACTCGTTCAACTCAATCTGTTTCAGTTAAAACTGGCAATTATTTGAAATTTGGTTATGACAACGCTCAAAAATATACACTGAATGGCTATGAATATAGTTACAACCAAATTATCATTGACATCAGTTACACTGAAGGTGAATTCCAAACAGTCAAGGCATACATCGTGGATTCAACCAATGCATATGAAAATTATTCAAAGCATTACTACGAAGTTGAAGCCAATTTCACAGAACTTGCCAACTACATTAGCACTATTCGTGACGCACACCTTGCATCAGTAGCCTAATGCAATTAGAATGATGGATAGAATTATGAGATAAAAAGCGAAATAACTTAGTTTCGCTTTTTTTATTGCACTTATCATGAGTTTGATTGCCAAAATTCCTGACACAAAAGCTACGACGAATGCACATATCAACGGGAAAATTTGGTTTGACGGCAGACTTGTTAGGTGTGGAATTTCTAATATGCTTGACCCAAGAATTACAGGCACACTAAGTATGAAAGAGTAGTCTGCAGATTCGCTACGGCTTACGCCAGAGAAGATGCTTGCGCAAATCGTCATGCCACTGCGACTAACGGCAGGGAAAAGTGCCAATCCTTGTGCAAAGCCTATCACGACAGACTGTCCCCAGCCAACCGGCTTGAAACTAGGTTTGACTAGGTCGCTGGCAATGAGCACGATTGCAGACACAACAAAGCCATACACCAAATACTCGCCACCGAAAGCCTGTTCAACCATATCCCCAAATATTAAGTAGCAAATGACAGTAATGAGAGTGGAAATAATGATTTTGAAATTGTAAGCAGTGAATGGGCGGCGAATCATCTCCCACAATCTTTTGCGATAGACAATAATCACGGCGAGCAGTGTGCCCATATGCACGAACACGGTCAAAAACAGCGTGTCCACATTGAGATTGAAGAGTTTTGTCGCCAAAACAATATGCCCACTACTTGAAACAGGCAGAAATTCGGTCAATCCTTGAATTAGTCCAATAATTATAAATGCGAATAACACTTGAAATACCTTGCAAAAATTCCTTTTTTGTATTATACTCTATAAGTAATATATACAAATCAGCAAAAAAATATGAAAAAGGCTTAATTATGAAACTAGGAGTTGTTGGCTTGCCAAATGTGGGTAAGAGTACATTATTTAACGCAATCACTAGAGCAGGAGCGGAGAGTGCAAACTATCCTTTCTGCACAATCGAACCAAACTATGGTGTGGTGGACGTTCCGGACGAGCGTCTTGACTGGCTTGCCAAACTATACAACAC